>CAZPSP010000018.1:0-25656 GCA_964589285.1 uncultured Dehalococcoidaceae bacterium | reverse complement strand
CAGCGATGTAGAGAGCGCCGTACTTCTTCGTGGCTTCCCGGATGATCTGGAAGAACTCCGGAGGAGGCACCACATAGCCGCCTTCCCCCTGCTGGGATTCGACGATAACAGCCGCGACATCATCCGCTCCGGTATAGGGCGTATTAAGCACATAATTTACGTTTTTAGCGCACTGCATGTCGCAGTTCGGATACGTCATGTTGAAGGCGCAACGGTAGCAGTAGCCGTAGGGCAGGTGGATGACCCCGGGCATCATCGGCCCCCAGCCATGCCGGTATTTGTAGCCCGTGGTCAGCGCCGCCGAACCCATCCAGACACCGTGGTAGGCGCCGTGGAAAGCGATGACCTGCGACCGGCGAGTGTGGTAACGGGCAAATTTGATAGCCGTTTCTACGGCCCCGCTGCCGCTCTGGGCAAACGCCGTCCGGCAGTTGCCTTTCAACCCATCGGGCATGATGCCCGAAACTTTTTTGGCCAGTTCGATGCGCTTGACGTTGGTGGCGTCGGTAGCGTGCATGATGACGTTGCTCTGTTTCTGTATGGCTTCCAGTACTTTGGGATGGTTTCTCCCGACGGCATTCACCGCCACACCTGCTGCCATATCGATGAACACATTGCCATCGGCATCCTTAACCGTGGACCCGCGGCCTTCTTCCATGATGAGAGGGAACCCTCCGGCGCCTCGGGTCAGCGGTTCGTATGCGGCTGATTCCTGTAACAGCTTCTGTACCTTTGGACCGGGTACGGACGTTACCATTTTGGGCGCATCCAGATATGATAGTCCTGCTATTTCAGTTTCAGATATCATGTGTTTCCCTCCTAGCCTATTCTGGCGAGTCTTTCTTTCACGGCTGATTCGTAAGACACGAACCTTATGTCAACGGCTTCAGCGACGGCCGCGTTCGTCAGCTTGCCTTTGTACACATTCAGGCCCCTCCTGAGCGGCAGATCATTCTCGAGCGCTTTTTCGTATCCCAGGTTTGCCAATTTCAGGGCGTACGGAAGGGTAGCGTTCGTCAGGGCAAAGGTGGATGTCCTCGCGACACAGCCCGGCATGTTGGCAACGCAATACTGGATAACGCCGTCAATCATAAAGACCGGGTCATCGAAACAGGTCGGCACCGAGGTTTCAAAGCAGCCGCCCTGGTCGATGGCGACGTCCACCATCACCGATCCCTTCCTCATCCCTGCTATCATACCACGCATGACCAGCTTCTTTGCCCGGGCGCCGGGTATCAGTACCGCGCCGATGACGACATCGGCTGCTTCAACCACCCGTTCGATGTTCTGCGAATTCGATGCGAGTAAGGTGATCCTTCCCTGCATGACATCATCGAGGTAACGGAGCCGGTCCAGGTTCAGGTCCACCAGGGTGACGCTGGCTCCCATGCCGAGGGCTATCTTGGCGGCATTCTGCCCCACGGTCCCGCCGCCGATAACAGCGACGTTTCCGGGCTTGACACCCGGCACGCCTCCGAGCAGGACGCCGCTGCCCCCGTTTTCTTTCTCCAGATAGTGCGCCGCCACCTGGACCGAGAGTTTCCCCGCGATTTCACTCATCGGGGTCAGGAGCGGCAAAGAGCCGTTGTCCAGTTGGACGGTTTCGTAAGCAATTCCCACGACACCCTGTTCCAGCAGCGCTCGCGTGAGTTGGGGCGCCGGAGCTAAATGGAGATAGGTGAAGAGGACCTGTTCCGGCCTGAGCAGCGCGTATTCTTCGCTGAGAGGCTCCTTGACCTTCATGATCATTTCGGCGTCTTCAAAGACTTCAGGAGCAGTATCCAGGATGATCGCGCCGGCAGCGGTATATTCATCATCGGAAATACCGGCTCCGTCACCGGCTGTTTTCTGTACCAGTACCCGATGGCCGCTTTCGACCATCGCCCTCACGCCGGAAGGCACCATGGCGACCCTGTACTCGTTGTTCTTTATCTCTTTTGGTATCCCGATAATCAAAGCTGCAAAGCCTCCTGTCGAGTGTCTAAATTACACCTGCATCATAGACCACGTTCCCGCCCGCAATGGTCATCAGTGTTTTCAAATTACCTATTTCATGAGGCTCAATCGTCAGGATATCACGGTCGACTACACAGAAATCAGCGTATTTGCCAGGTTCTATGGATCCCTTGACGTTTTCCATGTGGTCCAGCCATGCTCCGTTGTAGGTATAGTTGCGGATAGCCTCGGGGACAGTTATGCGATATTCCGGACCGCTGACTTTGCCGGTGGCCTTTGATTCACGCAGGACCGCGGACTGAATACCGTTTTTCCAATTAGGGTGTGTCACCGGAGCATCGGAACTGTCCATGACATGTATTCCGTTATCCAGCATCAGGCGGAGAGGCCATTCGTAACTTGACTTTTCAGCCCCGACTACCGAATCAACCAGATTGGAAATCGTCCATTTGATGAGCGACTGGACGTTCATGCCGATCTCATACCCGGTCTGCTTGCCGAATTCAGCCACTCTGGCAATGGTTTCGGGTCTGACAAAATCGCTGTGGATGGTATAGTGTCTGGCATCCCAGGGGTCTTCCTCGATACATTTCATGTACTGATCGAGACAGACATCGGCGGTCCTGGAACCGGTGCAATGGATGCCCACCTGGTACCGGTTCTGATGCATCAATTTTATCAGGTTTCTCAGCGTCTGTTCCTGTTCTTCGGGCGAGTTTCCATCGATAGTCAGTCCTCCGGTGCTCCCGTCCAGATATTCGCCGTCATACATCCAGGCTGTTTTCAACGGCGGAATCCCGTCGGCGACAATTTTGGCGCCGTTGATTCTCAGCCATTCATTACCAAAGTTATGACGGCACCCGACGTGTTTCAGCGCCTCTCTGGCGTTTTCCAAAGGTTTCGGCCCGAACCCTCCAAGCGATAAAAGTACATTCAGGCGACAGGTCCATTTGTTATCCGGGAAAGATTCATTATAGACGTCGTTATAAGCAGCCAGCCGATCCCGGTCCACGCCGGCATCGGTAAAACTGGTGATGCCCAGGGCATTCAGTTCGGCCATCGCGCCGGGTATCGCGGCTTTTCTGTCCTCATAGGTCCATGCCGGGATCATTCTCCCGACCATGAAACTGGCTTTCTCATAGAGCAGCCCGGTCAATTCTCCGCTGTCCGGGTCTCTTTCGATGATGCCTCCGACCGGGTCAGGACTGTTTTTATCGAGCCCGGCCATTTTCAACGCCAGGCTGTTGACCCATGATCGATGCCCTGAATACTCGACAAGATGTACCGGGTTGTCAGGTGCAACCTTGTCCAGGTCTTCTTTGGTTGGCTTTCTAGCCGGATCTGCAAGGCATTCTTCAAGGTAACCCTGGTCCCAGCCTTCCCCCTGGATCCATTCTCCTGATTTTGCCCGTGCTGCTTGCGCCCTGACCATCTCCAGAATATCGGCGATGGATTTAACAACTGGAAATCTGGTTTCAAGTTTGAACGGAGGCCTGGTCAACGCCCAGTCGGACATATGGCAGTGGGTGTCATTTATGCCAGGCAGCACCGTGGCGCCCTGCAAATCCAGTATCCTGGTATGCTTGCCGGCCAGCCTTTTGACATCGGCATTCGGTCCTGTGGTAACGATCTTCCCATCTTTAACAGCAACAGCCGGAACGATGGAAAAAAGAGGATCGACCGTTATAATGTTCCCGTTAACCAGGAGCAGGTCCGCTTGGGACAGAGTCGCAAATGAATCTGATGTGTTCATTTTATCCTCCAAATAAAGGTTGCCACCGTGAACCGGTATTTAGACTCTACTTTGCCCATTTCCGGCAAACAATAGCTCGTACCAGCTATTTTAGTTTTTATCAATCATTTCCGCGTTATCTAAAAGACGGAAAATGGCTGGCAAACCGTACGGTGGTTTGACAATTTCTCTTTCCGGCTGGTATAATCCCGCACATCTGAGTTTTTCGCCGCGGGGACCAAATATGGAAGGAAACACGAACAGCAATTTCGATGATGTCGTTCATCTGATGGAAATGTTCGCTTCTCCATCAGCGAACAACGACAGCATCAGCCGTTTTTTCCTGGAAACTCAGAAAGTATTCGATTGCGATGAACTCGTTTTTCTGCATCCCAGCAACAGCCGGGCGAACGGAATAGACCTCGAGCATTCATTCAGCCTTCAGGGTAACAATTCATTCCTTTCCAGATACGCCGATTATTTTTGGCGTATCGATCCCCTTTACCAGGCTGAACTGGGATCGGACTCGATGAGGAGGGCATTCCGCAGGGAAGATGTCATACCCATCGGGAACTTCATCAAGCATAAATTCTACAATGATTTTCTGCAGCCCCAGGGCCTTCTCAGCGAACTGGTCATCAGGGTCTACTTCAAGTCATATTTCATCGGCGCCATTTCCCTGCTGCGCTCAGAGCAGCGGCCCGTTTTTGATGAGAACGATGTTCGCAAAGCCGAGCTGCTCATTCCTTATATCGCCAATGCCATCGATATCGGCGACATCTTCACTAAAAACGTGTATGAACAGCAACTCTGCGAGCAGTGGCTGGAATCCCTTCCTGAGGGAATGATCCTGCTCGGCCACGATCTTCAAACCCTCTACCGTAATTCCAGGGCGGACATCTTCTGCATGCTCATGATGGGCAGAAAAATTCGGGCTCCAGAGGATGTAGAGCGTGCCGGCATACCCGTACCGGATGTTATTATCCAGGATTGCAGCCGTCTGGCCAGGTCAGCCGGAAGGAACTGCGGTAAGCCCGGATATGATAACAGGATAATACAGGCCGGGGGCCAAAACAGGTATCACGTCCAGTATTTCACCTTCGCGGCTGCTAATGCTGATGGTTTGAAGCCCGGCTTCATCGTCGTCATCAATGATCTTAGCCGGTACAATACCACGGAAAGCATTATCGTGAACCAGTCCAGGCTGAGCAATCGTGAAGCTGTTGTCGCCCGGTATGCCGGAATGGGATGGACGAACAAAGAGATCGCAGACAACATCCATTCCAGCCCGTTCACCATTCAGAACCAGCTTAAAAGCGTATTTGAAAAAACCGGACTCAAGAACCGCACGCAACTGGCCAGCCTGATGAAATACCTGGAAAACATTCCCATCGAATAACGCCATCCGGGCGATTCCGGCTACCGTACCTTCGGGCTCTCACGCGGTCTTTATTTCTCCATGGCGTACAACGGACTGGTCACAACCGTAAAGTGGAAGATGGGCCGGTCTACCCGTTTCAGGATAAGAGGGCAGTGTTTGATCCCCGCCGGCACGAAAATCATGCAGCTCTTTGTAATGGTGAACTTCTCATCTTCCATCCAGAATTCCACTTCCGCGCCCATATCGTTCGGGTTTTGATAGTCCCCGCCGAATAGTCCTATTATCTCGGGTACATCGTGCTGGTGTTGGAAATACATCTGCTTTTCCGGTACTTTGACAAACCAGCAGCAGTTCATCTGGAACGACCCCGGCACGATCTTGTCATCTATCCATAGTATCAGGTGGTTCCATTCATCCACCTCAGGGCTTCCCATGTTCGGGTAGATCTCGCGGAACTTCTTGGTATCGGTCACGATATATTTTTCAAATTTCTTTTCTGTCGTCATTCCGGTTATTGTCCTTTCCTTTCATCGAGAACTACGTACTCGCCGCTGGTGACAACGCTGAAGTGGAAGATAGGTCTGTCTACCCGCGTCAGGGCTATCGGGCAATGCCGCAAACCGGCCGGGACGAATATCATGCAGCTTTTGGTTATGAGATATTGTTCGTCTTCCATCCAGAATTCCAGTTCGCCACCCAGGTCGAGCGCGTCTTCATGGTCGCTGCCGAAAAACCCTATTATTTCCGGCACGTCATGAACGTGACTTCCGCCGGGGCCCCGTTTGGTCGGGGCAAAATACCAGCAGCAGTTCATCTGGAACGCCCCCGGCACTACTTTGTCATCCATCCATAGAATGAGTTTGCCGACCTTGGCGAACGCGGCGGCAAATTCGGGGCTTACCTCTGGCCCGTGAAGATCGGTGAGGATGTATTTTTCATACTTTGAGTTACTCACAAGGTCCTCCTAAAGGTGTATATAGAGAACTTGATGATCGGGCTAAAAAAAGGACAGGTGCTATAAGCTAGGTAAGTATGAAAAAAGTGTATGTGTGTTGTTTGCTGCAGTCAATAGCTCAAAGTCGCTATTTTGGATTTCGATTTATTAGCCCGGGGTTTGAATATAGTCGATGTGCCGGGGTGAGTGAACAACACAACTATCATGTGCAAACTAGACTGCAAAACTGCATTGAGACGGACTATGTGGGGGCAGATTTTTAGAGGATATCAACTATTGACTGCCTGATTTGCTTGAATTTTAATTATAGAAAAAACAAAACACTAATTCATAATTACGAAGAGATGTCCAACCCTTCGAGTGCTTCACAGGTTTGACTTTCTCTGGAAAATCGATTTCCAGTGTACTGCCCACTAAAGGAGGGGAAAAATGACAATTTCACTGAAGGATTTCTCGCTGCTGAAAAAAATGGATTTTACCTACAGTCCCGTGGCCATGAAATTTTTGCTCAATAAGCCGGGCGGTGTTGAAAAGCTGGAAGAGACCGGATCCATATGCCAGATGTTCCGCAATGCTCAGGATAGGTCTCCGTTTTATGCCAGTGCCGAGAATTTTTCATGCGTGGACAGATTGCTGCTGGGTTTTATGGAGCCGGAACCGAACTTTGAAAGCGGGCAGATCGGAGCTAAGGAACGGATATACCAGGATGCCCGGGCTAACCGAAGGGTTTACCAGTACATAGAGAAAATTCCCGCCGGCACTGTCAGGCATGTTGCCTTTGCCCGCATTTTTGATGCGCCGTTCGATCCCGATCTAATTGTGATAACAGCCCGGCCGGACCAGGCTGAGTTGATCCTTCGTGCTCTCAGCTATTCTATCGGAAAACCCCTGACCACGATGATAACACCGGTCCTTATGTGCGCCTGGGTCTTTATCTATCCCTACATGACCGGTAAACTGAATTATACAATCACCGGCCTGGGTTACGGCATGAAAAACAGGAAATTGCTGCCGGAAGGCCTCGTCCTTATAACTGTTCCGTATGATCTTATTCCCGTGCTTCTGGATAACCTGTCTGAAATGGACTGGGTTCTGCCGATATCTTCTGTTCCTGATGAAGAAAAAGGCTCATTTGCTGCTAAGGTGATGGATGAAATCCGCCAGGATTACCTGAAAGGTTAAACGCCAAAAGTCTTCACTTAAAGCTTCAGGTCAGTCCCCGGATGTCCAGGGATCACCCTTTGCAACGCCTGATTCGTTCTGGTATTTTCTGGCACGTATCATCCGCACCGTTATACCCTGGCTGATGAAATTGTAGTCTTTACAACAGGGTGATGATGCGATGTCCAATCGTGTTGCCGCGATAGACTCATGAAGAGTTCAGACCGGTATACCTTTGGGTCAAGCCTTTTTTTATTGTCCGTCCTCAGATCCTGTAAAAGTACGCTCCTGGCCGTGCTTCATAAGGTTTTCTCCTTTACTATTAAGTATTTGAGATAAGCATAGTGAAAATCATCTTCAATGGAATAGCTGAAATGAGTCATTGACTGCATATTTTCCAAATGTTTTACTTATATAATCCTCGAAGTCCTGAAATGGTCTTAGGAATTTATTTTGCCATCAGGAGGTGGTATGAAAAAGCTGTATATGTTATTTGCGATCCTGTTAGTCTCTACACTGTTAGTTGTGGGGTGCGGAGGGTCGAGTGAGACCACGACAACCTCACAGACAACGACTCCGTCTCAAACCACCACTTCAACTCAAACCAGTGCATCATCTACGACAACAGCTCCATCCCAAACGACAACAACATCTTCAACCCCGACTTCATCTGAGCCGGTGCAAACGGGCGGTATCCTGACGATTATCAGCAACCAATCCCCCACCACGTTCGGGTATCCCATGGAACACTTGAGTAACGCGTCTGGTTTTGCCCAGGTACCCTGGGTTGAAGGGTTCTTTGATTCAGACGTCTATGGCAACCTGTATCCCCAGCTGGCAACCTCGTGGGAGGTCTCCGATGATCTCTCTAACATCACTTATCACCTCCGTGAGGGAGTCAAGTTCCATGACGGTACTCCATTCAACGCAGAGGCTGCCAAGTTCTCTCTGGATATCTACCTCGAAAAAGGCACCGGGTCACCGGCAGCCTGGACTTCCGTCGAGGTTGTCGATGAATATACCGTTCGCATCAACCTTAAACCGGACTCGTTCACTAATATCCAGATGACTACGAGCTACGGTATGATATCGATGGAAGCCTACAAGGAACACGGCAGGGAATGGATAGAACTCAATCCTGTCGGTACCGGCCCCTTCAAGTTCAAGAGCTTTGTCCGCGATACCTCACTCGAATACGAGAGGTTTGACGATTACTGGGGAGACAAGGCCAGGGTCGACGGTATCAAGTACATCTATATTGTCGATCCCACTACAGCGGCCATGGCCTTCAAGGCTGGAGATGGCCTCGTCTGGGAATGCGCTGACCCCAAGACATCCTATGATTTGGTGACAAATGAAGGTTTCAAACGTGAGACCCGGCGCGGTCCCATATACCACTTGGTGCCGGATTCTGTACATGATGACTCTCCGCTTTCTAACGTGAAGGTACGCCAGGCTATTGCCATTGCTATCAATCGCCAGGCAATTGTCGATGCGCTGGGTTTCGGCGTGTGGGAGGCTGTCGACCAGCCCGCTCTGCCGGAACAGTTCAGCCATGTCGATGAAGAATTCTTCCCATACGACCCGGATAAGGCCAAGGCGCTGCTCGTCGAAGCCGGCTATCCCGATGGATTATCCACGACCATTATCACCGCAACGATATTCCCTCAGGACATGTTCGTGGCTATCCAGTCCGACCTTGCCAGGGTAGGCATTACGGCAACCATCGATGTCTTGAGCCCGCCCAAATGGATGGAAACCGGTCTGGGTGGTGACTACTTCAACGGCTTCTTCGTCGTGACATTCGCGGGCACCGACTTCAACTACTGTGCTTTCCTGGACAGGTACTTCCTGCCCTACAGCCTTTTTGGCGCGCCCGCAATGAGTCTCCCGGAGGGATGGGTTGAAAAGTTAGAGGCGTGCCTGAAGATGGCCGACCCCGAAGACTACATGCCGGAGACCCAGGAGTTGGTCAGGATGTTCCAGGAGCATGTTGCCGCAATACCGTTGTGGGCGGCAGACGAAGTCTACCTTTTGAACCCCAGGGTTCACGAAATGGGCGTCGGCACGCATGGTGGCGGCTTCCCATGGGACACCAACAAGGTATGGATCGCCCAAGACTAATACCGGACGTGAAAATTCAGCCATCTGAAGAAAATTCGGAGGCATAAAAAAAGAAATATGTGGCGCGGCTGCGTCAGGATGATGTAGCCGCGCCACTGTAACCGGGCTATCTTGGTTGCGATGCACTGCTTAAAAAAGAACAGCGAATCTGTGTACCTCTATTATATTTAGGAAGCCTGATGGGAACATATATAATTCGCCGGCTGATCCAAGCTATCGTCGTTATTGTTATCATTACATTCTTGGTCTTTATGGTCATCCGTCTTTTACCCGGAGACCCGGTTCTTTTATATCTCTCCCAGACACAGGCGGAAAAACTCACTGTAGAAGAACTCGAGAAGGCGCGGGAAGAGTTCGGGTTAAATGATCCGCTACCTGTACAGTATGTTAACTGGATCAAGGACCTTTTCCGCGGCGACCTCGGAGATTCGCTTTTTTACCGTGAGAAAGTGAGCAGTCTCATCGGCGAGCGTTTCCCCGTGACGATATACATAGGATTGATAGCTTTTATCGTCAGCCACGCGCTGGGGATCGTGTTCGGAGTGATTTCGGCTCTGCGCCGTGGTACCAGCATCGATACTACCGTTACGCTGCTCGCAAATATCGGCATAACCATCCCGATTTTTTGGCTGGGTATAATTTTGATATGGATTTTCGGCCTCCAGTTAGACTGGTTGCCGCGCTTCGGGTATACTTCTCCCTTTGAGGATTTTACAAAAAGTATCAGCCAGATAGTCTTGCCGGTTGTCTGTGAGGCGATATTCCCCTTAGCTGCTACAGCCCGTCAAACACGATCCAGCATATTGGAAGTAGTGCGGCAAGACTACATCCGCACCGCCTGGTCCAAGGGATTGATGGAGCGGATTGTCGTTGTAAAGCACGTTTTGAAGAACGGCTTGATTCCGGTAGTGACGCTGGCAGGCGCTGGCTTCAGCTTGATACTGGGCGGCTCTGTTCTCGTTGAAACGGTATTCAATATT
Organism: uncultured Dehalococcoidaceae bacterium; assembly: GCA_964589285.1. Lineage (GTDB taxonomy): Bacteria > Chloroflexota > Dehalococcoidia > Dehalococcoidales > RBG-16-60-22 > DAOUEG01. The sequence continues at coordinate 15,367 of CAZPSP010000018.1, read as the reverse complement.
CCAGGCATGGGCCGCTTGGGTGTAGACGCCGTTTTTAGCCAGGATTACGCCATTATCCAGGCCATTGTATTGATAACCGCGGTAATAATCACGCTGGTCAATCTCTTGGTCGATATTTCTTACGGCTGGCTTGACCCCAGAGTACGGTACAGTTAGAAAGGTACTACTTGATGTCCCAGCAAGTTGCCGATATCCAGGGATTTACAGAAATACAGCCCCATATAGGGGAGTTCCGGCGGATCATCAGGGTGATGTTCTCGCGGAAGGTGGTCATTGTCGGTTTTGCTATCATCGTACTGATGGTGATCATGGCAGCCTTCGCACCATGGTTGTCTCCTTATGATCCTAATCTAACCAATCTTGCCGAAGCCCTGCAACAACCCAGCTCAACACACTTGCTGGGGACCGACTCTCTGGGCCGCGATACACTCAGCCGCATCATCTATGGATCGAGAGCATCGCTGCTGGTGGGCATAGTCTCCATAACCATTGCTGCCTCCATAGGCATGGCACTGGGATTGATCGCGGGCTACTTTGGAGGCATGACTTATACGATAATCATGAGGTTTATCGATGCTCTCATGGCTTTCCCCATGATATTGATGGCGCTGGTGCTTGCCGCTATTCTCGGCGGAGGGCTGGGAAATGTCATGATTGCCATTGGCATCGCTTTGGTCACGATATATGCCAGGTTGATGTGCGGACAAGTCCTAACTGTTAAGGAAAATGACTACGTACTGGCAGCTCGTGCTCAAGGCGCCAGTAACCTGTTTACCATGGTAAGGCATATCTTGCCCAATTGTCTCCCGCCGCTCATCGTTCTGGTAACAATGCAGATGGGCTCAGCGATTCTGGCTGAAGCCGGCTTAAGTTTTCTGGGTATAGGAATCACCCCCCCGGACCCAGCCTGGGGCGCCATGGTCAACAGCGGTTATAAGTACCTGCTGGACTTACCGATATTATCTTTTGCTCCGGGCATAGCTATCATGCTTGTGGTATTCGCTTTTAATATGGTAGGAGACGGGCTCAGGGATGCTCTCGACCCCAGGCTTAGAGGGACATTATAGTCAGACGGTGACAATCCGGATCAGGTGACACCGGTATCGTAGATAAACGTATTATCCATAACAAGATCTTCTTTTTTTTTTGGAGCATCGGAATGAAAAAAGGGAGACGTGGAACCAAAATAGAAGGTCTGGAGGGTAATCGTGGCGGCTGACTCGTCCGGGAACGGTAGCGGCACTGTGGTACCAACCACAGGGCTCGCTTGCCACCCGGCGATCGGTATGCTGAGACAGATTTTGAGTGGAAACGATTCTGGTGTATCGATAAGGCCCGGGCCGCTTCCTGCAGGCGATAAATACTATGGTTTTCTTTGTTCGCATGATTCAGGGATATTAGTCACTGAAAGCCATGCTCATGTATCCTCCGGCAGAAACAACTCACCCGATACCGGATTGTGCCTGGATAGGTTGCACAATCTCATTAACTTCAGCTTTTCCAGTATTCCGATGCGCAATTCAGAATTATTTCATTAGGAGGCAATTATGACTTGCACTGCTGCTCTGGCCACCGGTTTGACATCGTTTCGTGGGAATCTGGTCGCACAATCTCATGATTGCGGACACTCCTGGGAGACTATCAGAATACATCTGGTAATTCCTGAAAAGGGATACAGATATCTTGAAACATGCGGTCCCGGGCCGGATAATTTAACGCCCATATTGAATGAAAAGGGGATTGCCACAGTCGGATTCGGCCGTCCGGCTATGCAGTTTCCTCCATATCCAGGCACCCCAAAACGTATCAACGACGCGGAACTGATGATGACCTCAAACAGTGCCCGTGAATATCTCAAGGCCTGGTCAGCAAATATGGCTCAGTACGGAACTGATGGTTTTATGGGCGGTAGCTCCATCGGACGGATGATGATAGATACCAAAGAAGGTTACATGTTTGAAGGTGCCAACTTAGTATACGGTGATCCTGCGAACCACGCCATTCATGGACCGATGACCGACCAGGTTTTTGCTTGCGCCAACTTTTTTGTCAATTCCACGTTGAAAGGCAAAGCTGAGGCAGGTATAGGAGCGGGGTACAACAGGGCTAAGAGAGTATGGAAATTACTTATTGAGCGACAATACGATTGCTGTGTCATGGAAACGCCGCATCCACCTGAGAGTGCAAACATTCCATACTACGGCGCCGGCATTACGCTGCCTTATTTCATGAGTATCTTCCGGGATCACGGGAGCCTTCCTCCAGCGGACGGTAGAATGAGCCATTACGTGCCGGAAGAGAGAGGCTCTGAAGCGGTATGCATCCACGGGATTAATTTTTATACAAAGTGCGTCACTATCTGTAACGTTGTTGAAGACCATACGGACTTATTCAGCTGCCTCTGGATGACCTTCGGCCAACCATGTTTATCTCCCTATTTACCCGTATACGTCGGCGTCAATGCACTACCGGAAGAAATCACAAAGGAAGCCAATCCAGTAGCCAAAATATTCGAAGATTTGCGGCTGCAGCTGGAATTTCACCCGGATTACGCAGACAAGGTCAGGCAATACTGGACAATTTTCGAGATACAGACCATTGAAGAAAGCAAGAAAGTAGAAACTGCCGCGGCCGAACTAGCCAATAAAGGAGACATTGCAGGAGCAAGGAAGATATTGACGGAATTTGTAGCTGGAAAATGGGAGGAAGGTGCATCATCAGGCAGACAATGGCTGAAGAAAATCAAAGAACTTCCACTATAAAAAGGAACATAGTGCTTTTTTGTTTCTCACCGGGGGACCTTTGAAGAAACGAATCTGTAAAACGTGAAAAAGTGAGGCACAGTCGATGGCAACAAGTCAAAATGGCTATTGGGGAACGGAAATCGAAAAACTTTTACTTCTTAAAACATCACCCATAGCAATAAAAATGCTGGAGAAAGAGGAAGACATCCCCGAGGGGGCTTTCCGACCGCTGCGAGATGAGGGCATTCACATCGCTCAATGCCAGGCATTCGCTCTATCACGCCGACAGAGAATGACTGTAGCTATGCTAAAAGAAGATAGCTGGTGTCCTGCACCGATCTCGGCTTACGGGATGGTGACGCCCAGAGAAGTATATCCCGGTTTTCCCCATGTTGTTGAAGACCGGCAGGCGGCCGAGAAACTGGCTGAAACCTCACCTGAATTCGAATACGGTAAATATGTCGGCATCGTATCTGCTCCTTTGAAAAATGCGGACTTCAAACCGGATGTACTCATTATTTTCAGCAATGTAACACAGTTGAGGAATATACTCTACGCGGTCAAATATAAAGAAGGATGCTTGGTGAATACCGTACTGGATCCCCTGCGTTCGTGCGTGTTTTCCATAATTCCGGTTATGCAAACCGGTGAATGCCGGGTTACCATCCCTGACCCCGGTGAATACCTGCGGACGATGTGCGGGGATGATGAAATCATATTCTCCGCCCCTGGGAATAAAGTAGAAAGTCTGGTATCCGGGCTGCAACACTTCTGCGGCCTGAAGCAAGGGTATGCGGATCTTTATTTCGATATGAGGCCGGATTTTTACCAGCCTGAACATTACAGGAAGATGTTTGAAACATGGGGTCTTTGTTCCGGGAAACAGCCTGAATAAACCGGTTGAAAAAGCAAGCCGAGGCATCAAATACGAATCAAGTGAGGCAGGCAATGGAATTTCAACATATCGCCAATCATTTGAAGGAGCGCCCGGCTCGGTTGTCAGAGGCAAAAAAGAACGGATCAAAAATTATAGGTTATCTCCCCGGAAACTATGTGCCGGAAGAGATAATTTATGCCTCCGGTGCGATACCTGTAGGCCTTGTTCACGGAGGAAACCACCGCTCCGCCGATGCTGCACTCTCACTGTTGCCGCAAGTAATCTGTCCATTCGCGCGTGCACAAGTCGGAGAGAGAATGCTAAAGGAGAACCCCTATTATTCAATGCTGGATATGGTAGTGGGGCCCATTACCTGCCAGCACCTTAAAAAAGTGATCGACACATGGGAATACTTGGGAGGGCTGGAGATATTCAAGCTTGGGGTGCCGCATCAGCACGGCGATGATTTCTATCTGCAATATTTTCAAAATAGATTAGCAGTGATGCAGGAAAGGCTGCAGTCATTTACAGGAAATACGATCACGCATGAAAAGTTGGTTGATGCCATTGGCCTCTATAACAGGATGCGTGGATTATTAAGAAAGATAAGTCTCATGCGGCGTAATTCTCCACTCTTGAGTGGTCTGGACTTCATCAAATTGAATCACGCCTCTTTTTATGCTGACCCGGTATTTATGGTGGACGCACTGGAAGCGGTATATAAAGAATTACAGGATAGAAAGCCGTCTCTCCGGGCAAACGTGCCGCGGATCCTGCTGACGGGGCCCAACCTTGGATACGGAGATTACAGGATAGCGGAACTGGTAGAGGAAACCGGTGGAGAGATCGCCGTCGAGGAATTTTGTGAAGGTATGAGGTATTATTGGCACGATATCCAAGTACAAAGCGATCTTGTTGAATCCTTTACGAGGGGATATCTCGTAGATAGAGTGCCCTGTGCCTTCATGCGATACTCGGCTGGAAAAAGGCTGGATTTTATGCTCAATCTGATAAAAGACTTTAAAATTGATGGAGTAATATGGTATGAACTCCTTGCCTGCGAGACTTACGATTCGGAATCATTTTTCTTTATCGATAAAATGGCGGAGCATGGTGTACCGGTGCTCATTTTGGAATCGGATTATGGTACTGCTGATACGGGGCAAATAAAAACCCGGGTAGAAGCCTTTTTTGAAATCGTGAAGGGTGGGGTGTAATCATGATCGAGTTGTTACAATTGCTGGGTTACGAAGACCAGGAGATCAACGCAGAATTGCCCAGGGTAAGGAAGGCATTCGGTACACTGGGAATAACCGGCGAAGATATTGAGCGAGGCAAACAAAGGGTCAGGAAATACTACGCCGTTGAATTGGCCGGTATAAGGAAGATATTCCGGTTCATCGTTAGAGAATTAGTAAACTCATTGCTGGCTAGAGAAGAAGGCGTGAAAAAGCTGATCTATGGATTTATGTGTCCCGGCATAGACTTACTTAGTTCAGCTCTCGTATCAAAATCTAGAGATGTATACTCACTTCATCAAAGCTGGCCTTTTCATATTGTGGTTGGTTGTATCTTTGGAAAACTGGAACCGGTCCTGGAAGAAGCCGAAAAGAAATGGCTGAAATCCGGAATGGTGGCCCATTGCGCCAATGTGAAGACGTTGCTTGGTCCCCTTAGTCTTGGCTACTTCCCGAAACCTGATCTGCTGATAACTTCGGGATTTTTATGCGAGACAGCTCCAAAAACCCTGGACTTGCTTTATGAATTTTCCGGTATTCCTGTTGTATATATTGACACATGTCATGACCGGGAACTACGAGATTTTCCAGATGCAACGTTGCGGACCGCTATTTTGGCCGCAAAGAGCATGAGAAAGGTTGTTGAAAGGACCGGGGACATTATCGGATTTGAAATAAGCGACGATCTATTACAGGAAGTACAAGATACGAAGAGTAAGTTCGAGGAAGCTTTGGGGAGAATTAAAAGGTTGATAGAGAACAGCGTACCTCTGACTATCAGCCCCGCGCATGACAATATCTTCATGTGCTTGAATGGGCTTTCATTATCTATCAATGATATTAAGGAGGCAATTGGTGTACTGAATTTACTCCACGATGAATTAAAGCTGAGAATCGGTAAAGGAATGGGAGTTGTTAGCAAGGAAGCTCCCAGAATTTTGGCTATGTGCCCGATGGGACAAACTGATCCGCAATTAGAACAGCTAGCGTGTGATCTCGATATTGCTATTGCGGCCACCGATGTATATTTTTCCCCGCCTCCTCCCCAGAAAACCGGAGACCCATACCTGGACTATTTCCTTAAGATACAAAACGCCGGTATGAGCCTGCCGGTTGGAGAAAAAATCTCACTAATCATTGAGGGATGTAAGAGGCTGAAGATAGAGGGAATTCTGAATAGGTATCATGTCGGCTGTCGTGCAGTTGCCGGGGACGCATTATTAATTGGAAGTGCATTGCAAAAAGAGCTTGGCATCCCGGTAATGCTTCTGGAATGGGAGAATTTTGATCCCCGGGTCTATAAAGAAGATGAATATAAAAGGAGACTTGAAGCTTTTAAGATAATGATTGCTGCAAACGCCAAACGAAAAAGATATAGTAGCGGTAGAGCTTGATCAGACATGTGAAGAAACAAGCCTCTAATTCGGCACTAGTTTTATTTGGGAGGTAAATAAGATATATTTTTCCGGAATCGACCTTGGGTCAACCATGACAAAGATAGTTATTTTAAATCAGGATGAGGCACTTTGTTCTGAGGTAATAAAACACACCGGTGCTGAGCACCGGCGACTGGCAAATCAAGTGATGAGCGAGGCGCTTGAACGGGCGAGGCTGAGTTTCGATGATGTCACCTTTATAGTAGCTACAGGTTACGGCCGGATTGCCGTGCCTTTCGCGGACCGCCAGATCACGGAGTTAGCCTGCCATGCGAAGGGAATATCCGCAATGTTTCCCAATGCCAGGCTCGCTATCGATATCGGCGGGCAAGACTCGAAAGGACTCAAGATCAGCCGCGGAAAACTGATTGATTTTACAATGAGCGATAAATGCGCCGCCGGCACCGGCAGATTTCTTGAAGTTATCGCTCATTCACTTGGTCTCGAGATGGAAGACCTGGGAGGTATTTCGCTTAAATCCGCCAATAAAGTTACGATAAGCAGCACTTGTACGGTTTTCGCCCAGCAGGAAGTGGTAGCCCATTTATCAAGAGGAGTACCACTGCAGGATATCATGGCCGGTGTATATGATGCTATAGCAAGCCGTGTGGCTAGGATGGTAGACAGATTAAAAGTTGAGCCTGAAGTGGTTTTCACCGGCGGAGTGGCGAAAAATGCGGGGGTTGTTAAAGCCCTGGAAAAATATCTGGGCCACAAAGTTCTGATTCCCGATGAACCTCTATTAAGCGGGGCGATCGGGGCTGCCCTTTTTGCCAGGGACATAGTTTTGAAAGCTCTCAGTAATGGCGAGCCGGTACCGAAAGGAGAGCGTCGCCTGGACGAGGCTACTTTCTTTAATTAGGGGATAGATGATATATGGCATGGTTCATGGGTATTGATATCGGCTCGAGGACCAGCAAAGGGGTTATCATCCGGGACGGCAGCCTTTCAGCTTCTCACACGCTTGCTTCTGGCATTAATTACCTCGAAATAGCTCAGAAGTTGAGAAATGAACTGTTAGCCAAGGCGAAGTTGAAGACGGGGGACATCTCCCGCACCATAACCACCGGCCACGGTTCAGGCGTTATCTCTTTCAGCGATCAGCATATTTCCGATATGCAGTGTTGTGCAAGGGGAATGCACAGTATTTTCCCGCAAGTGCGGACAGTTATTGATGTACAGGGACAATCCAGCCAGGTACTCCAGCTTGACGAGCAAGGTCAGGTGGTGAATTTTATCGTCAGTGAAGCGTGCGCCTCCGGAAGCGGATACTTTCTTGAGGTGATCGCCAATGTGCTTCAAGTAAAGCTCGAAGATATCGGTCCGCTTTCTCTAGAATCAAAAAAACCGGTAACCTTTACCACCTCCTGTGCTGTTTTCGGAGAATCCGAAGCCATTTCCAGGGTCGCGGAAGGCATTCGCAAAGAAGACATTCTTGCCGGCGTCCATAGCTCGCTGGCAAACAGAATCAGCACCTTGATCAACAGGCTGGGGGCTGAAGAACCCTATGCCATCAGTGGTGGAGGCGGTCTGGATGCCGGACTTGTAATAAAGATCGAGGAACTCGGGTTCCCTCTACTCGTACCTCCTCAACCGCAGCTCATTAATGCATTAGGAGCAGCACTAATAGCCGGTGAATAAGTCTGGCCTAAAAATGGTCACAGGGTGTTTGTTGTGGCGCCTGGTACTACACTACCGTATTAAAAGGAGAAGAAGATGAGTTGCACTGCGGCTATGGTACTTGGTTTAACTTCACAAAAAGGCAACATGAACGCGCAGAACGGGGATGAAGCCGCCGGGGAGCCGTCCTGGGAACACATATTGGTAAGATTGACCATCCCTGAAAAGGGTTACCGTTATCTCAGCATTGAGCGCACCATCGAACTGCCGACATTTGAGATACCAGTTTTGAATGAAAAAGGAGTCAGCGCCACGGAACCCGGTAAGTTTTCACAAAATTATCCTCCATACCCGGGTGAGGCGAAGTATCTCTATCTGACGGATTTGATGAGAACAGCAGCCAGCGCCCAAGAATATGTCCAGATGTGGGAAGAGAATTTCACTGAATACGGCTATATCTCCAACGTGGGAAGAACAATCGTTGATCCAAGAGAAGGTTTCTATATTGAAGGTGTCAATTGTAAATATGGAGACCCGGGGAATCACGCCATTCATGGTCCTTTGACCGATATGGTTTTTGCGACTGGTAATTTTTTGGCTACCGAACGACTGAAACAGTATGAAATGGGTATAGGATCCGGCTACAACAGGGCTAAAAGAGTCTGGCAGATGCTGATTGAACATCAATATGACTGCGCACAACTCGCCTGCGCCAAGACGCCGGATGGATATGCATCCCATACGGGCATTACCCTGCCTTATTTCATGAATGTCTGGAGAGACCATGGAAACATTTCTCCTGAAGATCAGAAGAAATCCTGTTATGTTCAGGAGGAAAACGGCGCAATGTCGGTTTGCTGTCATGGTTCGGTCCATTACACGGCTAAATGCCATCTTTCTGTCACTGTAGAACACTGCACCGATCTGCTCAGTTGTTTATGGTTCACATTCGGGCAACCCTGTATAGCTCCGTTCCTGCCTTTTTACATCGGAATCAATGAAGTCCCCCAAATTGCTGGCACAAGGAGAAATCCCCTGGCTGAGGTATTTGAAAATCTGAGAACCGTGGTTGAATATCATCCGGAATATCGGTCTGAAATCACACGGTTTTTCGCAGTCTTTGAACAGCAGACAATCGCGCAATCTGAATTGCTGGAAGTTGAGGTCAGTAACTTAGCGGTTGAAGGGAAACTAGCTGAAGCAAGAACGCGTTTAACGGAGTTTGTTGCCGCTAAATGTGAAGAGGCAAAAAGAATGGGTTCTGCCTGGCTTGAGTTCCTTAACAGCTTACCCATTTCATCCCAAAAGCCTGGTTAGCTGTATTCCGTATAAAACGAACAATCTGTAGAGTGTCCTAAAAAACTTTAAGCTCCGGAACTAATGACTTCTTCTCGAGAAGAAGTTTAGAAAGTTACTTGACCGGCAGGCGAGGGAATAATGTATGGAAGAAAAGAGCATGAAAAAATCCAATCTCAACATCGATATGCAAAATTTCACGGATGCTGATTACCATGAATTCACGCGCAACCTCGGCAAAATTGAGATAAAATGCATAGAAAAGCATGGGCAATGCCCCCATGATGTCGGCGATACGTTTATCTATGCGATACCCTACCAGCAGCCGCAGGGGCTTTGCTATGCTCTCAAGCATGTCCTGGAGCTTTATAACTGGAGGGTGGCACTGGGCGTCCCTTCCTGGGATGCCGGGAACCGGGAGGTTTACCGGGTCCATTGCCCGGACCGGACGGGCACCGTCTGGGAGATGAAGAGGATAGATTGACCCCGCGTGTTCACAGCTTTTTGTTCAACCATACCCCAATAATTTGTCATACCCAAAAGGTTTTGGTTGTTGGTACAATCCATTTACGCAGCCAGACCCCACTCCGCTGCGCCGCCTTCCCTGTCTAGCATGTTCACGGGATTGAAGTAGTGAAACGCTTTCCGTGATCTTTACAAATCGCGGAGACGGCTTTGCGCCCGGACTGTACCGCAGTCGTAATACCGCCCCATGGCTCCGCCCACTGACCGGCGATATAGTAATCCTCGATACCCTGGTATTTATACCCGGTTCCTCTATTGAAAAGCGCGCCGATTATGTTCTCCGATGGTCTGAATGCCTGCATCGCCCCCATCCAGTTGCCAGTATAGCGTTCACGGGTGAGGGGTGTAGACACATCTATAACTCTTACCTTCTTTTCGAATCCTGGCCGATAAGCAGCAATAGCCCGAATTACTTCTTCGGCAGCTTTCTTCTTTTCCGTTCTATATCTTTCCTTGTCTGCAGAGATTCTCTGCCACCAGGCATAGTCGGAATCAAGAAAGACAGTCATAGCGCTGGCTCCTTTTGGAGCTGAGTCATTGTCATAGTACTTGGTATGAAAGATGACCCTGGCGTGTTCCCTGCCCGCTGCAATAAAAGGCTCATCCATAATGAGGGTTACAGGCCCGTCGATTCCTGGCATTTCATCTTCAACACCGAGGTTTACCTGGACCGGCTGGTCAGAGAGACGTTCCACCGTGAACCGGGAGCAGGCCTCATCGGAAAGCTCTCCGGGCAATATGCAGTTCGAAAACCGCCCATCAGCCGCCGAGAGGATGATATCTGCCTGCAACTGTGAACCGTCCGATAAAACCACACCGCAGGCTTTTCCGTTTTCTACTATCAACCTTTCGACTCGCGCATTGTAAACGGTTTTTCCGCCCAGTTCAAAGAACCTTCTTTCAATTGCCTGCGCGAATGAAAGCCAGCCTTTGACCGGTATTCCAGCCATTCTGCGATGTGCATAAGCCAGCGGCAGCAGGATGGTCAAGAGAGGTACATCGATTCCCCCAAAATGGACGAGATTTGTGAGCACTTTCTTCAGTCGTAGTTCATCGACCTTCTCAATAAGTTCCCGCAAAGTAACGTTTCCATACCTGATAATCGCGGGCAAATACATCACCGTTGAGAAACCAGTCAAGATTTTCCCTGGCACCGCGGACAGCCCCTGTTTATAGCTGAAGGGCACATCTATCTTCAGCATAGAGCTCAGAGCGTTGGTAAAGTACGTGATGGCATTTTTTTCCGATGGATAATTCTCAAGAAGGTGCTTTTGGAGTTTGTGAGGATCAGAATAAACGTGTATGGTTTTTCCGTCCGGAAAACAAATCCTCCCGAAGTCGACCTGATAGTGAAGTGGACAATACTTCGCTACACCGATTTCTTCCCATAACCGGTACAAAGGATTACCCGGGGCAGACCCAGCCAATCCAGCGACGCTGCCGTCAAAGAGAAAACCGCCTCAATTCCAGGAAGTGCAAAGCCCGCCAGGCTTATCATGCATTTCAACCAGTGTGGTCTTGAAACCGTTCATCCGGGCATAACAGCCGGCGCTGAGACCTGCAGATCCAGCCCCGATAATAATAATCGAACGTTCTGTCACTAAACCTCCAAGCAGTAGTGTAAAAAAACGAACTTTTAAGACAAGAAATGACCCTGAGACAAAAGCAGGATTGAGATGTTACTCCATGGCTCTCGCACTGAAGCATACCCCTTTTCCGAATCAATTTCAAAACTCGTAGAGCCCACTTTGAACATGTGTACGATTATAACACAGTAAAGAAAGAAAAAAGCAGGGGAGTTTTAACATTTTTATGGGCTATGGCTCGACAGGCTCAATATAAGCGGCTAGTCCACATACAGTAGTAATCCCTTGAGGTAGGCGGTCTCCGGGTGGAAGATGTTGACGGGATGGTCTATGGCCTGGCGGTGCTGCTGGATGACGCGGACGCGGCGGTCTGCCTCAGCGGCGGCCTGGAAGACCACCTGCCGGAAGAGATGTTCATCAATGTAGTGAGAACAGGAACAGGTCATGACGAGACCGCCCGGCCGTACGTTCCGGATGGCGAGCCGGTTGATGTCCTTATAGCCGCGGCAGGCCGGAACGACGTCCGATTTCTTCTTGGCGAAGGCGGGCGGGTCCAGGATGATGAAATCGTAGTCCAGGTCAGGCTGGCGCAGGAAGTCGAACACGTCCGAGGCGATGAACTGTCCCGAGGTTCCTGGCAGTTCGTTGAGTTCGCTATTCCTGCGAGCCAGTTCCAAGGCTTTTTCAGAGATGTCCAGGGTATCCACCACGACGGCGCCGCCCTTGAGGGCATAGACCGAGAAAGCACCGGTATAGCCAAAAGCATTGAGGACGCGGCGTCCTCCCGCAAACTCCCGGGTAAGCTTGCGCATCTCCCGCTGGTCGAGGAAAAAGCCGGTCTTCTGGGAATCGATTATGTCAACCAGAAACTCCAGCCCCTCCTCCCTTATCCGGACCTCCCCTGCCGGTTCGCCGTAGAGAAGCCCTTCATACGGGGCAAGGCCTTCCTCGCGGCGTGAAGGGAGGTCTGACTTTTCATAGATGGTACGCGGACCAAGTTCGGCGATGAGAAGTTCGAGCAGGAACAGCTTCAGTTTCTCGGCGCCGAGCGTGGCTACCTGGACGACGAGGACGTCATTATAGAGATCGGCAATGAGACCGGGAATGCCGTCGCCCTCGGCGTTAATAATCCGGTAGGCATTGGTCGTTTTTCTATCGAAGTACCTGCGGCGCATGACCAGGGCTTCGCGGACACGGCGGCGGAGGGCATCGCGGGGGTCTTCAGAGCCGAAGCTGACCATCCGCCCGATGATAGACGACTTCCGGTTGAAATAGGCATGGCCGAGCGGTTCTCCTTCCGCGCTGGCCACGGGGAGCAGGCTGCCGTTCTCGAATTCCGGAAGGGAGCGAACGGCCCCGGAGAATATCCAGTGGTGCCGGTTGCGGACGGCCTTGTCCTTACCGGGTTTGAGGATAACGCTTTCCATATTTTAGAGTGCTTCCTTTACTCCGGCGATCAGAAGGCGGACGACCGGCCGGTCCGGCGCGGAGAAAATGGATTCGTCCAGGTCAGACGTCGTGACCCATGCTATTTCCCGGTGGTCGGTCAGGGTAAAGGTTCCGGTCTCCAGGGAAGAACGATAGACGAGGAGGTCGAGGGAAATTCTCTCGCTCCGGTACGGGACCGAGCAGACGAGTTTCCCGGTGCGGGTGCGGACGCTGAGTTCCTCGGCGAGTTCCCGTTCCAGAGCCTGTTCCGGGGCCTCTCCATCATGTACCTGTCCCCCAGGAAATTCCCAATCCCCGCCGATACCGCCTTCCTTGCGGCGCGCTATCAGGACCTTACCGTTGTTCTCAATAACGGCAGCGACTACCTTGAGAGGCTTTTTGGCTAAGTATTTTCTTTCAGGTGTCATGTCTTCTTACTCATATTAGAGTAACTGCCCGATGGCTACAAGTTTAGAAGGGATAGATTGGCATTCCGCGGACAGGATGCCTGCGCTACCCGATGCTGGAGGTCAACGAACCTGACGGGCGCCCACAACAATAGAGGGTGGCGTGCGCCGGAACCGGCGCGCGCCACCCCTGAAATTTTGAGTGTTACTGATTTCCGCCAGACAGCCGCTATATCTGGTGGACCTCTCCGGTAGCCTTGTTCTTCCAATAACCTCGCGCCTGGAGCGGCCAGTTGAATTCGATGGCGCCGGGCCGCGGGCAGTCATTGGCACAGCACCCGCAATACCAGCATTCTTCCGGATGCAGGATTATGGGTGACTTGCCTTTGACCGGGTTCGGTATATAGACGTCCACCTGGCAGACCTCGACACAATGGTTGCAGCCGTTGCATTTATCGGTAAAAATCACCGGCTGGTTCGGGGTCTGGGGATTCGGCATCGCTTTTACTTTTTCTGTAGCCATATTTTTCTCCTAAAGTAATATACTTGTTATTTCCCCATAAAAACAAAACCGGTGCACCTATTTCCCTTTATAAACGCCGGCATAGTCTTTGTTATAAGCCTCATAGTTTTTTTTCATATCGCCAAAGAACCTCATTGGCAGCGAGCTGAAAACAGGCTTTCCGTTCACCTGCTTAATTGTGGAGAACTGCATCTTGTCAGGCGGGTCGATCTGCGGATAGTCGATCCGCATCAGGTTCAACCTGGGATTGCTGGACTTGTGGTTCTTCATGGCCGTGACCATGATCTTCGCCACGTTCAGGATGCTGACGTCTTCAAGGCTGCGCATCAGCTTGTGCGGGTCCATGGCATAGAGGTTCGGCACGTGTTCCTTCTCGATCTTGTCCAGCGCCTGCAGGGCCATATTGAACAGCCTTTCCGTGCGGAATTCGCTGACGTAGTACTGCATGACCTTATTGATGCCGACGTTGAGTTCTTTCCATTCGATGCCGTTTGTCCGCTGGGTGGGCGCCAGGATGCGGGCTTTTTCTTTTTCTATCTGCTCGCGGGACGCAGTACCCTGCTTGGCCGCCTTTGCGTATTCAACGGCTTTACGGCCGGCGTAACGGCCGGTGGCAGCGCAGTAGCTGTGGTCTTCTGCGGAGAACATGGAACCGCCGGCGGCGAAGAGGCCGTCGAGGGTGGTCTTGAGGTTCCAGTCCACGATGAGGGCGCCGCCGTGGCCACCTTCGCCCCACTGGGGCAGGCTCTTGCCTTCAATGAACTTGTAGCTCTGGAGCAGGTCGCGGCTGCCGTCGTAGCCGTGTTTGTTGTATTGGTCCATGATGATCTTGGTGGTAGATTCTTCCTTGAGCATCAGGTCCCAGGTAGCCCGTCGTTCCACGTCGCTCATGGCGGGGAAATCGCCGTAGAAGGGGAGTTCATACTCGCCTTTCATGACGGCTTCACGCAGTTTTTCATCCGTGCCCGGCATGCCGACCATGGCGCCCCAGTCTTCCCAGCCCTGGGTGGGCAGAGGGAGGCGTTTGCCATTGGCGTCTACCAGCGGGACGTTTTCGTAGCTGGCGTCACCGGCACCGGAATACCACTTGTGCTTGAAACCGGTAGCGATGCCAAGTACGCCGGAGGCTTCCATGTTGGCGAGTTCCGCGCCGGCATTCCAGGCCATGACGATGCCCTCACCGGAGGAATTGCGAGAACCCATGCTGGAAATACCGCAGAGCTCCGAACTGAAGGTATAGAGACCGCCGCCCCCCGCAGTGGCCATGATGGTAGCTTTGGATTTGAAGACAAAGATTTCTCCGGTGCGTACGCTGAAACCCATTGCGCCGACGACCCTGCCGCCCTGGACGCCGTTTTCCGTGAGAAGAGATGTGGCCATGACACGGTCGAAAATCTGCACGCCGAGACGTTTGCATTCTTTCTTCAAAGCGGGTTTGAAGGTGCTGCCCCAGACCCTGATGACGACGTTATTGAGTTTATCGTCATCCTTGGGAGGTCCGTATTTTTCATAATCCAAAACGTAGCTGTGCACCTTGGTATAACGTGGCGAGATCATCAGTTTAGATTCCGGATCGCGGCCCATGGCGCCGGCGTACTCGTCCTCGGTATCGCGGATCTTGCCGCCCATCATTTCCATTTCCTGGAGGGTGTCCCAATCTTCGCGGCACTGGATCTGGATGCCGATG
>CAZPSP010000017.1:0-26474 GCA_964589285.1 uncultured Dehalococcoidaceae bacterium | reverse complement strand
CAATGTTAAAGAAATTCATCAACCGTGAGAAAGGTATTACGGGACTTGAAACCGCAATTATCCTGATCGCCTTCGTCGTGGTTGCCGCGGTCTTCGCTTATACTACCTTGTCCGCCGGCCTGTTCTCCACGCAGAAGAGCCAGGAAGCGGTCTATTCGGGCTTGAGAGAAGCCCAGAGCACGCTTGAACTGAAAGGCGGCGTCATTGCTGTCGCCGGCACTACCGGTGCTGAAGGCACGGTGGCGGAACTCAGATTCACCGTAGCTAACGTACTCGGTGGCGAACCAATCGACTTCACAGAACCAACTGACGGCGACAGTGACGGTGTTGCTGATGACGATTCCGAAAATGTCGTCGTCATCAATTATCAGGATGATGACCAGGTAATTGACGATGTGGTCTGGACCATTACCAAGCTGGGGAACGCTGACGAGGACGATCTTCTGGAAGATAGCGAGCGGTTCGAGATTTCCATTGATCTCTCAGGTCTAACTACGGACCTCACCGTTAAAACGACATTTAATGTCGAAGTACTACCTCCGGGCGGCGCAACACTGAATATCGAACGGACGACTCCAGCCTGGATAGACACCATCTGCAACCTGAGGTAACCTCGTGTCAACCCTGAACAACTAATTTGGAGGGAAAATGCTTAAGAAATTCATCAAACGCGAAAAAGGTATTACCGGTCTCGAGACCGCCATCATCCTGATCGCCTTTGTCGTCGTTGCTGCCGTCTTTGCCTATACCACTTTATCCGCGGGCCTCTTCTCGACGCAGAAAAGCCAGGAGGCCGTGTACTCCGGTCTGAAAGAAGCCCAGAGCACGCTGGAAGTGAAAGGCAACGTCATAGCCACGGCCAACACCACGGGTGATGCCGGTTCCATCAAACAAATCAGCTTCATTGTCGCCAACGTTCTCGGAGGCGAGGTAATCGACTTCACGCAACCAACCGCTTGCGCCACGGCCACCGGTACCGCAAACACGACCGGCGAGCATAAGGTGGTCATCAACTACATCGACCAGAACCAGACAGTTAACGACCTGTACTGGACGATCACTAAACTGGGTGGTTCAGACGAAGACGATCTGCTGGAAAACAATGAGAAATTCAAGATCACCATCGGTGGTGCCACGGCCGGCACGGCCCCCGGTAACCTGATCGATGCTCTGACAACCCCCCTCGGCCCCAATACCGAGTTCAGTCTTATTGTTAACACCCCGATCGGCGCCGTTCTCGAACTCGAGCGGACGATACCTCCCTACATCGATAACATCATAAATCTCCGATAATAATCGGACAGATGGGTGAACATTCCGGGTGAGGGTATCTCCGGGTATCCTCACCCGGATACCGTGGTATTGGTGGGTACAACCCGCTTCTTGAAGCTGGGATATAAGTCGAGCGGACCATAGTCGTACATCCGCATCCCGGTAGTTTTGGAGGTCTGTGTGGACAAGGCCATAACTACAGCTCTTCTCATCATAGCGGGCGTAGTTTGCATGATTCTCGTTTTCAATAGCGTCTACCCTATGGTCAACAGTTCCAGCCAGGCCATGGTGAGTATGGCAGAGCAGGTTGACGGGCGTATGAAGAGCAGGATCAATATCGTTCACGCGGCCAGCTCTACCAACCGGACATCGGTCTATATATGGGTGAAGAACATCGGCACACAAAGGATCACCGGGATAGATGATTGCGACCTGTTTTTCGGCCAGGAAACGGAATTCGAGCGCATCCCTTACGTTGAAGACGCCCAGGGCGGGTATCCTCAATGGGAATACGAACTGGAGAACAATACGGAATGGAGGACCAGCGCCACCCTTAAGCTCACTATCACCTATACCAGCGATCCCGGTTCGGGAACGTACTATATCAAGTTCATATTACCTAACGGCGTGTCAGACGAATATTACTTGAGCATGTAACGGCAAATCATTATGGAAACGGCGATTATTTCTTTATTATGTATAGCCCTGGTGGTTTTCGGGGGCATGACCATGGCCCAGGGATTTATCACGTCCGTCGATGCCAGCGCCAGCGGCCTTGAGGAAATCGGCCAGAGGGACGAGGAGATCCTCCGCACCGAACTGACGCCCGTAGAAGCCACAATGACAGCACCGGATACGCTGGAACTCGTCATCGAGAACACCGGGCAGACAAAGCTGTCTGATTATGAATCATGGGACATTATCGTTCAGTACTACGACGAGGCCTGGACATACCGTGTTGAATGGCTGCCGTTAGCCAGCGGCTCTCCTTCAGCCAACGAGTGGAGCGTAGATTGGATCCGGCTCAACGGAAATGCCGAGTTTTACGAGACAGGTATCCTGAACCCCGGCGAACAATTAAAGCTCATTATCAAGCTCGGCCCCGCTGCCGCTACGGGATCGACCAACCTGGTGGTGGTATCGACCCCCAGCGGCGTTACGGCTTCGATGTATTTCATATCCTGAAAATAAGGAGTAGTACATGGCGACGCTGGTCGTCTCCATTATTTGTATTGTGTTGATAGTAACCGGAGGTGTCATGCTGACCCAGGGAATACTTTCTTCAGCGGATACCACCGCGGTCAACGTGGTGGATATCTGCAAACGGGAAGGAGAGTTTACACGCACCGATATTACAGCTTTGCGGGCGGAATACCTGGCTTGGCCGGACCTTCTACGAATAACGGTAGAAAATACCGGTCAGGTCAAGCTGGGCAACTTTGATGACTGGGATGTCTTTATAACGTACCGGGACGCTGAAGAACTGTGGCACAGCTCCTGGTTACCCCGCGCAGAATCACTCATTGAGAACAATGAATGGCAGCTTTCCGGTATCGGATACGAGGGACCGGTAGATTTTTTCGAGCCTGGGATCATGAACCCGGGTGAGCAGGCTGTGCTGCTGGCTAACCCTGACCCGGACCCCCAAATGAATACCACCGGCAGGATAGCAATCACTTCACCCAACGGTGTATCGGATACGGTATCATTTACCGATCATGGCTGCGCCTTGCTCGTTCCCCATGCGGAAAATATGACACTGGCATCCACAAAGTATTATCAGTGCGCGGCAACGGCCGCGGATGCCGGCGGAATGACGATAGAAAGTACATTCACGGAAAATGAAACCGGCCGCAAAATGCTGCACAGCGAACCACGTGAAGGCAGGTTCCTGTTCTCACTGGCGGGTATAACAGAGATTCCCGCGGGAACGTGGACATTCTTTTATCACTCCATGATTGATGGAGACGGCACCTTCCCCGTGGCTGCCGGTGATGTCCAATTCAATGTTGATATCAACGTTTACTCAGCAAACGGTGTATTGAGACAAGCCATTGCGTCCGGCGCTGCACCGGCTGATATTCCCTTGGAAATGCAGGGTTCATGGATGACGCTGACCGGAAGTTACGACTTTCCCGGTCATATTGTAATTGAGGGCACCGACTATATCGAGATCATTTATTACGCAGACGTCAGCCGGGGACCTTCCGGAGGCAATGGATCCCTGCATCTACGGATCGATGATAATACTCTGCCTTTTTCCGACCAGACACGGATAGAAGCTTGATATGATAAAACCACTCCAGGCAATAAGAGCCCTCCCATTCTTTGGAGCGAGCGGCAAGAAAAAATCAGGCGGCAAGAGCCGCATGAGCTTCGACCTGTTCTATCATCTCTCTTATATGTCCACGATTGCCGCTGCCGGAGTCCCGCGCGAGCAAATTTTCTCCCGCTCGGCCACACTGGAATGCGCGTCAGCGGAATATTTTAAAAGGGTCGAACTGGCCCGTACCCGCTTGAAGTATGATTATGCCAGGGCCTGCCGGGCGGTTGGTGAGTCAGCCAAGGATGAAGAGGTCAAAGGCTTGCTTCTCCGCTTATCCAGCTCACTTATTTCCGGCGAACCGGAAGTTGATTTCCTTATTCGAGAGTCTAAAGCCCGCGCCGAGGAATATGAAAACGAATACACCCGCAACGTCGAAGCTCTGAAACTCTGGACGGACGCTTACGTATCATTGATCCTCTCGGCCGTCCTGGTCGTCGTCATTGGTATTGTGTCAACGATGATCTGGCGCATCGAGACCATCTTTATCATCGCCATGGCATTTGTTTCTGTGATGACCACCGCAATCGGCGTCTGGCTGATCTGGCTGGTTTCACCGAAGGAGATGAGTACATTGCGGAATGCTGGTTCCCGGGAACAGAAGCTGGTCATGAAGATCATCAAGTTCGCTATTCCCGTTGCGGTTATTCTCGGGGCCGGCTTCCTGATAAGCGGCCAAAACATCGGGCTGGCGCTGCTGGTTATCGCCGTTATCCTTCTTCCCATCGGTTACATCGTCAACCGTGATGACCGTAAAGTATCCAAACGTGACGGCGAGATAGGCACGTTTCTGCGTTCCCTGGGTGGTGTGTGTCTGGCGCTGGGTACCACCATTAACGCTGCTCTGGCCAGGATCGATATGGATTCGATAAACGTCCTCCGGTCATCGGTGAAAAACCTGCATACGCGTCTTTCCGCCGGTATCAGGACCCGGCTCTCGTGGGAGCGTTTCGTGGAAGAGACCGGCAGCGAGTTGACACGGCGGAGTGTCGGTATGTTTTATGACGCCATTGAGGTCGGCGGCTCGGCCGGTCAGGCGGGGCAGCAGGCGGCTGCATTCGCCAACCGTATCGCCTTGCTCCGGGCCAAGCGCAGGACGGTTTCGGGTCCGTTCCGCTGGCTGGTCATGACGATGCATGGTGCCGTCGTTGTTATTTTAGTCTTCATCACGGAGGTAATAGTGGCCTTCGGAAACATGGTCGGGAGGGCCCAAGAATCGATGCCTACGGTATCCGGAGCGCCATCTGTCAGCGCTTTTTCCAGTTTTAACCTGTCCGGGCTGGACTTCATGCACAACATGGTCATCCCGCTGGTGCTCGTGTTCACCGTTGCCAATGCCATTGTGCCATATATGGCGGAAGGCGGCAGTAAATTGAAAGTGCTCGGGTATTTCGCTTTTACTTCGGCCATATCCGGCGTATGTCTTCTCGGATTGCCGTTGATGGCGGATTCATTATTTACCTCAGTCGCCAATTTCTAAGGAGGACTCATGAAACAGGACTCGGATATAGAAAAAATACACGGGGAATGGGAAGAGATACGAGAAGAACTGAAGGATATCCTGATGGATATCCGGGTCTTTTTGATGGAAGCCCAGACACCGATCCCGAATGACCTTGAAAAAGCCAAGATCAACCAGGAACTCCAATCGGAGAGGGGGTAACATACCGTGGCTGATAAAAGAATCGACGCAATACAGGATGATATCAAACTCCTTAAGGGAGAGATCAAGCAATCGCTTTCGAGTGTGCGTGACTATCTCCTGAACATGGAACTGCCCAGTTCTGAGATCGCTAATATCCTGGCTGCCCTGAGCACGGAGGGTGAAAAGATCACGATGAAGGGCAGCCTGGAATCTCCGCCAGAACGCCAGCCGGCTCCGGCACAGGAACTGCAGAACCCTCCCTCCAGCGATATGGCAAACCATGAAGAAATGCTGGAAATGGATGATGCGATGGGCGACAGTTCCCTTTCTCAGGCTTCTGCGATGGACGGACAGGTGGGAGATGACTCCTTCGGCAGCGGGTCTTTTCCGGACGAATCTAACGGCTTCGGAAATCCAATGTCCTCAGAATCTTTACCGGAAGAGCGGGAATCATCTGCCAACCGCAGGCCACAGGATAACTCAGGAGCGGCCGATTTTCATCAGGATGATGACGTATCGCCTAAAGACCGTCAGCCTTCCTTCGATTATCCGGACTTTGATGAGGAAACGCGGGACCCCTACAGCCAGTACGATGAGCCGGCTGACATGGGGCCATACGACAGCCGGCTTGCGCCGGAAGACTCGATACCCCGTGTCAACATGCTGGCCAACCTGATCAACTGGGTGTCCCGTGCCAAGCAGGAGATCGGCGCCGAGCAATTATCGGTATTCCTGGAAGTGTACGGTATCAGCGGTCACCTCTCTCCGGAGCTGAAGGACATCATTCTTCATCTGGCGGAGATTACCGGAGATAAATCCCCTGTTAATTCCAGCGCGGGTGTCTGGAGTGAGTCCATGCTTTCTCTTCACGGGATACTTACCGGCGGAGAAGCTCCACTGCACCCGGTGCTGCCATCCTGGTGCGCCGGTCCCGACACTTTTAACCAGATGGAAGAGGAAGACATCGACGAACCGGAAGAAGAGGAAGAGGTGCAGGAGATGC
Source organism: uncultured Dehalococcoidaceae bacterium (assembly GCA_964589285.1). Lineage (GTDB taxonomy): Bacteria > Chloroflexota > Dehalococcoidia > Dehalococcoidales > RBG-16-60-22 > DAOUEG01. The sequence goes on along the minus strand of CAZPSP010000017.1, from coordinate 20,231 downwards.
CCGTAAAACTCAAACTGGTCTTCCCTTCTTCCAAAGGCAAGGACCGGGAATACTGCATCGATCTTTCCCCCGAGATGGAAGAAGAGGCTGATGACCCCGTCCGCAGACCCAAACGGAACGGGAGGTGATCTGTAATGGCTGAAAAAAAGAAGGAATTTATCGTAACCGGCGTCTCCGAGGTGGATGAAAAGCTCGGCGGAGGTATCCCGCTCGGTTCTCTCTGCCTGGTGGAAGGCGATTCGGACGCAGGAAAAAGCGTTCTCTGCCAGCACCTGACCAACGGCACCCTCGTGACCGGGGAGATAGCCGTTGGTTACTATACCACGGAAAACAACGTCCGCAGCCTGATATCACAGATGGACTCGTTGAACCTCCGGGTACGAGACCATTTTCTGGCGGACCGCCTCCGTATCTTCCCCATCGTGTTTCACAGCGCCATGCAGGGCGGACAGAAACCTTTTCACGTCCTGACCAGTCATTTCTCCCATTTGCCGGTGGATTTCAGGCTTATCATAATTGATTCCATTACGCTCCTCGTGGCGCACAGCAATCCGGTCGCGATCCTAGATTTCTTTTCGCGCTGTAAATCATTGTGTGACTCAGGAAGGACCATTATCCTGGTCGCGCATTCCTACGCCTTCGAGGAGGACCTCCTTTCCAGGACACGCTCGCTCTGCGATGCCCGGTTCCGGCTCCGGCTGGAGCAGGTAGGGGACCAGATGATTAAACTGCTGGAGGTATTGAAAGTACGCGGCGCGGAACGCCCGACAGGAGATGTTGTCAGTTTCAACATCGAACCGAAACTCGGCATGAGGATCATCCCGCTGGCGAAAGCCAGGGTATAAACAAATATGCTGCTACCCTTTGAGATAACGCCCTGTCCCGGTGATTGCGGCAAGGAATGCGGGACCGCCCCAGAAAAGTGCCCGGCGTGGTCAAAACTGACACCGGAGGTACAGGAGGTGTGTAAAGAACACCCGCACCTGCTCCAGTACCTGCGCATGCTTCCGGAACACGGCGTTGAGATACCGGCGTACTACCCGAAAATATCCCGGGCTCTCAAGGGCGAGAAAAATCCCAACCTGATCTATCCCGTCAACGGGGGCGTTTTTATCCATGTTCTCGGTAATCCCGGAGATATCCGCGATTATTACATTGCGGTAGAGCCGAGCATCGTGGATGCCCACAGCGAAACGCTGGACCTTATCGAGTCCCGTCTGGCAGACTACGTGGAAGAGCTCGAGGGCGTGCAGGATACGACAAAGCGCCTGGGCATCATCATGAACATCGTAGACCGTATCGTCGTCGTCACCGGACACGGCAAACCGGCTCAGACCAAGCCGAAAGCAGAGGAGGACAACAAGAGCTGCGCCAAGAAGGAAAAGAAACCTCTGTTCCTCAAACCGGGGAAGAACAAAGGCAAGGTCCATATTACCAGGTTCCAGTACAACGCTCTGAAATATCTCCTTCGCCGCAAGCTGGAAGGAATGGGCGTCATGGATCCGATGATCCAGGACACGAACATAGAAGATATTTCCTGTTCCGGCCTCGGCAATATCTTCGTGGAGCACAAGATATTCGGCGGCCTGCGGACCAGCATGGGATTCGATACAAACGAAGCCCTGGACAAGTTCGTCATCGAACTTGCGGAGAGCATCCAACACCCGGTAACGTTCCGTGATCCCGTCGTCGATGCCACGCTGCCGGACGGCTCACGTATCAATATCGTCTACGGCACTGATGTCTCCAAGCGGGGATCCAATTTTACCATTCGTAAATTTGCCGATACGCCCCTCAGCATCATCGAACTGGTGCAGTTCGGGGCGTTGAATTTCGATATGGCAGCCTACCTGTCCATCATCCTCCAGGAAGGCATGAACGTCTGGGTATCCGGTGAAACTGCGTCCGGTAAAACGACGCTGATGAACGCCTTGACGACATTCATACCGCCGGAATCGAAGATAGTCAGCATCGAGGACACGCCGGAAGTCCAGGTACCACACCATAACTGGATACGCGGCTGCACGCGTGGTTCCGCCAAGGAAGAAGATTCTTCCGAGGTCTCGATGTTCGACCTGCTCAAAGCCGCTCTGCGCCAACGCCCCAACCTAATCATTGTCGGCGAGATCCGCGGCGCTGAAGGCGCCATCGCCTTCCAGGCGATGCAGACGGGCCACGCCTGCATGAGCACCTTTCACGCGGCTTCGGTCTCCAAGCTTATCCAGCGCGTTACCGGCGACCCCATCAACGTGCCCAAGACGTATGTAGATAACCTGAACGTCGTAGTTATTGCGCAGCAACTCCGCCTTCCCAACGGGAGTTTAGGCCGCCGGTTGACCAGCATCAACGAGATCGTTAGCTACGACTCCGTTTCCGACTCGTTCTCCTTCATCGAGGTATTCAACTGGAACCCGGTCACCGACACGTTCCAATTCAGGGGGTTCCAGAACTCGTACCTGCTGGAAAACAAGATAGCTCCCCGCCGCGGTCTTCCCGAAGAAAAGCGCCGCCAGATCTACAAGGTATTGAAACAGCGATCCGAGGTACTGAAGCGTATGTCAGAACAGGGCAAGACCGATTTTTATGAAGTGTACGCGGTACTATCCAAAGCTTATAAAGAAGGGCTGTTCAGATAGTCCGGGACTCACCGCTAAGGAGGCAATTATGAGATTGAAGAATTTTAAGGGACTTCCGCTTGGCAAGCTTAAGGAAAAGGAAGCGGAGTCCGGCGTGGTGATCGAAGGCCCTACCGCCGAGCAGCTTTCAGAAATGCAGAAGAAGCTGAACGGACGGAAAAAAGACCTGGAAGCTGCTACCCGCCAGATACAGGACCTTGTTTCCATTTCCGAGATGGATATCGATGACGATGAGCCGATCGGCCCTCACGGTCCCATCCAGGAACTGACCCTGGAAGACATCCCGGAAGAAGACGAAGACATATTGGCGCCGCCGGAAGACATGAATGAAAACGAACCCGCCGTTCACACGATGAAAATAAAGACATCTGTCTCCGCTGACGTTCCGGAAGAGGACCTGGAACTCAAAGAAATGATGGATACCTCCCTGCAGGAAGGGACAGACTCCGAAACAGAAGGAAGCAACGAAGCAGAGAAACAGGAGGGGGAGACCGACCTTTCCAATTCGTTCGGAGATCTTTTTGAAGATGATGAAGATGATGAGAACCCGCTGGCTGCTCTTATCAAGAACATGCCGGATGTCAGCGTACAGGAACTTATCGATGATATAGATGAGATCAAGGGTATTATCAAAGAATGGCAGCATAGCCGTTAGTCTCTGTGGAGGAATACCACCATAAAATGAGGGCTAGCATGGTTGTCTGCATGCCGGCCCGATAGTAGCCTGATACTGTGGGGATGGAACGCCTGTTGGTTTCGTATCTCTGCAAGCCGGAGGACAGGGATGTACAAGAGAAAAAAGAAGAAAAAGCCATTCTGGTCCGATAGGCATTTCAAGTACATTACCGGGTTCATGATCCTGGTAACGGTCATCTATTATCTGCCTGTCATCGGAGGAGCGCTCGGATGGACCGGCATGCAGAATGCCATGAACAGCCTTCATAACTTGTGGGGCATCGATTTTCTCGGTCTCGTTTATTTTGGTCCGGTGGTTTATGCTTCGTATATCTACGGTGTCAGACCGGCGATTATGACGGCCTTCATCTCCATGATACTGCTGGTGCCCCATGCAGTTCTTATCGACACTTATCCCAATGCGTTCTTCAAACCCACGGCTTTCTTCATCATCCTGAGCGCCGTCGGAGCGGTGGTGGCCATGCTCCAGCGGAGCGAGCAGGAACACCGCCTGCGGATGAAGGAGATGAAATGCCTTTACGATGTCGGCAGGCTCGCCGGCGAGAACGGCAACACCGATGAATTCCTAACAGCAGTAGTTTCCATGATACCGCATTCCATGCAGACACCGGACAATACCAGGGTCCGCATCACATACAAAGACAAGGTCTATAAAACACCGGAGTTCCAGAAAACGGCCAGCAAGATAACCGAGGAACTGATCATTGGAGGAGAACAAGTCGGGCTAATCGAGATTTACTCTAATGTTGATAATCCGTATTTAAAAAAGAAAAACCATCTCGCCAAGACGCTCGCAGAGCGCATCAGCGGCGCAATTCACCAGATCGAACTCGAGCAGTCTCTGCGCAACTATTACTCTCAACTCGAAAATGAAGTGGAAGCCCGGACCAGAGACCTGGAACAGGTCCAGGAAAAGCTCATCCGGTCGGAACGTCTGGCCGCCGTGGGCGAACTGGCTTCCGGCGTCGGTCATGAGCTGAGAAATCCATTGAACGTCATCCGCAACTGCGCCTACCTCCTCAACATGTCATTGGGTGAAAAGGGAGATGAGGAGTCCAGCGAGACCCTTCAGGTTCTCGACAAGCAGATAGACGTAGCCAACAAGATTGTGACCGACCTCCTCGATTTCACCCGCATCAAACCACCGTCCCAGGTGAAAATCGAGTTGAACAACCTCATCAATGAAAGCCTGGCCTACATCCCGCTGCCGGAAAGCGTGACACTGGATTCACGCCTCAACGGGCACCATTTCCAGGTACGTACCGATGCCGAGCAGATAAACCGCGTTTTCACCAATATCATCACCAACGCGGTCCAGGCCATGAACGGACGGGAAGGCAAGCTGGAAATCGATACCGGTGAAGATGGCGATCACGTCTGGGTGCGTTTCAAGGACAACGGCTGCGGTATCCCGCCGGAAAACCTGGAAAAGATCTATGAACCTCTCTTCACGACAAAACCGAAGGGCATCGGCCTAGGACTGGCGATCACCCGCCGTCTTGTCGAACAGAACGGCGGCAAGATAGAGGTCGAGAGCGAGGTGGGGAAAGGCACCGTGTTCACCGTCAAACTGCCACTTGAAAACAGGAGGGACAACTGAATATGCAGGAAGAACCCACCATACTCGTCGTCGATGATAACGTGGATTTGCTTGAAACTTTTTCGATGATCCTCAAACGCCGCGGGTTCAATGTAGAGACCGCGGAAAACGGGGCCGCCGCCGTGGAAAAATTCCGCGAGCATACGTATGATGTAACCCTCATGGACATCGTCATGCCGGAAATGAACGGTGTGGATGCCTTTAAAAAGATTAAAGAACTCGAACCGGGAGCGCCCGTCATCCTCATGACGGCATATTCCGATGAAGACCTCATCGAAACCGCGCGGACCGAGGGTGTCAACCATATTTTGAATAAGCCGATCAGGATCGATCAGCTTATCGATTTAATTACGAGTACCGCCTGCGACGAGCCGATACTCATCGTCGACGATGACGAAGACATACGGGAGACCTTGACCCGTATCCTGCAATTGGAAGGGAACAAGGTCATTACCGCCGGCAGCGGCGAAGAGGCCGTGGAGATAGTCTCCGGCCGGTCCTGCCGCATGGCGTTCATCGATGTCAAATTGCCCAATATCGACGGTCTGGAAACGTTCCTGCGCATCAAGGAGATAAATCCATCCATACTCACCGTTATGATGACCGGGTTCCAGAACGAGGTCCGGGATGCCCTTGAGAAAGCCCAGCAATCCTCCGCGGTCACCTGCCTGTACAAACCGTTCGATCCCGCCGATGCCGCGGACCTCGTCAAGAAGATAGCCAAACCCTCAAAACGATCCAGGAGAAAGCATGAGTCCGACTGAATTTATCCTCGTTGTCGATGATGATACCGATTTCCTCACCATTATCACACGAATCCTGGAAAAGAAAGGCTTCGGAATCAGGACCGCGCCATCCGCCGCGGAAGCCCTGGCGCGCCTGAACGAGCAGTTCTTCAATGTTGCCATTCTCGACATCAGTCTTCCGGATGCCGACGGCACCGAACTTCTTTCGACGGTACTGTCACAGCAACCGGATATCGTTGCCATCATGCTCACGGGGCATTCATCCGTGCAGAACGCCATCAAGTCTCTGAACCGCGGCGCGTTCGCTTACCTGGAGAAGCCTCTCGACCCGGAAAACCTGATATCGGTTATCGGCAAAGGATTGGAAAAACAGAAGCTCGTACTGGAAAACCGTAAGCTCGTTGATGAACTGGAGCGGCATAACCACATATCTAACACGCTGCTCAACGTTTCCCAGGCGGTCTCCCAGTCCCTGGACCTGGAACAGATCATCGACGCCGCCCTGGAGCAGGTAGAAGAATGCACCGGGCTTGAGGCCAGCTTCGTTTACCTGGAAGAAAACGGCAGGCTGGTGCTCAAAGGGCGCAATGGTCTGGCTCCCCGGGCTGAAAGCTCGATGCCCTCCGAATTCCCGGTAGATTCCGGCTGCATGGGAAAGGTATACAGTCTCGAAGAAAACTCTTTGATCCTGGATCTCAAAGATTGCCGGGAGAATGATCTCGACTTTCTGAAACAGGGCGGCTACGCTTGTTTTGCAGGCATACCGTTAAAGCTGCTGGGTGAAAACCTGGGCGTTCTCGGTGTGGCAACCAGCTTCTCCATCTGTTACAGCCCCAGCATACTGGAACTGTTGGTCGGTATCGGCAGAGAGATTGCCATCGCCGTACGGAACGCACAGCTCTATGAAGAAGCGTCAAGCGCCCGCGCGCTGCGAGAGCTTGACTCGATGCGGACAGAGTTCCTCGCCAATGTTTCTCACGAACTGAGGACGCCGCTGGCGGTCATCAAAGGCTCGGCCAACAGCCTGCTTCAGCCGGATGTTATCTTCGATGAACAGACGCGCCGTGATTTCCTCATCTCAATCGACAAAGATGCGGATACCCTGACCCGGCTCGTCGATGATCTTCTCATGATGTCCCGTCTGGAAGCCCACGCGCTGGAGGTCCACCGTAAACCGCTCTCGTTGTTCGACGTTGTAGACGCCATACGGGACCGGCTTACCACCATTACCGCCCACCATCGTCTCCAGTTGGACATATCGAGGGACCTGCCGAGGGTCGTTATTGATGAAGGGCGCATCGGCGAGGTACTGACCAACCTGGTGGAAAATGCAGTCAAGTTCTCGCCGGATAACTCGACCATCAAGATCATTGCAACCGAAGCAGAGAAGAGTGTAACGGTCACCGTCGCCGATGAAGGCATCGGCATTCCGGAGGAGTTGCACCAGAAGATATTTGAACGGTTCTTCCAGGGTGAAGGACGAAAGAACGGAAGGAGAAAAGGCACCGGCCTCGGCCTGGCTATCTGCAAAGGCATCATCGAAGCCCACGGCGGCCATATCCGCGTTGACAGCCGGCCCGGTCACGGCGCCTCGTTCATCTTCGACCTTCCGGTGGAATAAGGGGGACATGCTATGGATAAAAAACGCATCCTTATTGTCGATGACGATCCGGCAATATTACGCCTGCTCAGCACCAATCTCAAAGCGCGTGGTTATGACGTGGTAACGGCGACCAACGGCGAAGAATCTCTGGATGCCGTGCAGACCGTGTTCGTCGACCTCATAATCCTGGATCTCATGATGCCCAAGGTGGATGGCGTTGAAGTGGTCCGCCGTATCCGGGAATGGTCGGATGTTCCGATCATCATCCTCAGTGCTCGCGGCGATGAAAACGCCAAGGTCAAGTGCCTGGAACTGGGCGCGGATGATTACCTGACCAAGCCTTTCGGTATCGCGGAGCTTATCGCGCGCATCAAGACGGCCTTCCGCCACCGCGGCGATTCATCGGCCGCGCCGGCCCAGCCGAATTTCACGCTGGGCAATATGGAAATCAATTTTGCCAAGCGTAAGGTTACCGTGGATGGCCAAGAGATATCTCTGACTCCCACAGAATATTCACTGCTTCAGCACCTTGCGCTGAATTCGGATAAAGTGTTGACCCACAGTATGCTGCTCCAGAGCGTCTGGGGACAGGAGTATTCTTCTGAAAAAGAGTACCTGCGGGTCTTCGTCGGCAGGCTGCGCCGCAAGCTGGAACCTGATCCCAAGAACCCGCGTTTCATCCAGACCATTCCCGGCGTTGGTTACCACCTGGCCACTTCTCCCACCGAGGCCGGCGTCGCGTAATCAATCAAGATCAGTTACCCCAGGGGAGGAAGAGCCATAAAGGCTCTTCCTCCCTTTTTACTTGCCCGCCAATGCCCGTAACGAATATAATACTTCAGGCCGCGTGAAGGCGTGCCGCGGGATAGCGCGGAGGAACCCGGAACAAAATGGAGGTATCGTCACATGACCCTGGAAGAACTGGAAAAGGAAGTCAAGGAACTCAAAGAAAAACTCGCCCGTGTGGAAGATGAGCAGGCCGTCAAACGCTTGCACCGCGCGTACAGTTATTATGTCATGAACATGATGCGGAACGAAATATATGATTGTTTCGCCGATCACCCGGAAACGGCCCTACGCTGGCTGGAGGGCACATGGCTCGGCAAGGAAGGCGTCGCACGGTATTTCGGCGTGGGTTCGGACCGTCCAGAACCGCCTCCCGGCTTTACCCACCAGGTCATGCCGGTGGCCGGCGTAGTAGACATCGAGACCGGCGGCCAGCGCGCCAAGGGGCGATGGTATGCCTTCGGCGGCGTCAACATCCAGAGGGACGGTAAAAACTCACCTATCCTCGTCGGCGGTATTTATGAGATTGTGTACATCAAGCAGGACGGCGTCTGGAAGTTTCTCACCGTGGACTGGATCATCAACTACAATATCAGTCTCCCAGAAACTTCGTGGAGGAGCCCGGAAGATATCGGAAAAGCGATCGCCAGCTTCGAAGGTCCCAATCCGGATATCCCTCCGTTCATGGAAGACCCACGGTTCGATTCCGGCTACATCTTCCCGTTCCACTACAACCACCCGGTGACCGGCAAGGAAACGAGCGAAAAAGCCCGCAACCTGCGGACCCGGGCTTTCCTCAAGGAGCAAGAAGGAAAGACCAGCAAGGGCACATAGTCTGCCTCACCATCTTTTGCCATACACTGTCGGATAGTCTGAAATTACAGGAAGAAAGGAACAGGTGAATGTCTAAATACGGAGAACTCATCAAGTACTCGCAACTGGTCAGGGATATTCCGCATTACGGCGGCAAGTCCATCCTGGCCCATGACGGCGAACTGGACACCGATCTGAGCATCGGCTACCACTGCATTGCCAACAAGATGTCCTTCGACCGCGTGCACGCCCATGATTTCGTCGAGTTGCTGTGCTTCATCGGACCGGACCCCACGAACATGTACGACCTCGGAGCCGAGGTGGTCGTTACGCTCGGTGAGGAACGGGAGCAGCACGTGATTACGCAGAGCGCTATCGTCTCCATCCCGGCCGGACTCGTGCATTGCCCCATTACTTTCACGAGAGTGGACCGCCCCCTTATCTTTCTGGAAATTTCCCAGACACGTATCTGGAAACACGAAGACTAGTCCGCGGCACCGCTGAACCAGGATCGGCTGATGTTAAATTTTCGTGACATCGGCCGGTCTTCCTTTTTTCAAAGCTGGAGGCGTTTGCGTCAACCGTCAGCTTCCGGTATCATTAACGGGATATTTATCTAATAGTTTAGGCTGTTTATGCCGCATTTACCGACCCGGTGTTACTCTGAAAATGTACCAAATAATGAATGCGGCGAGGAGACTGAACCCAATGGCCAACAAGAAAAAAATACTCACTGTCAGTGAGGACCGCGTCCTTATCGATATCATCCAGAAAGGCCTTCCCGACGATACTTATGAAGTCATCAGCACCCGCCATTCCGGCTCGGAACTGAAAGCGATTATCGACTTTGAGAAGCCGTGCTTCATCTTCCAGGACATCATCATGCCCTCACTGGATGGTATCGGCGCGTGCCTGCAGATCCGCCAATGGACCTCCACGCCCATTCTCATGTTGACTACCTGGGAGACCGGCGACGGCACGGTACGTGGTCTGAACCTCTGCTCGGACGATTATCTTACCGAGCCCTTCAATACAGACATTCTCCGCATGCGCGTAGAAGAAACGTTGCGGCGTAATGCTACAGCCGGCCCGGTCGGCAACTTTGGGTACAGGTCATAACTCATCTGTCAGGAAACTACAGCCGTTCCCCGGCTTGATAATGGTCCAGGCCCGGCCCTTCAGCAAGGCCGGGTCCGCTTTTTCCGCAGCTTGATTCTCATTCCTTCTTTTATTTTTTGTTTACGCTCACGGTTGCCGTATTTATGTGTCTTTTGCAGGCTCTTGCCTATGCTGGAAAAGGATAGAAATTCAGCAACCTAAAAGGAGCTTCGCATGTTTATACTCTGGATACGCAGGTCAGACAAAAACAAGAGGGACAACCAGGACCTGAACAGGCCTGAAAATATGAAGAACCACAACGAGGAAATGAAGCGGTTCCGGGCCACTCACCAGCATATAGATATGGGGCCGGCGCAGGATATCGTCACTGCGGACGGCGATCTGCTGGCCCCGATCCGCACCATCCGTCTTTCCCCGAACGTCTGCAATTAACCGGAGTAATTCTCGATACCGTCTTTTTTGGATGAGAAGGCACCCAGCGCGTGCTTAGAAACGCTTGCCACTAATCGCAGGATGGTGTTACAATAAAGCAGCGTGGGCCGCTAGCTCAATTGGCAGAGCAGCTGACTCTTAATCAGCCGGTTGAAGGTTCGACTCCTTCGCGGCTCACCAGGAACATCGAAGCCAACCCCCGGGAAATTTCCGGGGGTTTCTTTTTCATTCTGATTTGCATTCTATGCCATAATCGTAGTACGATACACCGCGAGAAAAGTATCCGGTTGGGAGGCATTTTCACTATGAATACGAAACGGTTCGATGTCGATGTCCTGGTTGCCGGCGGCGGTGTCGCCGGGGTTTCCACGGCCCTCACCGCGGCGCGCGGCGGCCTGAGAACGATGCTGCTGGAAAGCCAGATAACCCTGGGCGGGCTGGCGACCAACGGCTATGTCAACGGCATCGCCGGTATGATAGAAGGAAACTGCCGGGAATGGTTGGACCGCTGCGCCGCCAAGGACGGCCTCATCGAGCGTCCTCACCTGCCAGCCATCGATCCGGACAAAGCCAAGTTCGCTCTGGAAGAGATGCTGCTAGAAGCCAATGTCAGGATACTCTACGGAACCCATGTTATCGGCACTGAAGTCGATGGCGCGAATATCACGAAAGTTATCTGCTATTCCAAGTCCGGCCGCATGGAAGTAGCCGCCCGCATGTTTATCGACGGCACCGGAGACGCCGATGTCGCCGCGAGCGCCGGCGTGCCGTATGAAGTCGGCAGTGCTGACTTCGCCGGTCTGAACATGTCAACTACGATGGGGTTCCGCATGGCCAACGTCAATATGCCTGCCTATCAGCAAGCTAATCAGACCTGGATGAATGAACAGAGGAAAAAACACAAGGTCTGGCCCGGCTTCGGAATGCTGTCTGAACTCGAACACAGAGCCGTGGAAGCCGGAGACCTGCCGTACTTCATCTTCCCCACCGCGCTCATTTATCCGGTACCCGGCACCCCGTCTGAAGACGCGGACATCTGCGTCATGACCACGCACAGCTTCCACACCCGTAATGATGACGTTGAAGACCTGACGCGGCAAATCATCGAGCAGCACCAGCAGATCCAGTTCATGGAGAAGTTCTTCAAGAAGTACGTTCCGGGGTTCGAGAAGAGCCGGATCATCGGGCTGGGCAATCTGCACGGCGTCCGGGATTCCCGGCGAATCGTCGGGGAATACGTGCTAAAGGATGAGGATGTAGCCTGCGCCGCCAAGTTCGAGGACGGCATCGCCAAATTCCCCGAGTTCTTCGATACCCATCATCCCACCAGCGCCGAACTCGGCTTCCTGCGCCATATCCATTTGAGGGAGCCGAAGGACCCGGCCATCTGCCGGCCGGCCCAGTGTGACGCTAAAATGCACCCGTACGGCGTACCGGGCGGATACGAGGCCAGGGTCAATCCTTTAGACTACTGCGATATCCCCTACCGGTCCCTGGTACCGCTGAAAATCGATAATCTCCTCGTGGTGGGAAGGTGCGTTTCCGCGGAGTTCAACGCCATCGCCGCGGTGCGCGTCATCGGGCTGTGCATGAGCACCGGCCAGGCAGCCGGGGCCGCCGCTGTACTCTGCCTGCAAAACGGCGTTACTCCAAGACAACTCGACGGCAAGCTGGTGCGGAAGGCGCTCGTCAGCCAGGGCGTCGAGGTGGACAAAGCCCCCAGCGGTCACTGGGCTGACGTGAAGCAGCATCTCAAGGGCGAGTTCGTGGTGGTGCCCGGCGACTTTGTCGGCGTCATGGGCGAAGACGGTATTGTGCGAACTCATATGTAATCGCAAAGTCAGAAGTCAAAAGTTACTTGGAGCACATTGTTCCTTTATCTGGACTCCGTGAATCAGGATTCAGCCTCCAAATAGGGTGTCATGCTGAGGGCGCTCTGCGATGAATGATATCGGAGCGTAATGAAGCTTTAACAACTAATCTTGTTAAATCCATTCCCTGAGTCTGAAATACTTTTTAAAAGTTGCTTTTGCAAAACAAATCGAGATTACAGACTTTCCAGCTCCCGCCGGTATGCTTCCTTCAAACGCTCCGCCTCGGCGGTGAGGGATTCCCATTCACCCATTAGTAACTTGACTCGTTCCTTGAGGTCACGGTATTCCCGGTTCGTCCGGACTACCTCACCGGAATCGGTATAATGACCGGGGTCAGCCATGCGCGCTTCCAGTGCCCTTATCTTCTCTTCCGCCCCGGCCACCTCTTTCTCGATGATGCCGATGCGCCGGTTCACCGGGCTGATCTCCCGGTAGTGCCGGTTGCGGAGCTCGCCTTCCAGTACCTTGCGTTCTTTCTGCCGCTGTCGCACCTCTGAAGGGGAAGGCAACTGTTCCCGCAGCGCCCGCAGGGTTTCCGGTACCTCCGCGACGACGCCTTCCTGCTGGCGCAGGTACTCGTCATACGGGCTGTTGAAAACAAAGATATTCCCCGCGCGTACTTCGATAATCTTAGTGGCGACCTCCCGGATGAGGGTACGGTCGTGGGTGATGAAGCAGAGCGTCCCCTTGAAATCCTGGAGAGCGTCCGTGAGAATCTCGCGAGACGGGATGTCCAGATGGTTGGTGGGTTCGTCCAGCAAGATGAAATTGGCCGGGGCCGTCAGCATCCGCGCGATGGCCACTCGCGTCTTCTCGCCGCCGGAGAGCACCTCGATCTTCTTTTCCACGTCCTCGCCGGTAAAGAGGAACGCCCCGAGCAGGCCGCGCAGCCGCTGCTCTGTCTCGTTCTCGGCCACCTGGCGGATTTCCTCCAGGACCGTCTTGCGCGGATCGAGCGCTTCGATGTAGTACTGCGCGAAGTAGGACGTGGTCACATTGGCCCCCAGCGTGCGGGTTCCGGCCTCGAAGTCCAGCACGCCGGCCAGCATCTTGAGCAGCGTCGTCTTGCCGGCCCCGTTCAAGCCGACAAGGGCCACCTTATCCCCGCGGTCCAGGGTCAGGTTGAGGTCACGGTAGACCGTGAGATCGCCGTAGGACTTGGCGATATGCTCCAGCCTGATAACCATGTTGCCGCTGCGGGGCGGTTCCGGGAAGTTGAAGTGTATCTTCTTCGTGGCGCGGGGAATGACTACCCGCTCGATCTTCTCCAGCTTCTTGATGCGGCTCTGCACCTGGGCGGCCTTGGTGGCCTTGTAACGGAAACGCTCGATGAACCGCATCTCCTTGTTGATAATAAGTTCCTGCCGCCGCGCTGTAGCCTGCCGTGTTTCCAGGTCTTTCTTCCGGGCCTCGACGTAGCTGTCGTAGCCGCCGTGGAAGAAGACGAGTTCTTCCGGCTCGATGGAGATTATCTTCTTGACAACATTGTTGAGAAAAGCGCGGTCGTGCGAGGTCAACAACACCGCGCCGTGGTAGCTCTTCAGGTAGTTCTCGAACCAGCGCTGCGTCTCCAGGTCGAGGTGGTTAGTCGGCTCGTCGAGGATGAGGATGTCCGGATTGAGGAAAAGCAGCCGTGCCAGGGCGATGCGGGTCTGCCAGCCGCCGCTGAACTCGTCGGTCCGGCGGCAGAAGTCCGATCCCAGGAAACCCAGCCCGCAGAGGATGATGCCGGCCTCGTGTTCAGCGTTGTAGCCGCCGCGGGACTCGTACAGGTTCTGCACCTCGCCCATTTCCTGCATGAGGTCTTCGAGGACTTCCTCGTCCTTCTCCTCGGCGAGGTCTTCCTGCAGGAGCCGGAGCTTGCGGGCGAGGTCGTTCATCGTATCGGAAGAATACGCAACCTCCTCCAGCAGCGTCTTGCGGGCGCCCGGTTTTATATCCTGTTTCAGATAGCCGATGGTCGTGCCGCGGCGCAGGGAGATGGAGCCGTTATCGGGGTCGGTCTCCCCCGCGATGATATCGAAGAGCGTGGTCTTGCCGGTGCCGTTCTGCCCGATAACGCCGATGCGATCGCTCATCCCGACGTTGAAAGAAACGCCGGAGAAAAGCACACGAGTAGCATATGATTTAGAGATATTGGAAACGCTGAGCATGACCGCACCACTGCCATTATAGCGGGATTAATGGCGCGGGTAAATGGATATACCCGAATCTCCTCAGCTTTATGGGAAAGTGTGACCTGTCAGGACGCGGGTGTTTTATCCATCACCTTGAACAGCAGTTTGCCAAGCACCTTACGGTCATCAGCATCACCGGCCTGCCATAGTTCCTGGATGAGCTTTTCTTCGGGAGATTCAGCACAGATGCGATTGGCCAGGAAATCACCGACCTTAACGGACGCAACCTCGATGAGCTTGTCCGGCATGCCGAGCTTCCTGGCTGTCTTGATGGCCTCGTTGACCGTTTGCTTCCACTGGTTCCAGTCTTTCATGAAATCGCCGCCGCTGAGACATGTAGCTTGTTCCTGCATGATTGGCCCCCTTATTGACGGGAATATCGGTCCTACTGAAAGAGTATATAACCCTCAGTCAAGAGAAAGGCCGGTCATCAGAAACAGCCTTATTTCTTTTCCGTCTCCGGCGGGCGCCAGGGAGGTCCGGAGGTTGGTACAGTCGCGAGCCATTTGCCTTCAAGTTCCAGTATGGGTATTTTGGCTTCGAGGTTCTGGCGGCGCAGGGGGACCAGGCTGACAAGGTCGAATCCGGATCCCTGTATTGCCCGCTCCATGCTGGCGATGCAGGTGCCGGTGCCGTTGCCGCTGCCGCCGGCGTAGCAGAGGGCCATGGCGGGTTTAGAGCCAAGGCTTTCCCCTTTCATCATTTTAGGGAAGTTAACGCGGCGGTAGCGGTCAAGGAACGCCCTCATGCTCTCGCTGAGGTCGCCGAAGTAGACCGGGTTGGCAAACAGGACGACGTCCGCTGCCTGTATCTTTTCCAAGATGGAATTGAAATCATCTTCGAGGATGCAATAACCCTCGCTGCGGCACTTGCCCCAGCCATCGGGGTCGCACTGCTGGCAGAGTTTTATCCGCATGCGTGGAAAGAACAGCGTTTCGGTGGTTGCCCCTACTGCTTCCGCGCCCTCACAGACGGCCCTGATGGCGCGGGCGGTCTGGCCTTCCGGGTTCCGGCTCCCTGATAATGCGAGAAGCTTCATGACTTCCTCCTCAAATGATATTTTTTTACATGGTGACGGCGGCTGCCGTGCTACTTGAGCCGCCCTACATTAGTTTATTCGTTAATGCTATCACATCTTCTGCAGCACCAGCGAACTATACCCTTTTGATTTCTTCCGCTCTCTGACAACGGCTTTTAACTTGTTTTCCTCTACGTGGGTTGCCAAACGGGTTACCGCTGTGGAACTACCGGCAGCGATGTACAACCCCCCGGTCTTCAGCCCGGCAACAGCGCCTTCAAGCAGCTTGAGGTAGACCCGCTGGCCTTCACTTTCGTTTATCACCCCGGCGATTATGTCAACAGGCTTATCTATCGCAAACCTTGCCTGGTGGATGACCTCGATATTGTCTTCCGGACAGCCGTTCAGTATGAGATTACGGCGGGTTGTCCTCAAGGCCAACAGGTCCCGGTCGATGAGAGAAACCTGCTCGGGCTTTAATGTTTTACAGAAATTCACCGGGGCATGTCCCTGGCCGGGATTAAGAAAAGCCACTTCGCTTCCTACTCGGATACCGGCGCCAGCCAGGGCATCCATAAGGAGTTCCGTGGCATAGTGGAGAGAATCAAACTCCGGCAAGCCGTAAACTGTTTTTATTGTATAGGTAACAGTACCACGCTGAATGGTGATGTCCGCGCGGTCGTAGATGCCGCGGTCGAAGGAAGACAGTGCAGATCTTTCCTGCATCGGGCCGGGAAAATGATAATGGAAGACGGTATGCGCTGATCGAGTCGTCTCGTGAACAATCTCAACATCTTCACTAGCTTCCAACACCTGCCGGACGAAACCTGCAATGGGATTGACAACTACCACGGCTACCACGCCGTAAGGATTGAGATAGTACCGGGCTTCTTGTACCAGGTAAGAAATGACCCCCGGTCCGGCCTTGCCGGGAATATTGACCACGATCAGGCTGTATTCGGCCAATGGAAGATCATCGTAGCCGAGGCTGCCGTGTATCTGCGCATCGATACCGTTAAGGGCGGCGTTCTGCCGGGCGTAATCCACTGCCAGAGCGTCGCGGTCGACCATGGTAAGTTCGGTTTCAGGCCGAAGTTTTTTCAGCGTCAGGCCGAGCGGTCCGTAGCCGCAGCCCATATCGAGAACAGAGGAATACTCATACCGTGCATCGACGATGGTGCGTAACAGCAGCCGCGTTCCCTTGTCTACATCGAAGCTGCTGAAGAGGTCCTGGGACACGCGGAACAGGATTTCCTGTTTCCAGGCCCTAAAGCTGAGGGTTTTCTTGTAGTTTATATCTTCGGGGAAATCCACGGAGCGGCCTTTCTGCCTCGATTTCGTTTTTCATTATTGTTCCCGGCATGTCGGTTTGTCAAAGATTCACCGGCTTTTTTGCCCGCTGTTGACGGATATAGTAAGCTTTACAACGATACCGCTACCAAGGAGGTTATATGACCGCAACACTGGAAGAACTGGAAAAACGACTGCAAAGACTAAAGGACATCAAGGAAATAGAACGGCTTCAGCACATCTACGGCTACTACCGGGACTACGGCGACTGGGAGAAGGTGGTGGACCTGTTCAGCGATCATGCCGAGTCCGTGGAAGTGGCCGACCACGGCGTGTACAAGGGCAAGGACGGCGTCCGCCGCTATTATCTCGACCTCATCAAGGGAGGCCCAAACGCCAAACCCAGACCGGGCGTCTTTTCAACGGCGCTCCAGATGCAGGGCGTGATCACCGTGGCGGATGACGGTGTTAACGCCAAAGGCCGGTGGTACGGTTTTCTCATGGAGGCAAGACCGACGCTGACCCTCCACGAGGGCGAACTGGTGCAGACCTGGGGCCACGGCGTGTACGAGAACGAGTATATGAAAGAAAACGGCAAATGGTATTTCAAGAAGCTCCACTTTTTCCTCCACTTCCGTACGCCGTACGAGGATGGCTGGCTGGTGACCCCGGTGGTCGGGCAGACCGGTCCGAGCGCCACGGTGCCGCCGGATGCTTCTCCCAGCACGTGGTCGCCCTACCCGTCCGGTGTGAAACTCCCCGTCCACTTTTCGCACCCTATCACCGGTAAGCCGGCCGGGGAGGAGGCATGATATGGACCTGGAAGAACTGGAACGTGAAATAACCCGGCTGGAAGACATCCAGGCCATCGAGGACCTCCAGAAGAAATACGGCTACTACTTCGACAATTCGATGTTCCAGGAAGTCATCGATCTATTCTCTGAGAACACGATATCGGTAGAGATCACCGACCACGGCGTTTTCCGGGGCAAGGAAGGAGTCGAGCGGATGTACGCGGGCATGGTTGGCGTGAAGCGTCCCGGCTGGATATTCTTTCAGGTCATGCAGCACCAGGGCGTCGTGGATGTAGCGCCGGACGGAAAAACGGCCAAAGGCAGGTTTTACACACCGGCTTTCGAATGCCGGCCCTTCGGCGGGACGAAGAAGCAGACGTGGGAATTCGGTGTCTACAATAACGAGTATATCAAAGAGAACGGGAAATGGCGCTTCCTCAAGTTTCACTGGAACCTGACTTATTGGACGTCGTATGAAGCTGGTTTTCTGAAGGTACCCAAGCTTTCCGACACACCGTTCCCACATGCGGACGCCCCGGCGACCGCCTATCATCCCTATCCGTCCGGCTATCGCGTTCCGTATCCGTTCCGCCATCCCATCACCAGGGAGTAGCATTACCAGAAAATCGAGGGGTGTTTTATCAGCAGGTTTATACACCCCTCATTTCCATTTACGTAGTGATACCTCTGGCAGACCTATTGATTAGTTCGTATAATTTCCTTTAGTACGTTGGAAAAGGAGACGGCTTTTGACGGAAATTGCAATCCCAGAGAGAATCGGCAGACTGCCGGAACTGGCCAGGAACCTCTGGTGGGTCTGGCACCCGGTGGGGAGAAACGTCTTCCGCCGGCTGGACTACCCGTTATGGAGATGGTCCAGCCATAATCCCGTGCGGCAGCTTTCCGTCATCAGTCAGCAAGAGTTCGACAGGGCGGCGGCGGATAATGAGTTCCTCGCCATGTATGACAGCGCCGTGTCCGCTTTCGATGCAGACATGGTGGATGCCAATAAGTGGTTCGTAAGGACGTACGGTAACATATTGGATGGGCCGGTGGCCTATTTCTCCATGGAATTCGCGCTGCACAATTCTCTGCCCATTTATGCAGGAGGCCTGGGAGTGCTGGCTGGAGACCTGTGCAAAGAGGCCTCCGACCTGGGTGTCCCGTTAGTAGCCGTGGGGTTCATGTACCCGCAAGGATACTTCCGGCAACGTATCAGCCCCGAAGGGTGGCAAGATGAAGAATACCGTAAACTGGACTTTTCTCTGGCCCCCATTACCCAGATATTTGACGCGCACGGCGATCCGTGCCTGGCTGAGGTCGCCCTGAAAAACCGGACACTGCATATAGGGGCATGGCTTGTCCGGCTCGGTAATGTCCGGCTCTATCTTCTCGATACCGGCCTGGCTGAGAACTCGCCCGAGGACCGGGAGCTTTCCAGCCGGCTGTATACCGCGGATAAAGAACACCGGCTCCAACAAGAGATGCTGCTGGGCATCGGCGGCGTACGGGTGCTCCGATCTCTCGGGATTAATCCCGCGATATGGCATGCCAATGAAGGGCATACTTCTTTTATGATGCTGGAGCGAGCCGTCGAATATATCAAGAACGGTATGGACTATGATGAAGCTCTGAATGAAGTCAGGAAGCGCACCGTATTCACGACTCACACGCCTGTACCGGCCGGGCACGACGTGTTCGACCCAGCTCTGGTTGTATCAAACTTCCAGCGATACCGGCCATTACCCGGATTGAACCGGGAATCCATGTTGAACCTGGGGCGTACCGGTCCGAAAGACCCGTTCAATATGACCGTATTGGCACTCAAGACGGCCAGCTACCGCAACGCCGTCAGCGAACTGCACGGTGAAGTAACCCGGCGCATGTGGAAGTCCCTCTGGCCAGACCTCCGTGAATCGCGGATCCCCATTATCTCTATCACCAACGGTGTCCATGTACCCACCTGGATAGCACCCGAAATGAGAGAGCTTTTCAATCAGTACCTGGGAGAAGACTGGCTCGACCGGCAGGACGATCCCGCAACGTGGGACCGCATCGAAGATATTCCTGCTTCCGAATTATGGCGCGTCCACCTCCATCTCAAGAGAAAGATGTTCCACATCATCCTGGAGCGTGCCCAGCAGCGCTGGGCAGACGCGGAGGCGACGCCGCAGCAGATACTCGCCATGGGTTCTCTCCTCGATCATGACGCTCTGACCATAGGCTTCGTGCGGAGATTTGCAGAATACAAGCGTCCGGCATTGATATTCCAGGACGTCGAACGATTGAGCCGGATGGTGAACAGCCATCTTCGTCCCTTGCAGATCATCTTCGCCGGCAAATCGCACCCCGCTGATACCCCGTCTAAAATACTGCTGCAGCAGGTCCACACGATCGCGCGGGACCGTAATTTTCAGGGCAGAATAGCGTTCCTGGAAGATTACGATATCCGGCTGGCGCGGTACCTCGTCCAGGGAATCGATGTCTGGCTCAATGTCCCACGGCGGCCCCGTGAAGCATCCGGCACGAGCGGTATGAAGGCATGCCTCAACGGAGTCCTGCATCTGAGCGTACCCGACGGCTGGTGGTACGAGGCGTACAACGGCAGGAACGGCTGGGCCGTCGGAGATGCGGAACCCAAGGCGAC
>CAZPSP010000016.1:24428-26529 GCA_964589285.1 uncultured Dehalococcoidaceae bacterium | reverse complement strand
TCCATTCCCGCGTGGACATCCCGCGCATCATCGAACTCTACCAGGCCGGCATCCTCAAGCTCGACGAACTCGTGACCGGGCACTTCAGGTTCGACCAGATCAATGAGGCCTTCGATTCCATGGAAAAGGGCGGCGTTATTCGCAACGTCCTGACGTTCGACTAACTATGATAAGGCGGGGCGCAGCCCGGGAACCGGGCTGCGCTCCCTTAATTTGGAGCAGCTATGAGTAACGAACCAGAAAACACAACTTTTGGCTACGTCGGTAAACTTCTCAGGGTGGATCTCACCTCAGGCAGTATCAAGGTTGAACGGCTCGATGCGGACCTTTGCCGCCGCTACCTGGGCGGTTCAGGATTTATCTCCTATTATCTCTGGAAGGAACTGGAGGCCGGCATCGACGCCCTGGGACCGGAGAACAAGCTGGTCATCGCGACCGGTCCGGTGACCGGGACCCCGCTCATGGGGAGCGGACGGCATTCCATCGGGGCCAAGTCGCCGCTGACCGGAGGGATCGCCCTTTCCCAGGTGGGGGAATTCTGGGGAACGGAACTCAAGCGGGCCGGGTTCGATGTTGTTATCATCGAAGGAGCCTCGGACAAGCCCGTCTGGCTCAATATCAACGACGGCAAGGTGGAGATCCGCGACGCCGGGCATCTCTGGGGACTGGAAACCCGCGAGGCTCAGGCGGCGATCCGCCAGGAACTCGGCGATGAGAAGGTGAGGGTGTCCCTCATCGGTCCCGGCGCGGAAAACCTGGTCAGGTACGGCTGCATCATGTGCGGCCTCTACGATGCTGCCGGCCGCGGCGGCATGGGCGCGGTCATGGGTTCCAAGAAACTCAAGGCCATAGCCGTGCGCGGTACCGGCAAGATACCCGTGGTTAATCCTGAGAAGCTGCGGGAATTGAACAAGCGCCTGGTCGCCGCCATAGACCAGGTCCCTATTCTCAAGGCCTGGCAGGAGGCCGGCACCGGCTTCGACATGGACGTCGGCGTGCTGAACGGGGACGTGCCGGTCCGCAACTGGCGTGACGGCGAATTCCCCGAGGTCAAAAATATTACCGCGATAACGCTGCGGGATACCATCGGCGATGGGATGGAAGGCTGTTTCGCCTGCCCTCTCCGGTGCAAGAAACGGGCCAAGTTCGACGGTCCCGATTACTCCGTCGATCCCGCCTACGGGGGACCGGAATACGAGACGCTGGGCTCGTTCGGCAGCAACCTTGGTATCGATGACCTCAAAGCCGTGGTCAAAGGAAACGAGATGTGTAACGCGGCCTCCATCGATACCATATCGGCGGGCGGGACGATAGCTTTCTGCATGGAAGCGTGGGAGCGCGGCCTGCTGACGGCGGACCAGACCGACGGCATCGAGATGACCTGGGGAAACGCCGGGGCGATGCTGGCATGCCTGCGGAAGATCATTAACCGGGAAGGGTTCGGAAACATCCTGGCGGAAGGCGTCAACGCCGTGGCGAAATGGCTCGGCAAGGGTTCCGGGGAGTTTGCCATGCAGGTCAAGGGACTCGATCCCGGCATGCACGAGCCTCGGCTGATGCCGAGCATGGGGCTCGGATTCATGGTCAATCCGCACGGCGCCGACCACTGCCTCAACGTGCACGATACCCGGTTCGAGTTCAAAGCCGGGCTGAAGGCGATGAACCCGATGGGGTTCCATGACCCGGTCCCGGGGCGGGAAATGAACGCGCGCAAGGTGGGCCTTTTCAGGATAGAATATCTGCGCCAGGGGTTGACGGACTGCCTGTGCCTGTGCCATCTTTCTTCGGCGATGGCCGATCTGCCGACCATGGTAGAGGTGGTCAACGCGGTGACCGGGTGGGGTACCGGCGTCATGGAACTGCTGCGCATCGAGGAGCGGGTGATGACCCTGGCGCGCCTATTTAACATCCGTGAAGGGTTCACCGACGCCGACGATGTACTGCCCAAGCGGTACTTTGAGCCGAGGGTGGGCGGCATTCTTTCCGACCACGGCCTCGACCCGGAAGCCATGGACAAGGCCAAGCGGTACTACTATGCGCTCATGGGATGGGACAGCAGGGGCGTTCCGCTGCCGGAGCGGGTGGAGGATCTGGGGTTAGA
>CAZPSP010000016.1:0-24328 GCA_964589285.1 uncultured Dehalococcoidaceae bacterium | reverse complement strand
GATGGGACAGCAGGGGCGTTCCGCTGCCGGAGCGGGTGGAGGATCTGGGGTTAGAGTAAGGCCGGGCTTTTCGGACCTCACCCCCCTCGTTCCACCTCTCCGCCGGCGGCTTGGGGGACGATGATGTTCAATGTGTCCCCCTCATCTTAATCTTCTCCCTCAAGGGGAGAAGAAACTGGTAAAGGGATGAAATTCCATTTTCGATGATGTAAGGTGATTCCTCTCCCTGGACGGGAGAGGTTAGGTGAGGGTGACATTTCCTTTCCAACTCAGATTGAATCACTAATAACACCCCATCCAGATTACCAAGAACATCATCGTTCCAGAATCTGAGTACAACATAACCTCTGCTGTTCAGGTATTCGGTCCGTTTTTTATCTTTATTAATGAGTGGTTCTTCGTTATGCTGCCCGCCGTCAACCTCGATGACTAACTTGAATTCAAAACTGACAAAATCGACAATGTAGGGACCGATTCGTTGTTGTCTTCGGAACTTTACATTTAGTAATTGCCGGTCTCTCAGCCAGTACCAGAGCTTGTTTTCGGCATCTGAAGCATTGCGTCTTAATATTCTGGATAGAGAAGCCGGGAGTTTATCTTCCTTCATCAAGCGACCTCATCTCCGGGACTTCTCCCGCAAGGGGAGAAGAAACTGGTAAAGGGAAGGAATCAGATACTTCTACTCCGATGAAATCGGCGAAGAAGCATACCAACGTTCTTCGACAAACTCAGGATAAGCGGTCTTGCTCGCTTTATTCCGCCGCCTGGTGACCGCCGGGATCGGCGTCAGCGAGGGTGTCCGCACCGATCATGACCGTCAACTGGAAGTGCGGCCGGACGAACTTCTTCCACGTTATCGGGCCGTGCTTGACGCCCTTGGGGACGAAGACGCAGCAGGTCGTGGTGAGGAGGAGCGTTTCATCGCCGACGATGAACTCCACCTCGCCGCCGAGGTCTTCCTGGTTGTTTGGGTCGGTCCCGATGTGAAAGACCAGTTCATCGAAATCATGCACGTGCGCCCCGATATGGCAGGGCGGTTTGGGCATGTCCGTCGCCCAGCCCATTTCAACGTAGTTATGGCTGCCGGGAACGAGGACGTTGTTCATCAGGGTCATCGCCGGTACGCGTCCGTAGACTTCAAATCCCGGTGAGACCTCATAGACGCAGTGGTCCGGCTTGTACTTGCTTTTCGCCATTGTTGTTTCCTCCAGATTGCTTTCGTCGATACAAACCATAATCACGGCGGATAAAAAGGGGTAGAAGGGTTTTATCCGCCCTACGAAACCTACTATGCTCTTTTTAAGCATGACGGGCTCGCCCTTCGACAGGGTGAGCGGTGTTTAACCAATGTCAAATCTCCCGTATGCTCCGCAGTCCCGTACCGATGGCGTCCGCTATCAGCAAGGGTTCCTTGCAGTCGCCGACCTGGATGACCTGCGGAACCTTGCCCTGGAGCGCTTGTGCCAGGCTGTTGTCCGG
This sequence comes from uncultured Dehalococcoidaceae bacterium, assembly GCA_964589285.1. GTDB lineage: Bacteria > Chloroflexota > Dehalococcoidia > Dehalococcoidales > RBG-16-60-22 > DAOUEG01. The sequence continues at coordinate 22,849 of CAZPSP010000016.1, read as the reverse complement.
GACCATCGGCAGGGCGGGAATGATGGTATCCGCTTTGAGAGTTGTACGCTTGCCATTGGCATCGATGAACGTTACGCCGTCATCGAGTATCTTCAGTTCCTTCACGCCGTTGAGAACGGTGGTGCCTTTCTTCTCGAACCATGTCATGAGGTAGGCCAGCAGCACATCCACCATGCTCTCGCCGGGCCTTTCCGCGCTGTCGACAACGGTGACGTTCCGCCCGCGCCAGGTCAGGTATTCCGCCAGTTCCAGGCCGTGGAGGCCGGAACCGATGATAACCACTTGTTTACCTACCGGCATCCAGAACTTCGTCATGGAGCGCAGGAACTGCGGTGAGAAGAACTTGAGGTAAAATTTGAGCTGCTTGTGCAGGGCGGCGTTGCTGACCACCCGTTTCCGGTCTATGCCGGGGATGTCCGGTGAGGCGTAGTTGCCGCCGGTAGCCAGGATGACGGTGTCCGGACGGGAAGCCAGTATCAGTTCCGCCGTGGCTTCCTTGCCGTAGTTGACGTTCACGCCCAGCTTGCGCACCTGGCCGTCGAGGTATTTGATGATGGCGGGCAGGTCTTCCAGTTCCGTGCCCTTGACCATGGCTGCCAGCGGCACGAGGCCGCCGGGCTTGGATGACTTTTCATAGAGGTAGACCTGGTGGCCGCGGAGAGCGGCGACGCGGGCAGCTTCGAGGCCGGCCGGTCCGGCGCCGACCACAACGACCTTCTTCTGTTTGGCGGCTTTTTCGATCTTGTTGTAGGGAGCGCCCATGAAGGCATTGATGCGGCACCGCTTCGTGCCGAGACAGTTCTCGCAGGCGGTACACGGCGCGATGTCATCAAGCCGGCCTTCTTTAATCTTCCTGGGGTAATCGGGGTCGGCCTGGAGCCGCCGGGTCATGCCGATGAAATCGCAATATCCCTCGGAGATGGCCTTTTCTCCGAGGTCGGCGTCGAAGCGTCCGACGGTCATGACGGGGATATTAACGGCCTTCTTTATCATGCCGGCCAGCGGCATATTGGCGGCGGCGCCGCGCCGGGAGGCGTCGTATTCGCGCGGGAATTCGTTCAACGGTATCGGCGCTTCGGGGTAGAAAAAGACATCGGTCAGGTAGGCGCCGACATGATAGCCGAGCCAGTGGGAACGGATATGCAGGTTGTCCACGCCGGCTGCTTCGAGCAGTTTGGCGGTCTCGATAGCATTAGCCGAGGTCTGGCAGGTGGCGTCGTCGATGCCGCAGAGCCGGCCCAGTTCGATGCCGTTGATGCAGACGGATACGGGGAAATCGTTACCGAGGCGTTTTTTTATCTCTTTCACCGTCTCGACGACGATGCGCGCCCGGTTCTCCACGCTGCCGCCGTACTGGTCATCCCGCCGGTTCCAATAGGGGGAAAGGAAATTATGGAACAGGTGGGAACTCGCGGCGTTGATGTCCACGCCGTCGAACCCGGCTTCCGATGCCCTGACGGCGGCGGAGGCGAATTTATCGATAATCTCCTGTATTTCCTCGATGGTCAGCGGGTGAGGCGGCTCGTGGTGGAAATCGTTCGGGCTGTCGAGCGTCGTGTCCGAGGCGCCGATGGGGTATTCATTGGGCGGCGGGTCGTCCGCCAGGCCGAGCTTGGTCTCCCACGGGCCGTCATGGTTCATCTGCATGAAGGTGGGGCAGCCGTACTTGTGGATGATGGTGGGCAGTTCGCTGATGCCCTTGGTGTATTTATCGTCATCGAGCCGGTAACGGTCCCGCCAGCGGCAGCCCCTGGGCCAGTCAATGGTGGGCGATTCCACGATGAGCAGGCCCACGCCGCCGCGGGCCAGGCTTTCATAATAAGCCTTGACGGCGTCATTCATGGTGGTCTCGTTTTCGTGCCACATCATGACGCCCGCGCCGGTCTTGATAATCCGGTTCCTCGTGGTGACCTTGCCGATCTTGCCCGGCGACATCAGTTTTTCGTAGCTCTTTACCGCCATTGTAACGACTCCATTATGTTGTATAATTGCCGTAATAGTAACATAAACGGGGGATTTTGGGAAATTGAGTAGTTTGTGCAAAACTTCTGTGTATGACCAAAAACTACCTCACCCCTATGTTGCCTTTCCGTTGGCGGCGATGGGAATGTCCGGTAAATGACCGGGAAAAAGCGGAAGTGCGGCGAATTGCTGCCGGCGATGATGGATTCCCGATCGGGTCGGGAATGACACGAAAGAAAGCCGGAAGTTGTAGGAACGCAGGGGGTAATGAAGGCGTTGGAAAACTCCCTGTATCCCCTTAGAAGGGGGACAATCGTGTGGAATTAGCCGAAGAAACACGGCAGAGTTGAACTCTCGCTTCCCTATTAAGGGAGGCCGGGTGGGTTTTGAGAAAGGAACAAAAAACATGACTGAAACGAAATACGGCAAATACATCGTCAGCAAGGACATGATGCCGGGGCAGCCGGAAGTGGACAGGCTCATCGCGGAGCAGGCGGCGGAAGGGCGGACCATCGACCGCACGCTGCTGCTGGGCATCCAGGACGCCATCGTCAAGGGGGCGTTCTTCGTGGGGTGCGAAATTATCTGGGGCCTGACCGGAAACGGGCCGGTGACCATCGAGGAGCCGCACGCGCATGAGTTCGACGAGATAGTCGGGTTCATCGGCACGAACCGGGCCACGCCGCGCTCGCTGAACGGGGAGATAGAATTCTGGCTGGACGATGAACCGCATCTCATCACCGAGACGAGCCTGATCTACATTCCCGCCGGCCTCAAGCACTGCCCGGTCTATTTCCGCAAGGTGAACACACCCATTGCGATGTTCGAGTCCGCCCCGAACATGGGGTATGTGAAGAAATGAGATAATGTTGAGATTTCCCGGTGGTTAAACTAAAATAGTTTCAAACCCGATGAAAGGAAGATGAGCATGGGAAAATACGATAAATATATTATCAACCAGCTTTACAAACGGGACCGCCTGCCTGGCCCGACACCGGAGAACCGGGACATCCTGGCGCAGGAAGGCAAACGCATGAGCATGGAGCACCTGCTCTGGCTGGACTCGGATGTCATTCCGGGCAGCTACTACGGTGAGTCCACCTGGCTCTGGCCGTCCAACTATCCCAACCAGGTCGATCCGAAGGAACTCGCCGACCGCGGCATGGCCAACATGAAACCCATGTTCCCTCATGCCCACTCTTTCCCGGAGCTGCTGTCCTGGTGGAGCAGTGATGTCGACGATCCCACCAACATCGGTTCCATGGGCATGATTATGGGAGATGAGTTGATACCGCTGGACAACAGCTGGGTAGCTTATATCCCTGCCGGTATGATGCACATGCCCACCCGCGGCACCGGGAACAAGGTCTCCCAGGTCCCCGGCGTGCACTGGACGTCCGGTCCCGGTACGTATACCCGCGATAAGGACGGCAAAGAAGTCGAAGACGAGCAGAAAGAAGCCCAGACAGAGGTCAAGACCGTTCCCGGCAAACAGGAAAACCTGAAATACTTCGTCCTGGGAGGGCAGCAGAAGGTCGAGGACATCAAGAAACCGGACTACATGACGCCCATCGACCCCAAGTACTACCGCCACATGGCCTATATCGACGAGAAGGTCATCCCCGGTTGCGAGTTCGGCTGCGATACGTTCTTCCTGATGCCCGGCATTACCCCCGGCCCGGACATCAAGGTCATCGAAAAGAGCACACTGCCGTACGGCAGGCAGATCACCTTTACCGCCAACAACTATGAGCACCTCAAGGAACTTGGCGCGGAGTGCGAGTTCTGGATCGGCGGAGAAAAGCATATCGTAGCCATGGCGTTCGGCGCATATGTCCCGCCCGATGTTGAAGTGGGGCCGGTTATCCTCAAGAACATCACGCGGCAGATTTTCTTCATGATGTCCCGCCCGGTCGGTGAAGGCATCAAGAAGTACCCCGGCGGCAAGCTGGTCTAGATTTATTGGTGTTACAGAATACGAGGCGTCCCGATCCATCGGGGCGCCTCGCTGTTTTTACTCGCTTTCGGGATGGTTCCGGCGGTAGAACCAGTACATCCGGCTGAGGCCGGGCGGTGGGGGCATCGGGCATGACGAGTGATTCATTCTCAACCCAACCGCCGGACCACCGCCGTAGCATCTTCCAGCGTTTCCAGCCGGCTGATGTCCTGAATGGTCTTCTCCACTATTTCATCGGAAAGCGGCTTGACGAAGCCCGGGGCGCAGCCGCGGAACTTGGCGGCGATGTCATCGAAGGTCATCGGGCGCTCGGGGCTGCCTAGGCAGTGCTCGACTTCCCGGATGAAAGTGGTACCGTCCTTCAGGGTTATTCGCAATTTGGCCGGTCCGACCCCGTGACGCGTCATGGACGGGTCGTGTTCCACGGTGAACCGGGCGGCCATCGCCAGGACGTCTTTGTCCTTGATGGCTTCCGGCGTAAAGTCGTTCACCGTCACCCGTCCTTTGACCATGGCCGTCGACACCGCCCAGGGGAGGCTGAACTGGGAATCGATGGTATTGCGCGGGGCGCGCTTGACCTCCAGCGGGTTGGATATCTCGAAGGACTGGTCGCCGCACCAGGCGTGGATCTCCTGCACATCATCCGGTTTAAAGCCGTGTTCCGCTACCAGGGCGAAGACGGCGTCGATAAAGGCATGGGAAAATCCGCAGCAAGGGTACGGCTTGTCGCCGATATGTGCTCCTTCAAACCTTTTGCCGAGGTCGCCAGTCAGGATGCCCAGGTCGTAGTCGCCGCCGTGGTACTGGTTGAAGAAGCCGTAACCGCCTTCCAGGACATTATGGGCGCCGGTGATGCCGCGTTCCGCCATGAGAGCAGCGGTAATGCCGCCGGCAGCCGCCAAGCCCGGTCCGAGCCGCTTGGTCATGGCCCCGTCATCCACGGCCTGGGAGTTGCCGGCGCACTGGTGATAGGCAATGCCCAGGGCATTGACCATCCTGTCCGCATTCAGCTTCAACAGCCGCCCGGCGATGGCCGCCGCGCCGAAGTAGCCGCAGAGTGGCGTGGGGTGCCAGCCGGACTTGATGAGGTTGCCATGGGGACGGCTCGCCAGCCCGAGGCGGCAGAGAAAGTCCTGTCCCAGCGCAAGGGCGGTGACGAACTCCCGCCCGTCGACGCCGCCCTGGCGCTCCGCCACGGCGAAGGCAGTCGGCACGGCCACGCAGCCGATGTGGACCTGGGCGCCCTGGTGGCCGTCGTCGTAATCGAGGGCGTGGGTCATCATGGCATTGGCGCGGGCGGCGTTCGGAGCTGGGCATTTCAGGTCGTAGCCGATGACCGTACTCTGCTCCGCTCCGCCCCATTCCCGCGTCAATTCCACGAGGGCCGGGACGCCCATGGCCTTCGAGCCGCCGACGGCGGTGGCCAGGCTGTCCAGTACTTCCTGCCGGGCCGCCTGGACGGCGGCACCGGGCAGGTCTCCGAACTTTACGGTGGTAAACAGTTCCGCGAACGTACGGATGGCATCCATGATACGGCCTCCGGTTACCTGGTATCTGATTGTACTTATCGATCATCCTGAGCTAGTCGAAGGATGAGCTTTCCAAAGACGAGCCGATGGTTCGACAGGCTCACCATGAGCGGCTCGCGTGCAAACGCCAGTTTTGTTTCGGTGCTTTAATACATGCCGCCGTTGACGCCGATGGTCTCGCCGGTGATGTAGGTGGACTGGTCGCTGACGAGGAAGTTGACCATATCCGCGATTTCCTTGACGTCTCCCAGCCGGCCCAGCGGGATATTGGCGCTAATCTTCTTGTAGTCCTCCTGCTGGACCTCGGACCAAGTCCTGCCCTGGTCCTTCGCCATCCGGTCGAAGGTATCGTCCCTGAGATTGGTGATGATGGCGCCGGGATTGATGCCGTTGACATTGATATTATATTTGCCGAGTTCCAGGGCCAGCGTCTTGATGAGGCCGACCGTGGCATACTTGGAAGCACAGTAGGCGGAACTGCCCGGCACGCCGTGGGTGCCCGCGCCGGAAGCGAAGACGACTATCTTGCCGCCCTGTCCCTGCTCGATCATCATTTTAGCGGCGCCGCGGCAGACCAGAAAAGAACCGATGACATTAACGTCCATGACGGTCCGCCAGACCTCTTCCGTATGGTCGACGAGCGGCACGCCCACCAGTCCGCGGACGGCGGCGCAGTGGACGAAGATGTCCAGTTTACCGAATTCCTTCTTGATGCGGGCATAAGCATCGTCAACGTCCTTGCCATTGTTGATGTCCATGACGACGGCCATTCCCTTGCGGCCGAGTTTCTGGATCTCGCCGACCTCTTCGTCGAGGCCGCCCCAGGTCTCGTCGCCGGGGAACTTGCTTTTCGGCGCGGCGAACTTGTCCGCGATGATGACATCGGCGCCTTCACTCGCCAGCCGCAGTGCGATGGCCCTCCCCATGCCGCGCTTGCTGGCGGCCCCGGTCACAAAGGCGGTTTTACCTTGCAGGCTCATACAATTCCTCCTAGTAATAGTGGTTATTGATATATCACATCAGCGACGTCGGCCAGCCCGAGTTCAATCAGGCGTTCTTTGGCCGGAATGCCGGTCTCGGTGTCCCATTTCATCAGTTTCAGGTATTCGCGGACGTTCCGGTAGACGTCCAGCTTCACGCCCGTGAGCGGCCCGGCGTCATGCGGCGGGTCCCCGTAGAGCCTGCCGGAGATTGTCCTCTGGTTCTGCCGCAAGCCCTCACGGATATTGAACGCCTGCCTCATAGCGGATATGCGTTCCCCGGTCTCCACAAGCTCCTCGGTGGTCACGTCCCACCCGGTAACAGACTTCATGAAGTCTGTTATCGCCTGAACGTTCGGCAATACCATATTGACGAAGAGGCACATGCCGGTGGTGAACAGGATATGCTGGAAGCAGCTCCCGAGACGGTAGGCTACCGCGTACGATTCCGGGTCCGAACGATCGAACTCAGGCAGCAGGCCGGCGGGCTGGTGGGCTTCAGAACCCTGGGTATGCCGGGCCGGCGTGGCGTTGGAAAGATAGGTCGTACCCTGGCCGGGCGTGGCGATGGGGTTATGACCGGGTATCTCCTGGCCCTGCACGTGCATGGCATACTGTTCAGAACCCTTGCCGATTTTCTGTGAGGCAATGCGGACACCATCCGCCAGAACATCCCCGAAGCCTTGCCGCCGGGCGATCCTGTCGCACAGTTCGACCACGGCATGATGGTTGCCCCAGGTAAGGTCGAGGCCGCCGGTGTCTTCTTTGGTAATGATGCCTTTTTCCCAGCATTCCATGGCGAAGGAGATGATGGAGCCCATGGAAATGGTATCGATGCCGTGCCGGTTGCAGATATCGTTGGCCTTGATGACGGATTCCAGGTTGTCATTGAGGCAGTTACTGCCCAGCATGGCGAGGGTCTCGTATTCCGGCCGGAACGTTCCGGCAACGTACTTGTATTCGCCGGTGCCTTCCTTGAGAATGGCTTCGCAGCCGACCGGGCACTGGTAGCAGGCGTTGCGTTTCCACTTGCGTTCGTTCAGGGCGTCGCCGCTCAGGTTTTCCATGGTGGGGAAATCGCGCACCCCGACGCCCTTGTAGTTCTTGACCGGGGCGTCCCCGGACTGGATGCTCGGTATGGTAGTGAAGGTAGTGCCGAACTGCTGCATGCTGTTCAGGTCACCGCCCATGCGGTCGATGTATTCTTTCCGCATTTGTTTGGTCCAGGCTTCATCCGCGATGGGGACCTTCATCGAGCCGGTAACGGCAACAGCCTTGAGCTTCTTGGAGCCCATGACCGCCCCGAGGCCGGAGCGGGCCGCCACGCTGCCCTTGTTATGGACGATACCGGAGACCAGTGAGAGCTTTTCGCCGGACTCCCCGATACAGGCTATCGCAGTACCCTTGCCGTGTTCCGTCTTGAGGATATCGTCCGTATCATAGGTGTCCTTGCCCCAGAGAGCGGAAGCGTCCCTCAGTTCCGCCTTGCCGTTATCAATGAACAGATAGACCGGTTTTTCAGAAATTCCTGAAAGGAGAATGCCGTCATAGCCGGCAAATTTCAGGAACGCGGCAAAGCTGCCGCCGGAGTTGGCGTCTCCCCAGCCGCCGGTCAGCGGTGATTTGGCCGCCACCGTGAACCGGGTACCGGAAATGGCCGGCGTGCCGGTGAAGGGACCGGTGAAAAAGGCCAGGATGTTCTCCGGCCCGAGCGCATCTGCTTTGGCGGGCATGCGGTCGAAGAGCAGCCTCGCCGCAATACCGTAACCGCCGATGTACTTCCGGCACATTTTTTCGTCGAGGGGTTCGCTTTCAATCTTCCCCGTGGACAGGTCTACGTTGAGGAACTGCCCCATGTATCCTCGCGCCATGATAAAAACCTCCATTCCGTGTCCGGCGTCCACCCACGCCGGGCCGGTAAAAACGGGTATAACCGGGCGGTCCTGCGCCCGGTGTTCATTGTATCCAATATGCCTCATTTAAGCCATAAATTGCAACTTTTGGCGCGAGCAGGTAAGATAATCGTAATCTACCCGCACCGTCAGTGCGGGACCATCACAAGGAGGCAGCACGTGCTTTTACAGAACAGGACAGCCATTGTTACCGGCGGGGCCGTGGGGATCGGGGGAGGCATTTCCGCGCGGTTTGCCGCCGAGGGCGCCAGCGTGGTCATCGCCGATATCTCCGAGGCGAACGGGAAAAAGACGGAAGAACAGATTACGAAAGCCGGCGGTAAGGCCACATTCATCAAATGCGATGTCACCAGCCGCGCCGAGGTCTTCGCGATGGCGGAAAAAGCCGTCGCAACCTACGGGAAAATCGATATCCTGGTCAATAATGCCGGCGGCGTACCGAATATCCGGGGAGAACGGCTGGAAGAGATCACTGACGACGAGTGGCAGCGGTTCATGGACCTGAACCTGAAGAGTGTTTTTCTCTGCTGCCAGGCGGCCGTGCCGTACATGAAGAAGAACGGGTACGGCAAAATCGTCAATTTTTCATCGCTCGGGGCTGTGCATCCCGCGGTTTCCGTAGTGCATTACCACGCGGCCAAGGGCGGCGTCATCAGCCTGACCTATAACCTGGCCTACGAACTGGCCCCTTCCAATATCTGCGTCAACTGCATCCTGCCCGGCCCGGTGAAAACGCCGTTCTGGGACCCGGTATTGAAGGGCGTTAATGATGTGGATGCCTATTTTGAGGAGATCGGCAAGCGTGAAGTGCCGCTCGGCAGGGTGGCCACCCCGGACGACCTGGCCGGGAATGCTCTGTACCTGGCATCCGACCTCTCTACCTACGTCACCGGCCAACTGCTGTACGTGGGGGGCGGCCAGCCGCTGCTGCCGCAGAACACCGTGGCCGGCGGGCACCAAAAATAACGAAGCAACATTTGGAGGAAGATACAAATGGCTAACCTGGATGAACGATTTTTTGTCACCAAATTGAAGTGGGACGTGGGCGAGGCCGACTGGACGCCGCAGTTCAGCGAAAACGAAGGCCAGCGTCTGCTGTCCCTGGACAGCGAGGTCATCAAGGGCGCGTTTTACATGGAAACCGCCTGGTTCCTGCCGGGCCAGTGGCCGACCACCAAGGGCGAAGAAGGCATCATCAAGGCGCATACCCACGAGTTTAATGAAGTTATTGCCTACGTGGGAAGCGATACGGCCAACCAGTACGAACTGGGCAGCGAACTGGAAATCTGGGTTGACGGCAAGAAGAACGTCGCCGATAAGAGCTTTCTGTGCTTCATTCCGGCCGGCATCGAGCACGGGCCGATATTCTTCACCAAGCCTATCGAGCGGCCGATTTTCCACTTTACTGCCGGTATGGGTACGAAGTACGTCAAATAGAGACTAATTACACATTCGTTCCAATCCGATGGAGAGCGGAAACAATAATGCGGCGGGTAAAACGGTTTTCATCCATTCCGCCCGCCGCAAAAGCCGTGTAGAAACATTACTTGTCCAGTTCCTTGAAGAAATCGCGTTTGCTGCGGGCGGCGTCCTTGACGCCCTGGTCGCGGCGCCGCGAGCGAAGGAACCCGGAAACCCAAGGGCCTCACGCAACCAATCTTTTGAAAAATATCAGTAAATATACGCATATATTTTTAAGGTTCCGGTACACTAAAATGCATGGGAATATTCAGGTTCGGATAACTATTCAAGACCAATTATTTTCCACCAAATAGTTACGGATGAGAATTACAGGTCAGAAGACAACTGTTCTGGAATGAGGTCAGCACGATGATAGAAGGAATTTGTCCGAAGTGCGGCAAAAAGTATTATGGATGGGCCTTAAAGAATGGTATTCACTATTGTGAATCGTGTGGAAATGAGTTACGGGTCCGTGAAAGATTTTCAGGATGTGATGTCTTGAGATCCTGGCCGGGTGAAGAGTATATTCCGCGATTCGCTAAGATGCCGCGTAACTGATACGGACTCATAGAAAACTAGATATAAAACGGCGGGTGAAGTGGATTAAAGAGTTTTACCCGCCGTTAATGTCTTTTTGAAACCTTATTTGTCAAGTTCCTTGTAAAAGTCGTGTTTGCCGTGGGCGGCGTCCTTGACGCCCTGGTCGCGGCGCTGTTTGAAGAAGTTGAACTCGTCGGGCTCGAAGCTCATGTTTGTCGTCATGGTGTGCATGATGTAGGAATGGGTCAGGCCCTTGGTGATGCCCAGTTCATCATAGAGGTAATGGCGGGAGACCTTGCCGAGCGCGATGCCGTCACGCGGCAGCTTGGCCAGGCCGGAAGCTATTCTTTCCACTTCCTCTTCCAGCTTGTCAGCCGGGTAGGCCTTGTTAATCATACCGACTTTCTCGGCCTCGATACCGGTTATCATCCTGCCGGTGATGCACAGTTCCAGTGACTTGGTAAGGCCGCAGCGGTAGACCATCATCGGTTCCATGGTCAGCCCGCCCAGTCCGAGGCGTTCCTCGACGTGCCCGAGCTTGCAGTCCTCGGAGGCATACAGCAGGTCCGCGTTAAGGAAGAAGTTCAGGCCGGCCCCGAGCAGGTGGCCGTGCGCCTGGACGACGGTCAATTTCCGGCAGAGCAGCAGGCGCTGGCACTGTTCCCAGAACGTCTTGCGGTCGAATTGTATGCGCACACGTTGACTCGGCCGTTTGCCCTTCTCGCCGGGCTTGGGCTCTTTCCAGCCGTACACGAAACCGGCGGAAGTAAGATCGGCCCCGGCGCAGAGCGAGCGGCCGGCGCCCTTGAAGATAATGACCTTGACGTCGTCATCGTCGTTGGCTTCCTGGATGGCGGCATCGATGTCGTCGTTCAGGAGCGGGTGCATGGCATTGAGGGTCTTGGGCCGGTTGAGGGTAATGCGGGCGATGTAGTTGCTCTTCTCATAGATAAGGTTCTCGTAGGGCATGGGAACAAACTCCTTTATGTTTACGGGTGAGAGAGGATACTTTATTGTAAGCCTTTTCGGTAGCGCCTGACAAATACGCAAACAGGCCAGCCGTTCACCGTTTTTCTGATGATTGCGAACCAATGCTGGCGGATATAGCAAATTCCGAGTCCCGGTCATCGAACATAGCCATGGTACCTATTAGCCATCCGCAAGCAGGTTATGCTAAGATAAAGCGAGGCACATTTTGGGCAAGGTTCTTTCCCTCAAGGAGATGGTTGCCCGTTATATACATCCGGGCGACACATTACACCTGGCCGGCGGGATCGGCTGCCCCTCTGTGGCCGTCTGCGAACTCATCCGGCAATTCGACGGCAAAGACCCCCGCTTCATTATCATCCAGAGCACCATCACCGGGCATTCCCTCAACCTCGTTTCCCGTAAGCTCGCCCGGAAATTGATATTCGCCGCCGCTGCGGACATTTCTACCTCCGGCCGTCCTTCCCGAATTATACAGCAGGCCTGGTCGGATACAGGTATCGAGAAGGAGAACTGGTCGCTCTGCTCGCTCCAGCAGCGGCTCATGGCGGGGGCGCTGGGCATCGGCTTCATCCCCACGCGTTCCGTTGGGGGCAGCAGCATTGCGGACAATGCGGGGTTCGGACAAGTTGCCGATCCCTTCACCGGGAAACCGACCGGGGTCCTCAAAGCACTGAGACCCGATGTCAGCATCGTCCACGGCGTCGCCGCCGACGAGTACGGCAACACGATTACCGCGGTGCCGTACGGCGAAGACCTGTGGGGACCGCTCGCCGCCCGGAGCGTCCTGGTCACCGTGGAGAAGATCGTCCCCGCCGGGGTCATCAAGCAGCACGCCGCTCTGGTGAAGATACCCGGTCACGTCGTGGCGGCGGTATGTGAAGCTCCCTACGGGCTGCACCCGTTCTCACTGGCCAATCCCGGCGTGGCGGGGATCCAGGACTACGAGACGGACACCGATTTCCTGGTAGGGCTGCACAACGCCTTTGCCGATGAAGAAAGGCTGAATGCCTGGGTCCATGCATGGGTGCTGGACTGCCCGGACCACCGGGCTTATTTGAACAAACTTGGAGAAGACAGGCTGAAGGGCCTTCATTATAAGAGCAATACGAAGGCAGTGACAGATGATGAGGGGGCATCGAGATTGCCACGGCGCCCTGAGGGGACGCCTCGCAATGACGTCCCGGACTGGACTTCCGAGGAAGCGGTGCTGGTTGCGGCGGCGCGGGAGATCATTGGCAGCGTGAAGCGGTCTGATTGCCGCACATTGCTGGTGGGCGCGGGCAACCGGGCGCCAGCGGTGCTGCTGGCCTATCATGTCCTGAGAGAGCAGGGACATCGACTCGACATCGTCACCGGCAACGGCCAGTACGGCTACGAGCCGATGCCCGGCGCGCTGGGGACGCAGAGCATCGCCACGGCCTACGGCTCGTCGATGCTGACGGATACGGTCACCGCATTGGGTATCATCGTCGGCGGGGCGGATAACCATACCCTCAGTGTCCTCGGGGCCGGGCAGATTGATAAATACGGCAATACCAACTCCACGCTGGCTTCCAACGGGAAGTTCCTCGTCGGTTCCGGCGGGGCCAACGATTCCGTCAACGCCCGCGAGGTCATTTTCATCATCAACCAGGGCAAGGAGAAGTTTGCGGCGGAACTACCGTTCGTCACTTCTCCGGGAACGAATGTACGGACGGTTATTTCAAATCTGGGTGTATGGAAAAAAGAGCCAGGCAGGGCGGAGTTGACGCTTGCAGGTTGTTTACCGGACAGAGGTATGCCTGATTTGCAGGACAGGATTACACGAATCAAGGAGAATACCGGCTGGGAGGTATCTATAGCCGGTGAAATGGAAGATATTGCACCTCCGACGTCGGAGGAATTGACTCTTCTAAGAAAGTTGACATAACGATGCCTTCCAACCCCATTAAAAGGGAGGCGAAAGAAAAATTGGAAGCAAGAGTTCTAAAGAAAACCCAAATTCTTGCCCCCTTTTTTAGGGGAATTCAAAGGGGTTTTAAGAAGCAAAGGACATTGAAATAGCCAGGAATTGGCCAGTTTTACCTTTTGAACGGCAGTTTTGACTTTCGACCTTTGACTTTTTAGTTTTACGCAAAGGAGCACATCATGACCGGACCACTGGAAGGAATCAGAGTTATCGAATGCGGCGGCTACCTCAGCGCTCCGTCCGCCGCGTATATGCTCGGGGACATGGGCGCGGAGGTCATCAAACTGGAGGACCGGGTCAAGGGCGACCCCGTCCGCGGCATGTCCAGCACCTTCGGGCGCGGGATGATCATGGATGACGGCACGAACATCCTGTTCGAGACCGCCAACCGCAACAAGAAGAGCGTCACTCTCGACCTCAAGAAGCCGGAAGGCAAGAAAATCCTCTTCGATCTTCTCAAGAAGTCCGATGTCTTCTGCACCAACTACTCGCTCGGGGCCATCGATAACCTCGGGATCGATTATGAAACGCTGAAGAAGCAGAACCCGAACATCGTCTACGGCCTGGCGACCGGTTACGGTTCGCTCGGGGCGGACGCCCAGAAACGCGCCTACGACGCCATCGCCCAGGCCCGCTCCGGCATCATGACCACCCTCGGGGAACCGGACAGCCCGCCGCTCCAGATCGCCGGGGCCATCTTCGACCAGGTGACCGGCACCATCCTCGTCAACGGCATCCTGGCGGCGCTCGTCGGACGGCAGCGGCTCGGGCACGGCCAGATGGTCGAGGTCTCCCTTCTCGGCTCCGGCATCCACATGCAGGCGTACAACATCAACGTCACCCTGCTGCGCGGCCGGTCCATGCCGAGGCCGTCCCGCAAGACCCTCAAGAACCCGCTGGCGAACCATTACGAATGCAAGGACGGCAAGTGGCTGCTCCTCTGCGAAGCGCAATCGGACCGCTTCTGGCACGCTTTCCTTACCGCCATGGACCTTCTACAGATAGAGAAAGACCCGAAGTTCGTCGATGCCAAGGCCCGCCGGGACAACTTTGTCGAGTTTACCCAGCTCCTCGCCGATACATTCATCACCAGACCGAGGGATGAATGGCTGGAACGGCTGGAAAAATACGGCGAGGGCATGGCGTTCTCACCCATCATGGAACTGAACGAGCTTATCGACGACCCCCAGGTCACTCTCAACGGCTATATCCAGAGCGTTGAACATCCCTCGCTCGGCAAGGTCAACCTCATCGGCACGCCGCTCAAGTTCAGCGAGACGCCGGCGGATGCCCGGCAGGCAGCCCCGAACTTCGGGCAGCACACCGAGGAAGTCCTCATGGACGTGCTCGGAATGGGCTGGGACGATATCGAGCGGCTCAAGAACGAGGAAGTTATTTAAATTATCATCACAGGAGAGAACATGGAACCATCCGTTGTCAACAAAAAGATAGACGAAGAGAAGTTTCTCCGCATGCACCGCGAGGTGCTTACCGAATGGCCCACCGGCAAGGAAGTGGACCTCGATGAGGCCGTCCAGTACCAGAACAGCCTTTCCGACGCCCACAATTTCATGAAGGTAACGCTGAAGCTCAAGGAAGAGGGGCGCACGGCGGTCTGGCCGCGCGCCGGCACGCCGGTCCTGGAGCAGGAGATCTCCCTGGTGAAGTCGCTGGTGGCGTCCGGCATCGTCCACGTTCCGGTGACGACGGACAGCCACACGCGCCGGTACGATTACAAGAAAGCCCAGCAGGGCCTTGAAGAGTCCATACGGACAGGAAAGCCGCACCTCAACGGGTATCCCATCGCCATTCACGGCGTCAAGAATACCCGCAAGGTCATCGAAAGCGTCGAGGCGGCGTTCAGTCCCCGCGGCTGCGGCAAGCTGTCCATGGAGATCGCCCTGGCTTCCGGCATGACGGCGGCGGGCAAGAGTTCCTTCCTGGAATTCGGCAGCTACGAGAAGAACCGCACGCTGGAAGACTGCTTCGAGCATACCCAGTACACCAACCGGCTGGCCGGCTACTACACCGAGCGCGGCTCCGTCATTACAACGGACCTCCACGGCTTCGTGCCGTCCGGTATCTTTCCCCTGAGCATCAACCTGGCGGCCATCATCGTGGATGCGCTCATGGCCGCCGAACAGGGCGTGCGCAGCGTCATGCCGCATTCCCATTTCATGGGACACCTGGTCTACGACCTGGCCTGGCTGAAGGTGGCCCACAAGCTGATGCGGGAATACCTGGACAAGTTCGGTTATAAGGATGTTGTTATCCCCGGCACGCTCGCCAACCAGACGCCGCTCTATCCCGTACCGTTGAAGTTGGGTGCGGCGTTCGGCTATATCAACTACACCGCCATGACGGCCGCCCTCGGCAAGGTGGAAGCCTGCTTCGTCCGCACCATCGACGAAGGCTCCGGCATTCCCACCGAGGAAGCCCATACGCTGACCTACCAGGCCGCCAACTGGATGTTCAACGTGGTCAGGCAGCAGGACATCAAGTACGACCTCAAGGACCAGGCCATCGAAGAGAAGTTCATCGAACTGGAGACAAGGGCGATCATCGACAAGGTCCTTGAAATGGGCGACGGCGATCCCATCGTCGGTTCGCTGCGTGCCGTCGAGGCCGGCGTCATCGATTCGCCGTTCTGCCCGAACATCCACGTCAAGGACCAGGTGCTCGGCGTCAAGGACCTGGAAGGCGCTTGCCGCTACCTGGAGTTCGGCAACCTGCCCTTCTCCCAGGAGATCAAGGACTTCCACCGCGCCAAGGTGGCCGAACGCGAGAAGGCCGAGGGCCGCAAGATGGACTACGATGTGGTCGTCGAGGATTTCTGGGCGTTCAGTAAAGGGAGAATCATCGGCGCGTAGACTTGAAGGCCGTCATGCGAGTCCCGATACTATCGGGACGAAGCAATCCGTACCTTTTGGATTGTGGCAAGATGACCGAATGCAAACGGCGAGCCGTGTAAGAGGAGAAACGATATGGCTAAAACACCGACTATCATAACCGGCACTGTCGGCAACGACGCGCACGTTATCGGCACCAAGATACTATCCCGGGCGTTCCGGGAAGCCGGCTTCAACGTCGTGGAGCTCGGCTGTCTCACCCCCGTGGACGACTTCATCAAGGCCGCTCAGGAAACGGCGGCGGATGCCATCCTCATGAGTTCGCTCTACGGTATGGGCGAGATGGACCTGCAGGGCTTCAAGGACAAGGTCCGCGAGGCCGGCCTCGATGATGTGCTGCTCTATATCGGCGGGGTGCTCGGCGTGCAGCGGCACGACTTCGAGGAAGACAAAGAGAAGTTCAAGAAATTGGGCTTCGACCGCGTCTACCCGCCGGAGGCAGACCTCAAAGGGGCCATCGAAGACCTGCGCGCCGACCTGAAGGCGAAGGGGAAGATGTAGTCCCGGGACTTTCCCATGAGCAGTCAACTCAGGATTCTCATCGACTTCGGGAGCACCTACACCAAGGCCCTGGCGGTGGATACCGGCTCCGCGGAAGTCCTCGCCGCCGCCCGCGTGCCGTCCACCGTCGAGACCGATATCACCATCGGCCTGCGGCATGCCCTGGACATCCTGGAGGAGAACGTTCCCGCCGGCGCCCTGGAAGAGGGGCAGGCACTGGCGTGTTCCAGCGCTGCCGGGGGCCTGCGTATGGTCTGTATCGGCTTTGTGCCGGAGCTTACCAGTGAGGCAGCCAACCGGGCGGCCCTCGGCGCCGGCGCAAAAGTGGTCGGCGTATTTTCCTACCGGCTCAACAGGAGCGAACTGGCGAGGGTTGAAGCCCTGAAGCCGGACATCCTGCTCCTGACCGGCGGCACCGACGGCGGGGACACCGCCACTATCGTTCACAACGCACGCATGCTGGCCAGGACCGGAGACGACGTACGCTTTATCATCGTGGCCGGGAACAAGTCTGCCCGCGACGACATCGAAGAAGCCTTTGCCGGTACCGGCAAGACCGTCCTCTACGCCAACAACGTCATGCCGGAGATCGGACGGCTCGACCTCACCGAGTGCAACCGTGAGATCCGGGACCTTTTCATGCGGAACATCACCGTCGCCAAGGGCATCGGCAAGGCGCGGGAGATCATCGGGGACGTTATCATGCCGACACCGTCCGCCGTGCTGGAGGCGGCCAGACTGATCGCATCCGGTCCGGGCGGCAAGGGCGGCTTCGGGGAACTCGTCGTCGTGGATGTCGGCGGCGCTACCACGGACGTCCACTCCATCGCGAAAGGTAACCCGTCACGTCCGGACACCGTCACCATCGGTCTCCCGGAGCCGTACGAAAAGCGTACCGTGGAAGGCGACCTCGGCCTGAAGCACAGCTTGGAATCGCTCTGCGAGGTCATGGCCGGGCAGGACCTGCCGCCGTATTTCAACAGCGCCGTTGCATCCTTCCGGGCGGGTAACCTGCCGTCTTCCGCGGATGAACTCGACTGTCATCGACTGCTGACCGCCTGCACCGTGGAAACGGCCATGGACCGCCATGCCGGGCGGCTGGAGGAGGTCTACGGCCCGACGGGCAGGAACCTGGTGCAGCGCGGTAAGGACCTGACGAAGGTGGGTATCGTCATCGGGACCGGCGGGCCGCTCATCTTCAATCCCCGGCCGAAGGACGTGCTTTCCGGCGTCGTGTATAATGCCAGTAAACCGGGTATCTTGAAACCGGAAGACCCGCGCTTCTACCTCGATGCCGGCTACGTCCTCTATGCCGCCGGCCTGCTGGCCCGTGACGACCCTGCGCTGGCCTTCCGGCTGGCTGAAAAGTATTTGAAAGGGATATAACGCCTATGCTGGACGGATTTCGCGTTCTCGATCTGACCGATGAAAACGGCTTCCTCTGCGGCAAGATACTCGCCGACCTGGGCGCCGATGTCATCAAGGTGGAGCCGCCGGGCGGCAGTCCCGCCCGCAACATGCGCCCGTTCTGGAAAGATATCCACGACCCGGAGAAGAACCTCTGGTGGTTTGCCTACAACTCCAACAAGCGGGGCGTCAGCCTGGATATTGAGTCCGCTGAAGGAAAAGAGCTTTTCAGGAAACTGGTGAAAACGGCGGACTGCGTGGTGGAATCGTTCCCGCCCGGCTACCTGGACGGTCTGGGACTCGGCTATGACGACCTCTGCAAGCTCCGGCCGGACCTCATCATGACTTCCATTACGCCGTTCGGCCAGGACGGGCCGTACCGGGACTACCGGAGCGAAGATATCGTCACCATGGGCATGACCGGCCTGCTTTACCAGACCGGCGATCACGATACGCCGCCCACTCACATGACCATGCCGCAGTCCTACATGCACGGCGGCGCGGACGGCGCGGTGGCCACCATGCTGGCCTACTACCACCGGGAACAGACCGGCGAAGGGCAGCACGCGGACGTTTCCCAGCAGCAGAGCGTCGCCTGGTTCCTTGCCAACGCCGTGCCTATTTATGAACTCAACGGTATCGTCGTCGAGCGGTCCGGGGCGTTCCGCTGGAGCCTCACCTCAACGCAGCGGCAGGTCTGGGAATGCAAGGACGGGTACGTCTTTTTCAACATCATCGGCGGGCGCGGCGGCGCCAAGACGCTGCGGGAACTGGTCAAGTGGATGGACGGGGAAGGCCTCGCCAGTGATTTTTTGAAGTCCATGGACTGGGAAACGCTGGACATGTTCAAGGCCACCCAGGAAACGGTGGATGAAATATCCCGCCCCATCGAGGTCTTCTTCAAAGCGCACACCAAGCAGGAGATATCCATCGGCGCACGGCAGCGGAACATATCGATCTGCCCGCTCTCCGGCATGGGCGACCTGCTCGAGGACAAGCAGCTTGCCTTCCGAAACTTCTGGACGGACATCGAGCACCCGGAACTCGGCGAGACGGTTACCTATCCGCGCGAGTTCGCCAAGTCCAACGAAGAATCCTTCGCGACGCGGTTCCGGGCGCCGCTCATCGGGGAGCACAACGCAGAGGTCTACCGGGAACTCGGCCTGTCCGATGCCGAGGTGCAGAACCTGAAACAGGCGGGGGTGATCTAAATGGAAAAGCAATTTCCGGGGACTCCCCCTGAGGGCGTTTTCAAGGGACTGACCATCGTCTCTTTCTGCTGGGCCATCGTCGGGCCGCTGACCATGAAGCTCTTCGCCGATTACGGCGCGACCGTTATTCGTCTGGAAACCGCGAAGCATCCCTGCACGCTGCGGATTTCGTCGCCGTATTCCGGCGGCAAGCCCGGCCTCAACCGGGGCGGCTACTACAATCATTTTGCCTCCAACATGTACAGCATGACGCTCAACATGGAAAATCCGAAGGCCGCGGAAATCGCCAAACGGCTGGTCGTCAAAAGCGGCATCGTCATGGAAAACTTCACCCCCGGCGTGATGGAAAAGTGGGGCCTCACCTTCGAGGAGTTTCGCAAGGTCCGTCCGGATGTTATTTACCTGCGGCAGAGCGGGTTCGGACCGGAAGGTCCCTCCGCCAACATGCCGGCTTTCGGTATGATCCTGGCGGCCATGGCGGGACTGCCCAATTTCATCGGCTGGCCGGGCGGGCCGCCGCTGCCGGTGGGCATCTCGCCGTACACGGACTGCATTTCGCCCCGGTTTGCGGCCTCGGCCCTCATCGCCGCCATCGACCGACGCAACAAGACGGGCAAGGGTCAGTATATCGATCTCTCCCAGCTCGAAACGGCCCTCTACTTCATCATGCCCGCGCTGCTGGACCGCTCTGTCAACGGTAGAGAGCCCGGCAAGATGGGCAACCGCCACCCGGAGATGTGCCCGCACGGCGTTTACCGATGCCAGGGCAAAGACCGCTGGTGCGCCATCGCCGTGAAGAACGACGAACAGTGGCAGAGCCTCTGCCGGGCCATCGGGCGGGACGACCTCGCTGACGATGAACGGTATCTGTCCCTGCCGCACCGGAAACTGGCAGAGAACGACATCGATAAGATGCTCGGCGACTGGACGGCGGACAAGACGCCGGAAGAGGTCATGAAGCTCCTCCAGGCCGCCGGCGTGCCGGCGGGCGTTGTGGAAAACGTCAAGGACGTGTACGAAGACCCGCAGCTCCGGCAGCGCGGCCTGTTCTGGCCCATGGAGCATCCGGAGGTTGGCGAGTTCACCCATTTAGGGCAGAGCTTTGTGCTTTCTAAAACGCCTGCAAAGCCGATGCGCCCGGCGCCGCTCATCGGCGAGCACACGGAGCAGGTCTGCACCGGTCTCCTCGGCATGTCCGACGAGGAATTTGTTTCTCTGTTGGCTGAGGGGGTTTTTGAGTAACTCCAGATGTGTCATTCCCGATTGGATCGGGAATGACACATCCGGTAGTGTATCATTAAAGGAGCAATTCAGGGTTTTGTAAGGGGGCATACTATGGCACGCGGCTACATGGGCAGACTGCTGGCGGTGGACCTTTCCACGGGCAGGATGGAAGACATCGTACCTGATGAGACGATGTATCATGACTTCATCGGCGGTTACGGCATCGGCGCGCGGCTCCTCTACGAGCGCCAGAAGCCCGGCGTAGACGCGCTGGGGCCGGAGAACACGCTGGGCATCATCACCGGCGTTTTGACCGGTACCCCGGCCACGTTCGGGTGCAGGTTTGCAGTTGTGGGGAAATCGCCTTTGACGGGCGGTTGGGGAGACGCCAACTGCGGCGGTGAGTTCGGGCCGTACCTGAAGTTCGCCGGATACGACGGCATCCTGATAAACGGTATCTCGGAAAAACCCGTCTACCTCCTCCTAGACAACGGCAAGGCGGAGATCAAGGACGCCTCGGCCTACTGGGGCAAGTCCACGTACGATACCGAGGACGGCCTCGAAGCCGAGTACGGCAAAAAATCGCGCGTCATGTGCATCGGGCCGGCGGGGGAAAAACAGAACCTGGTCTCCTGCATCATCACGCATCGCGGTTCTGCGGCGGGCCGTTCCGGTCTTGGCGCGGTCATGGGCTCCAAACGGCTCAAGGCGGTCGTCGTTCGCGGCGAACAGAAAGTGCCCCTGGCTGACCCCGACTACGCCGCCCGGGTCAGGCGCGACCACATGAGAGACGTGATGAACAGTCCCATCCGCGCCGAACTCAACACCTACGGTACCTGGGTCCATACGGACAGCTCCGCCCACAGCGGCGATACCCCGGCGAAGAACTGGGGAGGGGTAGGTATCGTGGAGATGCCGGACGTTTCCCGCTTCAACCGGGACGAACTGAAAGCCCGATTGACCGGGCGCGGCGGCTGCTGGCGGTGCCCGGTGGCCTGCCGGGGGTTCCTGGAAGGCGAGAAATACCCGAAGCATTCCCGCCAGCCGGAGTATGAGACATTCGGCTCGTTCGGGGTGATGTGCCTCAACAACGACCCCGAGGCCGTCATTAGGGTCAACTATATCTGCAACGGCTACGGACTGGACACTATTTCTACCGGCACCATTGTGGCGTTTGCCATGGAATGCTGGGAGCACGGCATCATTACCGCCAAGGACACCGGGGGCATCGACCTGACCTGGGGCAACGCGGAAGGGCTGGTTGCCCTGACTGAGGCTATCGCGAAACGAGAAGGCATCGGGGCCGTTTTTGCCGATGGTGTCAAGAAAGCCGCGGAGAGACTCGGCCCGGCTGCTGAGCCGTTTGCCGTCCATGTCGGCGGTCAGGAGGTCGGCATGCACGACCCCAAGTGCGATTTTCCTGCGTTTGCCGGGAAACCGGCGGCGGCCCGATACCAGATGGACGCCACACCCGGCCGGCATACCGCCGGTTTCGGGCCGTCCAACTTCCAGGACGCCGTGGTCAACGCAGCCGGACTGTGTATGCATTCAGACCTCATCGTGGAGAACGCCACGCATTATCTCGTGGAGTTCATGAAGGCGGTCACCGGCTGGGACCGCTCACTGGAAGAGCTTTTCCATGACGGTGAACGCGTTCTTGTGATGCGGCACCTGTTCAGCCTCCGCGAGAACGATAACCCGCTGGCCCGCGCCGTGCATCCGAGGATCATCGGTGTACCGCCGCAGAAGGAAGGACCGCTCGCCGGGGTGACGTGTGATATCGAACTCCAGCGCAACGAGAACCTGGACGCCCTGGACTGGGACCGCCAAACGGCGATGCCGAGCCGTAAGAAGCTCCGCGAGCTGGGGCTGGATGACCTGGTGCCGGCTGATTGAGGGAGCAGGATAGAAAATTTACCGAATCCCCTCCGTACCCCTTTTGAAAAGTGGGACGAGCGATGGGGCAAGGGCGATGTTTTTTGGTTGAGACCGGGTTTGTTTGGACGGCGGAGATGGATTCCCGATCAGGTCGGGAATGACAAATCCTTGAGGGGCTTGACCAAAACCCCCTCAATTCCCCTTAAAATGGGGACGATAGAGCTTCTAAGATCAATATTTTTCGGCGAGACCGGGTTTGTTTGGACGGCAAAGATGGATCCTGACCTTCGTCAGGATGGCGCGGGCGGAACGCCCGCGGACCGGCAGGGACGCCGGTCCCACCCACACCTGAAAAGTGCTACCTCTCGCATTGCTCCCCGTAGTAGTGTTAGAATCTAAGCATAATCTTCACGAGAGGTGAACGAACGATGCCTTCCGT
>CAZPSP010000015.1:0-27779 GCA_964589285.1 uncultured Dehalococcoidaceae bacterium | reverse complement strand
ATCTCCACCGTGACAGGGTGGCATGTTAGACCGCTACACCATGGGGCCGAAAAAACAATGGGCTTCAACAAAAAATGAGCCCATCCGAATCATTACAAGTCTAGCAAAGGTGCAAGCTGATGTCAAGGATTTTGGGGTGGTTTCAGCCTGTAAAAAAGGCTTCTAAAGGAACGCTGAGATAACATAATCCAGTTGTTACTGACATGGCATTGTGGTATAATGGTCTTAAATTTGTCTATAGGAATATCGGAGAACATCGGAAGTGGCAAAGAAAAAAGAGGAACAGACCGTCGTAAGTGATACGAGACTCCAGGATTACGAACTGGTTTATATTGTCAGGCCGGAAGTGGTTGATGAAGCTCTGGAAGCTAAGGTTGACAACGTCAGTCAATTTATCACAGCCCGCGAAGGGGTGGTCGAGGATGTTCAGAAGTGGGGCAAACGGAAGCTGGCGTATCCGATAAAGCAAAGCCTGGAAGGAAATTACGTCCTTACCCGTTTTAAGCTCAGCCCGGCGCGGTGCAAAGAGCTGGAGTCCAGTCTCAAAATATCTGAAGACGTTCTACGGCACCTGTTGATCAGGGTTGGCAGTTAACCGGGAAGGAAATGCACCCACAGCGGGGAGGTCAGAGGATATGCCGAGTCTGAACAAGGTGACCATCATCGGGAACACCGGTCAGGAACCGGAAATGCGGTTTACCCCTAACGGTAAACCGGTTACCTCTTTTTCCGTCGCCACCAACTGGGTCTACACGTCTCCTGAAGGCGAGAAAAAGCAGGAAACGGAATGGTTCAACATCGTGGCCTGGAACCGGCTCGCCGAACAATGCAACCAGTTCCTCGGAAAGGGGAAGCTGGTCTACGTTGAAGGCCGGCTCCATACCCGTAACTGGGAAGGCCAGGACGGACAGAGCCATACGAGGCTGGAAGTGGTCGCTAACCGGGTGATCTTCCTCGAACGGCGTGGCGGCGGTTACAGTGATGAAAGAGTCGAGGAAGGCAGCATGGGCGATCTGGAACCGGAAGACCTTCCGTTCTAACGAGATAATTGCTATCAGCATCAAATAGAGGGAAGAATGACGCAAACAAGAACAGCCAGACCGAGGAGATCAGGCAAGGGAAAATACGTTCCCAAGAGAAAGGTCTGTTTCTTTTGCCGTGACAAGGTAAAATTCATCGATTATAAAGAACCCGCGGCGTTGCGGCCTTACGTATCAGATCGCGGTAAAATAGCTCCGCGCCGGAAGAGCGGCGCCTGCGCCAAGCACCAGCGTGCTCTGGCTGTGGCTATAAAGCGGGCCCGGCATCTGGCGCTGCTGCCGTTCGTCGCAGAACACATCCGACGGACCGGCGGAGTAGGCATCAAGATCTAGTTTGGTTAGTTACGCGGAGCCTGCTGTAAAAGGCCGGTTTCGCTGCAGGGAGTTAACGTGCCGAAGAGAACCTATCAACCGAAGAGTATTCCCAGAAAGCGCGAGCACGGCTTTTTAAAGAGAATGAGTACCCGCGGCGGTCGCGCCGTTCTGAAAGCCAGACGTTTAAAGGGTCGGCAAAGGCTTACCGTCGTATAAGCAGTCGTTGCCGTCGTACAGGCTTCGTGCCGTGAGGGGAGCACAACATCTCACCAGGAGAAAGCAATTCGATTTCGTGTTTACCACCGGCAGGACCTGGACGAACCGGCGGGTCGTCATGAAAGCCGCTCCGAACGGAATGGAGATAACACGGTACGGTTTTTCAGTCAGCCGGCGGGTTGGCAAAGCGGTCATACGTAACCGGATTAAGCGCCGTTTACGTGAAATATTGCGGAAATCAGGTTTGCGAGGCGGATGGGATATAGTGTTTATCGCCCGCGTTCCGGCGGCCCAAACGGACTACCGCGGACTGGAAAACGCCGTTACGGACACGCTGCACCGGGCTGGAATATCGGAGCAGGCAGATGAAAGCGGCGGCCCTGGGACTGATCAAGCTCTACCAGAATAGCCTGTCCCGCATTATGGCGCCTTCCTGCCGGTTCTATCCGTCATGCTCTCAGTACACCTATGAAGCCATTATAAAGTTCGGGATTTTCAAGGGGATTCTGCTTGGCGTTTGGAGGATTGCACGGTGCAATCCGTTTAATCCGGGCGGGTATGACCCTGTCCCGTAGGAATAACGCGGTCTTCCATCAGGGAGGAATTGATATTTGGATTCGAAGAAAGCGTGGAAAAAAGGGCGTTTCGTTCTGCTGCTGGCTTTTCTGGCCGGATTGGTCCTGCTCGCTACCGGGTGCATCAGCGGCGTAACGGAAGTGGGTTGGTCTGGCGGAGCCGTCGCGGATAACACGCTCTTCGTCGGGTCAAGGATAG
Source organism: uncultured Dehalococcoidaceae bacterium (assembly GCA_964589285.1). Lineage (GTDB taxonomy): Bacteria > Chloroflexota > Dehalococcoidia > Dehalococcoidales > RBG-16-60-22 > DAOUEG01. The sequence goes on along the minus strand of CAZPSP010000015.1, from coordinate 25,434 downwards.
GGCGGCTCGTTTCGATCAACCTGGAAACCCAGGGCGTTCAGAGGGCTGAACAACTGGAGGGAACACAATCCAGCGGTTTACTCGGCTGTAACCCGTATGCCGGTTGCGGAGGGGGCGGTTCTCCCGGTGTAGCCATCTACGGGTCTCCGGTTGTTGCCAACGGCCTCGTCTACATCGCCGGCTACAACGGCCGGATTTTTGCGTATGAACAGGACAATATCGCCACACAGCGCTGGGTCTATCCCATCAACGATCATGTCGATCCTATCGTCGGGACGGTCGTTGTCGATAATAACCGGCTGTTCTTCGGAGATACGGATGGCGTTTTCTACTGCCTGAACGCCAGCACCGGAGAAGAGATCTGGAAACAGGAAACCGGCGACAGGATATGGGGAACAGCCGCTGTCTCCGGGGATGTCGTCTATATCGGTTCCTTCGATAAGAACCTCTATGCTTTCGACGTCTCGGATGGCAGCCAGCGATGGGCCGCCACGCTGGACGGTGCCATAATCGCCAGTCCCGTGATTAAAGACGGAGTTATCTACATCGGTGTTCTGAACAAGGTGTTCTACGCCTTGAACCAGAATGACGGCAGCGTCCGGTGGCGTTTTGAAGACGTGGATAACTGGTTCTGGGCAACGCCTGTCCTCCTTGATGACACCCTGTACGCTCCCAATCTGGACGGGAACGTATACATTATCAATGCTGCCAGCGGATCGCTCATCGTCGCCCGGGAAGCCGGCGCTGCGGTCGCTTCCAGTCCGGTCATCAGCGATAACCTGGTTATCATCGTCAACCGGGAAGGCGGTATCTATACCATCACCACGCAGGATAACGGGATCAGGAACCTGGCTAACATTGATACAACCGTTAACGGCGGCCTGCTGGCCCATGAAGGCATTATTTATATACAATCGGATTCCGGGCAGATACTCAGGATAGATGCGGAAACCGGTTCCATATTACAGCCTCTGGTCGTAACGAGTTAGGATTGAGGTAACGCATTGAACGTTTGGGAACTCATCATCCAGCAGCCTCTTACCAATGTCCTGATCGTCATGGCCAATTTCCTCGGTGACAACTTCGGACTGGCGATTATCGCGCTGACCATTATCATCAACCTCATCCTGTTACCGATGACTTTAAGCCAGATACGGTCTTCCAAGGCGATGCAAGACCTCCAGCCCAAGATCGCTGAATTACAGAAGAAGTACGGTAAAGACCGGCAGAAACTGGCCCAGGAGCAGATGAAGCTCTGGAAAGAAGCCGGCGTCAAACCCGCCGGCTGCGCCCTGACCATGATCATCCAGATGCCTATCTGGATCGCCCTGTACCAGTCCATTTTGTTGGCGCTTGCCAAAGCCCCGGAAGGATTGGTCAACCTCTCCAGGTTTCTCTATCCCTGGGATGTCGTGTATTCGGCGTTACCGCTGCCCCAGGGGTTCCTGTGGTTGAACCTGGCACAACCCGACCAGTTTTATATCCTGCCGCTGTTTGTAGCGGCAACGATGTGGGTCCAGCAGAAAATGACGTCCAACCCGGATACCGCCGATCCACGCGCGGCTTCCCAGATGCAGATGATGCAATGGATGATGCCAATATTGTTCGGCGTTATCTCCATGTCCGTTCCCAGTGGCCTGGCATTGTACTGGGCTATCAACAGCCTCTTCCGCATCATCCTGCAGTACCGTATCGCCGGTTGGGGGAGCCTGTTCAAGAAACCAGAAAAGACAGAACCGGAAGTCCAGCGCCGGCTCAAGTTCGATGCCACGGAAAAGAAACCGTCAGAACAAACCGGCGCTGACCTCGTTATCGACCAGGAAGGGACCGTTGTCAAACCCGATAAATCTCGTTACCAGCCCGGAAAGAAAAGAAGTCAGCGGCGTAAACAATAGTCGGTTTCAGGCCGGGTGAAAGGTGAACTACCATGCAGCTACCTGATTACCAACGTCGGGTTTTTGAATCGGCCAAGGGAGTCCTGGAAACACTCCTGGACCTCATGGACCTCTCGGCGACAGTTACTCTGTCCGAGGCTTTCACTGTTCCTGATGAAGACGATTCCGATAAAGCTTCGGTAGGGCTGAACATCGAGGGCGAGGACTTGGGTATTCTCATCGGACGTCGCGGCCAGACGATGGTCTCACTCCAGCATATCGTACGCCTCATTGTATCGAATAAGTATGAGATCAAGATGCCTATCATTCTGGATGTGGAAGGATACAAGGAGCGGCGGTGCGAGGGATTGAGAGCGCTGGCATTCCGTCTGGCGGACCAGGTAAAGGTTCGGAAATCGCCGTTCACCATGGAGCCGATGTCCGCCTTTGAACGCCGTGTCGTCCATCTGGCGCTTATCGATCATCCGGATGTGTCCACCGAGAGCACCGGGACCGGTGAAGGACGCAAGGTTGTCATTTCACCGAAACGAGTGCGCCCTTATTGATTTCGATATTTTCTTGTGTTAACATAAACTTGTAAAAAGCTGTGACGGAGAAGAGTAGGGGTAACCGGAAATAGACAGCGAGTCTGGTACGGTGCGAGCAGATATGTGACCGGCCCTGAAAATCCCTCCCGAGCTGCCATCCGAAAACCGCGAAAAGGCAAGTAGGCATGGCCGGGCCCGTCCTCCGTTATCCGGGACGGAGGCATGAATGCGTGCCTCGATGAGTGCTCCGATGAAATCGGAGAATGAGGGTGGTACCGCGGGATGTTAAGTCTCGTCCCTTAAGGGACGGGGCTTTTTTATTTGGTCCCGTATCAGCAAAAGGGGGAAATAGGAAATGTTTCAGCCAGTCAACAGCAGAGTAAACTATCCGCAACTGGAAGAAGCCATACTGGCTGCCTGGAAAAAAGGAAAAATCTTTGAAAAGAGCGTCGAGGCAAGAAAAGGCGGCCCGCGCTTCGTCCTGTATGACGGCCCGCCCACGGTCAATGGCAGCCCGGCCATTCACCATATCCTGACCTCCGTTTTCAAGGACGTCATCCCCCGCTATAAAACAATGAAGGGTTACTACGCGCCCCGGATCGCCGGTTGGGATACTCACGGCTTGCCAGTGGAACTGGAAGTGGAGAAAAAACTCGGGATATCCTCCAAGCCGCAAATCGAGGCTTACGGCGTGGACAAGTTCAACGCCCTCTGCCGTGAAAGCGTGGATAAATACCTCGGGGAATTTGAGAACGCCATCGAACGGGCCGGGTACTGGGTGGATATGGAACATGCCTACGTGACCATGAACCGCGAATATATCGAGTCGTGCTGGTGGGCGCTGAAGCAGATGTGGGACAAGGATCTCATATACAAGGGCTACCGGGTCACACCGCATTGTCCGCGTTGCGGAACATCCCTGAGTTCCCACGAGATAGCCCAGGGCTACAAGGAAGACACGGTAGACCCCTCTGTTTACATAAAGTTCGAGATAATATCGAAGCGGCCGGAAGCTGTTCCCGCCGGCAGGAAGGCTTATCTCCTCGCCTGGACTACCACGCCCTGGACCCTGCCCGGCAATACCGCGCTGGCTGTTTCCGCCGATGCCGAGTATTCCATTCTCGATAATGGCGAGGAATGCCTCATCATGGCGACCCGGCTCACCGGCACGCTGGAACTGGACGAGTACAGGGAAATGGCCCGGGTCAATGGGAAGGAACTTGTCGGGACCGAGTACCGCCCCTTGTATAATCCTCATGACTTCGTTGTGGAACGTCTGCGTTTTGGGGAAGGCGGTATCCTGACGGCTCAGAAACCGGATACTGAACTCAGGTACCGGGTCATCAGCGGCGAATTCGTCACGATGGATGACGGCACCGGCATCGTTCACATCGCGCCGGCCTTCGGTGAAGTCGATAACGAGGCCGGCAAACAATGGGGCCTGGACTTCGTCCAGCAAGTGGACCTCCAGGGGATGATAACGGGCAGCTACCCGTTTGCTGGTAAGTTTGTAAAAGCCGCGGATCCGATGGTCATCGCAAACCTCACAGAGCGCGGTCTGATGCTCAAGAGCGGTACCGTCAAACATACCTACCCGTTCTGCTGGCGGTGCGATTCGCCGCTGCTGTACTACGCCAAGGAGACCTGGTACATCAAAACCACCGCCGTCAAGGAGCGCATGCTGAGCGGTAACGACGAGATAACCTGGTACCCGGAACATATCAAGTACGGCCGCTTTGGGGACTGGCTGAAGAATAACATCGACTGGGCCGTCTCCCGCGAACGCTACTGGGGCACGCCGCTGCCCGTCTGGCGCTGCGAATCCTGCGGCAAGTACGAGTGCATCGGCGGGACCGAGGATTTAAAGTCAAGACCGGGCCTCGATGGCTGGAACGACGACCTCGACCTGCACCGTCCGTGGATAGACGGTGTGACGTTCTCCTGCTCGTGCGGCGGTACCATGAAACGCGTGCCGGAAGTCATCGACTGCTGGTTCGATTCCGGGGCCATGCCGTTCGCCCAGTATCACTATCCCTTTGAGAACCAGGAGCTGACCAACGGCGGCAACTTCCCGGCGGACTTTATCTGCGAAGCCATCGACCAGACCCGAGGCTGGTTCTACAGCCTCCATGCCATCTCGACGCTGCTGTTCGACCAGCCCAGTTACAGAAACGTCATCTGCCTTGGCCACATTCTCGATGCCAAAGGCGAGAAGATGAGCAAGCGCAAGGGGAACGTCGTCTGGCCGAATGATGTCTTCAAGAAGCACGGTGCGGACGCCCTGCGCTGGTACCTGTACACGACAGCTACGCCCGGGAACCCTCGGCAGTTCGACGAAAAACAGGTCGCCGAGGTTTCCCGGCGGGTTCTTTCGACACTGTGGAATGTCTATTCGTTCTTCGTCATGTATGCCAACATCGATGACTTCAAGCCGGAGACGGACGCTTTCGCCGAACCGGCCGCGGAACTGGATAAATGGATACTCTCGGAACTGCACCAGCTTGTCCAGGAAGTGAGTGCGGCGCTGGATGACTACAATCCGACCGACGCCGGCAGAAAAATAGAAAATTACATCGACGGCCTGTCCAACTGGTATGTCCGCCGTTCCCGGAGGCGCTTCTGGAAGAGCGAGAATGACAGCGACAAGCTCTCGGCATACAACACCCTCTACACCTGCCTGGTCACGTTGACCAAACTGATGGCGCCGTTCACGCCGTTCCTCGCGGAAGAACTGTACCGGAACCTTGTGCTCTCCGCGTTCCCGGCTGCTCCGGAAAGCGTCCACCTGACGGACTATCCCATGGTCAACGAATCACTCATCAACCGGCAGTTGTCCGAGGATAACCAGCTTGCCATGAAGGTATGCAGTATGGGCCGTTCCGCCCGCAGCAAGGCCGGTATCAAGGTGAGGCAGCCGCTCGGAGATGTCTATGTTACCGTATCCGGCGACCGTGAAAAACGGGCGCTGGATCGCGTGGCGCCGCTCGTTCTGGAAGAATTGAACGTCAAGGAAATATATGGCGTTACCGCGGAAGAACTGGCAGCCCTCGATGAAAAAGAGTATCTGAAACTGACCGAGGGCCCCCATACGCTGGCGCTGGCGACGTATCTCACACCGGAACTGGAAGCGGAGGGAATAGCCAGGGAGATCGTTCACCGTATCCAGGGCATGAGGAAGTCCTCCGGGTACGAGATAGCCGACCATATTACTACCTACTTCGAGAGCGGCCCGTACCTTGTACAGGTAATATCGGCATTTTCCGACTATATCCGCCAGGAAACGCTGTCCGATGAGATCATAGAGGGCGTTCCGGAAGAAGCAGACAGCAAGGAATCGATGAAGTTCGGCTCCTATGTACTGGATATCGGAGTCAGGAAAATTTAGGATAAATATTCCCGTAAAAAAACCGCTCGTCCTGAGCTTGTCGAAGGATGAGCGGGTTTTCTTAGTTCAAACGCCTAGTCGAATGACGGCGGCGGGCTTTCCACGGGGACGATCTGGGTGTGGATCTCTCTGCCGTCCCGCCAGTAACTGAGTTCCAGCGGTTCCCCGATGGTGGACTTGTAGAGAATCCGGGTAAGCTCTTCGAACGTCGTTACCTTCTCACCGCCGATGCTGCTGATGATATCTCCGGCTTGAAGACCGGCAGCCTCTGCCGGAGTGCCTTCCATAACGCCGCGCACCAGGACGCCTTCTTTCATCTCTATACGATAGTAGTTGGCTACCGCCTGGTCCATGGTGATGAGCCCCTGCACGCCGAGGAAAGGCCGGACGACGTAGCCGTTGTTAACGAGCTCCTGTATAATCGGGGCGGCTTCTTCCATGCTGATGGCGAATCCGGTAGCTTCGGCTCCCGTGGCTACGATCTTGGCGCTTGTAATGCCGATGACCTGCCCGGCCAGGTTAACGAGCGGACCGCCGCTGTTGCCGGGGTTGATGACAGCGCTGGTATCGATGAGGTTGTAGAGCGTGATATTATTTTCCACCTGGAGCGATACGTCGAGCTGGCTGACGATACCCACCGTGGCCCGTACCCCGAGACCGAGAGAATTACCGATTGCTACGACCCAGTCGCCGACACGGAGCGATGTAGAATCGCCTATTTCGAGGGCAGTGAGATTATCGGCGTCTATTTTGAGGATGGCCAGGTCGTTGGTGGCATCGGTATAAACGGAGCCGTTGTCCACGTTGATGACCCGGCCGTCATCGAGCGTCACGGTGATCGAAGTAGCGCCTTCGACGACATGGTTGTTGGTGACGATGATGCCGCTGTCATCGAGTATCCAGCCGGAACCGGAACCTTCTTCAACAGAAGTCCCGAAAAATCCCTGGTAAGGGACCTGGACATTGATGGAAACGACCGAGGGCTTGACCATGGCAACGACCTCGGCGATGTTGGGAAGCGCTTCGTTGTTCCCGGTAAAGGTAGGCGTCCATGTCGGATCGATGACCTCGGATGGGGTTGTGGTGGTGGCTGTGGTTATAGCGGCACTAGTTACGGCGGCTGTGGTCGTTGTGGTTGTGGGAGATGAGAGAGTGATACAGCCGGTCAATGACAGTGCGGTCACGATAAGGACAAGAAGAAGGGCTGCAATTGTCTTGATAAAAATAAGTTTCATCTTATTCATAATGATAGCATAAACTTCAATTGTTAACTGAATATTAATAAAATGTTCCCCCTCTCCGGCCGGAAGAGGGGGAACACTGGATACTTGAAAGTGAGTTTTAAGCGCCGGGGATTTTCGGGAGGTCCTTGAGGGCTTCAGCAACCAGGTCAGCGGGATAGGCATAGTCCACGAGTTTCCCGGAGAGATAAGACTCGTAGGCAGCCATATCGAAATTGCCGTGGCCGCTGTGGTTCATCAGGATGACCTTGGACTCGCCGCTTTCCTTGCACTTGAGCGCTTCGTCGATCGTAGCGCGGATAGCGTGGTTCGTTTCCGGCGCGCTGATGATGCCTTCGGTGCGGGCGAACTGGATGCCGGCTTCGAACGTGGCGATCTGCGGTACCGCGATGGCTTCAACGAGACCGAGCTGGTGCACATGGCAGATGATCGGGGCCATGCCGTGGTAGCGGAGACCGCCGGCGTGGGTGGGAGGCGGCATGAACGTATGGCCCAGCGTGGACATCTTGAGCAACGGGGTCATGCCTGCTTCATCGCCGAAGTCGTAGGTATACAGGCCCTTGGTCAGGGTCGGGCAGCTTTCCGGTTCAACATTGATGATGCGTAGGTTCGGTTTCTTTCCGGAGATCTTGTCCTTGAGGAACGGCAGGAACATGCCGGCGAAGTTGGAACCGCCGCCAACACAGCCGATGATGATGTCCGGGTAGTCCCCGGCCATTTCCATCTGCATCATCGCTTCCTGGCCGATAACAGTCTGGTGAAGGAGCACGTGGTTCAATACCGAACCGAGGGAATAGTGAGTGTCTTCCCGGCCGACGGCGTCCTCGACGGCTTCACTGATGGCCAGGCCGAGGCTGCCAGGACAGTCCGGGTCTTTTGCCAGCATATCGCGGCCGGCCTTGGTGTCCGGGCTCGGGCTGGGTACGCAGGTCGCGCCCCAGGTCTCCATCATCAGGCGGCGGTACGGCTTCTGGTTGTAGCTGACCTTGACCATGTAGACCTTGCATTCAAGGCCGAAAAACTGGCAGGCGAATGCCAGCGAGCTTCCCCACTGGCCGGCGCCGGTCTCTGTTGAGATGCGCTTGATGCCTTCCTTCTTGTTGTAGTAAGCCTGGGCGACGGCGGTGTTGGGCTTGTGGCTTCCGGGCGGTGATGTGCCCTCGTATTTGTAATAAATCTTCGCCGGGGTATCCAGGGCTTTTTCCAGGTTGTAAGCGCGGTGCAGCGTGGTCGGTCTCCACAGCTTGAGGACTTCCTGGACCTCTTCGGGGATGTCGATGTATTGCTCCGGGCTGAACTCCTGCATGATGAGCGCCATCGGGAAAAGCGGCGCCAGATCGTCCGGCGTGACCGGTTGGCCCGTTCCCGGATGCAGGTCCGGCGGCAGTGGTTCCGGCAGGTCCGGCAGGATGTTGTACCACCGGGTCGGCATGTCCTTTTCTTGCAGGACATACTTGTACTGTTTCATGTTTCCTCCTACTCGTTAACTAGTTTTTTCATATGTTATCGGCAGCGTTGTCGCCAATACTCCCGTTTGGTCCTCAGTTATCCAAGGCTTCTCTCAGGCCTTTAACAAAATGGCTCAGCAATTTGAGTGAACCGTCTTCATCGATAAGCTGGATGAGACGGCTTCCAACGATGATGCCGTCCGCGGCGGCGGCCACCCGTTTTGCCTGTTCCGGCGTCGAGATGCCGAAGCCCACGCACAGCGGCAGATTGGTCTTCTGCCGTACCCGGCCGATGAACGATTCCAGTTCCGCGGGCAGGGCCGTACGGGCGCCGGTGACCCCGGTCACCGAGACCAGGTACGCGAACCCGGTGGCGTGTTTCGCTACCACGTCGATGCGCTCCGGAGTGCTCGTCGGTGCGAGGAGGTAGACAAGGTCGAGGCCGTACTTGTGGGCGGCATCTTCCAGTTTTTGCCCCTCTTCAGGCGGCAGATCCGGGATGATCAGCCCATCGATACCGGCCTTTGCCGAGTCCCGGCAAAAAGCGTCCAGACCATGATTGAGCAGCAAATTGTAATAGGTCATGAAGACCAGCGGCGTCTGGATCCTGGCGCGGATGGCTGCGGCCGTCTCCAGGCAGAACCTGGGGGTGACGCCGTTAAGGAGCGCACGGTAGCTGGACCGTTGGATGGTCGGTCCGTCCCCGACGGGGTCTGAAAACGGGATTCCGAGTTCGATGATATCGCATCCGTTTTCCGCCAGCACCTCGGCGATACCAGGTGTGGCCTCGGGTGTCGGGTGCCCGACGGTAATGTACCCGATCAGGGCTTTGTGGTCCGGTCTGAAAACAGAATCTATGCGGCTCATTTTGCCATCCCCAGCAGTCCGGTGACGATTTCCATGTCCTTGTCCCCGCGGCCGGATAAATTGACCAATACGGTCTGCTCCCGCGGCAATGTTTGCGCTAGGTGCGCGCCGTAGTAGACGGCATGGGACGACTCCAGCGCCGGGATAATGCCCTCGGTCTCGCAAAGGAGCCTGAATCCTTCGAGGGCCTGTTTATCGTCCACTGTCACATACGTTGCCCGCCCCGAATCTTTATAGAAGCTGTGTTCCGGCCCCACGCCGGGGTAGTCCAGCCCTGGTGCAACGCTGTGTGTTTCGCTGACCTGTCCGTTGGCATTCTCCATGAGGTAAGACAGAGTACCGTGGAGCACGCCGGGCCGGCCGGTGGCCAGCGTGGCGGAATGGCGTTGCGTCGTCACTCCTTCACCGGCGGCTTCCACGCCGTAGAACCGGACATCCTTGTCATTATAAAATGGGTGGAACAAGCCGATAGCGTTGCTACCGCCGCCCACGCAAGCCACCAGGCAGTCCGGGAGTTTGCCGTATGTTTCCAGCATTTGCCGCCTGGCTTCCCGCCCGATGACAGCCTGGAAGTCTCGGACCATCTTCGGATATGGGTGCGGTCCGACTACCGAACCGAGCAGGTAATAGGTGGTCTCGATGTTCGTGATCCAGTCGCGGATGGCCTCGTTGATGGCATCTTTCAGCGTACGGCTGCCCGTATCCACCGGTCGTACTTCCGCTCCCATGAGCTTCATGCGGTTGACGTTCGGGGCTTGCCGCCGGATGTCTTCGCTGCCCATGTAGACGATGCATTCCAGTCCGAGCATCGCGCAGACGGTCGCCGCGGCCACGCCGTGCTGCCCGGCGCCTGTCTCGGCGATGATGCGGGGTTTGCCCATCCTTGCGGCCAGCAGACCTTGACCAAGGGCATTGTTGATTTTGTGCGCGCCGGTATGGGCCAGGTCTTCACGTTTCAACAGTATCCGGGCGCCGCCGGTTTTTTTCGTCAGTTGGCTGGCGTAATAGACCGGTGTCAGACGACCAACGTAGTCCCGGCACAGCGCCTCGAACTCCTCCGTAAAGCTTTTATCGGCGCTCGCTTCGGCATAGGCCCGTTCCAGTTCATTTAAAGCCGGCATGAGGGTTTCCGGCATGAAACGTCCGCCGTAAGCCCCGAAGTAGCCGCGCTCGTCAGGGTATTCAGGCATCGAGCCTCCTCACTGCTTGGATGAATTTCTTTATCTTCTCCACGTCTTTGACGCCCCTCGTTATTTCCACCCCGGATGATACATCCACACCCCAGGGATGTATCGTCTCTATCGCCTGGCCGACGTTCTCCGGTGTCAGCCCCCCGGCCACGATGACCGGGAACCTTTCTGTTATTGCCTTCGCCTGTTTCCAGTCGAACTTCTTGCCGATGCCGCCGTATTTCTCCCGTGCGTTGGAGTCCAGGAGGAAAATGTGTTCCTGCCCGCCGAGCAGACGGTCCGTATATTCCATATGTTTCAGGATGTCCTCAGGCCGGTATACCTTGCTGACCCGCACTACCTTGATGACCGGCAGCCCGAGTTCCCGGCAGAACGCCGGAGGCTCGTCGCCGCTGAGCTGCACCCAGTCCAGATCAAGCCTTCCGGCCACGCTGATGATAGTCGCCAGCGGTGTATTAACAAACACACCGACCGTTTTGATGGCATGTCCGGCGTTCCTGACCGCAGTGATGATTTTCCGCGCTTCGGAGACGTTGACCTGGCGGGGGCTCGGCGCAAAGACCAGCCCCATGAAATCGGTCCCGGCCCCGGCCGCGGCCAGCCCGTGTTCTTCAGTTTTGATTCCGCAAATTTTAATCCTTGTCATCCCCTGAGTTCCTTTAGTTTTCCCGGTATATCGTTTGAGGTCACGAGCGATTCCCCTACGAGAACGGCATCTACGCCCGAGGCTTCGAGTATTTCGATATCCTTCCTGGAGTGAATGCCGCTCTCGCTGACGATAATGCAGGAATCCGGTACCAGCGTGCGCAAACGGCACGTTGTCCCGATGTCTACATCGAACGTTGCCAGGTCCCGGTTGTTGATGCCGATGATCGTGGCTCCGGCGTTGTAGGCCCGGCCTATCTCAGCCTCGTTATGGACTTCGACGATATAGGAGAGACTAAGCCGTACTGCTAGTGAAAGGAGGTCACTGATCTCTTCTTCGTTCAAAACCGCCGCAATGAGCAGTATCGCATCCGCGTTGTAGGCCGCCGATTCGTAGATCTGGTACGGCTCGAAAATAAAGTCCTTCCGCAGCACCGGCACGTCCACCGTATGCTTTACCGTGGTGAGATAATCGATGTGTCCCTGGAAATATCGAGACTCGGTCAATACTGAAATAGCAATCGCTCCGTTTTCATTATACACTTTTGCCAGCCTGACGGGATCGAAATCAGGACAGAGCAGCCCCTTTGACGGTGAAGCTTTCTTGACCTCGGCAATAATGCCGGTGCCGCGTTGCGATAAAGCTGCCCGGAAGTCCCGTACCGGCAGCCGCCGGACGAGCATGCTTTCCAGTTCACGCAGAGGGTACTCCCGCTTGCGTTCGGCTACTTCTCGCCGCTTGTCCCTGACTATGTCATCCAGTATCGTCATACTACTTCAAAGATTGACTTACCATAATAAGCGCTTCCAGTTTTTCCCTGGCTTTGGCGCTGGTAATGGACTCTCTTGCCATGTTGGCGGCTTCAAGCCTGGTTTCCGCTGCTCCCGCGGCAAGCAGACCGGCCGCGGCATTCATCACCACGGCATCATGGAACGGACCGGGAAAACCGTCGAGGACCCCTCGCAGGGCGGCGGCGTTTTCCTGCGCGTTCCCGCCGCAAATGGAGCCGTCCTCGTACCTGCCGCAGCCGAAGTCTTCGGGCGTGACCTCATTGGCTGATGGGTCTCCTCCGTTGCCGATGTCCCAGAGGAAAGAAGGCGACGAGACTGAAAGTTCGTCCAGCCCGTTGCAGCCGTGCACGACAAATGCCCGTTCCGTTCCGAGGATGCCGAGGACCCTGGCTATCTTGTCTCCGATTGGCTTACTCGGCACCCCGAGGACAATGCGTCTCACCCCGGCCGGATTGGTCAGCGGCCCGAGGATATTGAATACGGTCCGCACGCCGATCTCCCGGCGGACCGGCGCCACGTATTTCATGGCCGGATGGAAGACCTGCGCGAACATGAAACCGATGCCGCATTCCTCGACGCAGCGTTTGACGCCTTCCGGCGGAAGGTCTATCTTGACACCGAGCGCTTCCAGCACATCGGCGCTGCCGCACTTGCTGGACGCCGCCCGGTTGCCGTGCTTGGCAACCTTCACACCGGCGCCCACCGCCACGAACGCCGCCGCGGTTGAAATATTAAAGCTCCCCGATCCGTCCCCGCCGGTACCGACGATGTCGATAGCCGGGCAGGAAAGCTCGACTTTAAGTGACTTTTCCCGCATGACGCTCGCCAGCCCGGCTATCTCTTCCGCTGTCTCGCCTTTCATGCGAAGCGCGGTCAGGAACGAAGCCACCTGTGACGGCGCCGCCTCCCCGTTCATGATCTCGTTCATGGCTCCGGATGCTTCTTCAAATGTGAGGTCTTTGCCTTCCACCAGGGCGGCTATTGCTTCTTTAATCATCAGCTTTGGATTCCTTCAATCATCTCCTCTGTCCTTGCGGGAGAGGATTAAGAGCCTGCCCCGTACTTGGTACGGGATGAGGGGTGGTTCTCCTTACATCCCCAGAAAATTCCCCAGCAGATTTTTCCCTTCGCCTGTCAGAATGCTCTCCGGATGGAACTGCACTCCTTCCACAGGAAATTCTCTGTGCCGCAGTCCCATGATGATGCCGTTCTCCGTTCTCGCCGTGATTTCCAGGCAGTCAGGAATGGTGGCTGGTTTGACGGCCAGGGAATGGTATCTTATGGCGGAGAAAGGATTGGGCAGCCCGGTAAAAACGCCCTTGCCGTCGTGGCGGATATCGGAGGACTTGCCGTGCCGTATCTCCCCAGCGGGACCGACCACACCGCCGAACGCTTCTCCCAGGCACTGGTGCCCCAGGCAGACGCCCAGTAACGGGAGTTTCCCCGCAAAATGCTTCACAACCTCAATCGAGATACCGGCGTCTTTCGGGTATCCCGGTCCGGGTGAAATAACGATCCGCTCCGGCTCGAGCTTCTCGATTTCCTCAATCGTAATCTTGTCGTTGCGCGCCACCGTTACCTCCGCCCCTAGTTCGCTGAGGTACTGGTAGAGGTTGTACGTGAAGCTGTCGTAATTATCGATGAGCAGTATCATCCTTCCACCTCCGCCCGTTCGATGGCCGTCAGCAGCGCCTGCATTTTATTGAGGCTTTCCTGGTACTCGCTGGCGGGCACGCTGTCCGCCACCACACCGCCGCCGGCCTGGAGGTAGGCCACGCCGTCCTTGACCGCCACGGTCCGTATGGCGATGGCCGTATCCATGTTGCCGGAAAAATCGAAGTAACCCACCGCCCCGGCGTAAGGCCCGCGCTTGTCCGGCTCCAGTTCCGCGATGATCTCCATGGCCCGTATCTTCGGTGCGCCGGAAACCGTACCCGCCGGGAAGCAGGCGCGCATGGCGTCGAACTGGGTCATGCCTTCTCTCAGCCTGCCCTGCACGTGGGAGACGATATGCATCACGTGGGAGTAACGCTCGATGTCCATGAACTGCGTGACCTCGACGGTGCCCGCCTCGCTGATGCGCCCGACGTCGTTCCGGGCCAGGTCCACCAGCATGACATGCTCGGCGCGCTCCTTTTCATCGTTGATGAGTTCTTCGGCCAGGGCTTTGTCATGCTCCGCGTCCCGGCCGCGTGGCCTGGTCCCGGCGATGGGATGATTGGAGACGATGCCGTTTTCGACGCGTACGAGCAGTTCCGGAGAAGCCCCGGCGATGTCGAAATCATTGAGGTGCAGGAAATACATGTACGGCGAGGGATTGACCGACCGCAGCGAGCGGTAAATGGAGAAGGCGCTGGCGGACGTAGGGCGGGCCAGCCGCTGGGAAGGGACGACCTGTATTATGTCCCCGTTGTAGATGTACTGCCGGGCGCGCTCCACCATGGCCTCGTATTCTTCCCGGGTGCGGTTGGAGGTGACGGTCTTGTTCACCATGGTGGAGGGATGGTTGTCTTCGATGAGTATCGGGCCGTTGAGCCGTTCGATGAGGCTGTCGATCTTTGCCGTCGCTTCCCGGTAGTTCTCGTCTACGTTGCCGTCGAGCCTTACGTGGGAAACGACCTTGATGACGTGGGCGATATGGTCGAAGACGAGCAGGGTATCCGCCAGCATGAGGCAGGCTTCCGGCAGTCCAAGGGCGTTCTTTGGCGGCGAAGGAAGCTGTTCATAATAACGAGCAACCTCATAGCTCAGGTACCCGACCATCCCTCCGTGGAAACGAGGCAGGCCGTCTACGTGGACGCGACGGTAGTTCTTGAAGACATTTGCGACCAGTTCCAGCGGGTCCGTGGCCGTGCCGCCGCCGGTGGAGAGCACCATGGAAGGCTCCGTGCCTATAAAAGAGTACCGGGCCAGCCGTTCCCCGCCCTCGACGCTTTCCAGTAGGAAGGAATAATCGCCACGCGCGATCTTGAGGTAGGCGGAAACCGGCGTTTCCATGTCCGCGCGGATATCGCGGTAGACCGGCAACAGATTGCCCCGGGATGCCAGTTTCTTGACTTCTTCCAGTGTCGGGTGGTACTGCGTTTTCACGGCCAATAAAAAAGCCCCATGCCCTTTATTGAAGGGGCGTGGGACTCCAACGCGGTGCCACCCTTCTTCGACCTGTTCGTAAAGAACGGGCCCTTAGCGGATACGATCCCGATCAAATCGGGACGATATCCCGGGGCTTGATAACGCTCCCCTGGCGGCAAAGCCTACTCACCCGTAACAGGATGGCTTTCGGTTTGCGGCTCCCGGGTCCATTCTACTCAGGCGCTGGCGCCGGCTCACACCTTACCCGGCTCTCTGTGCCTCGCTGTTGAGTGTACTACTCCCGTTCACAGCCTTTATGAAAAAAGATTAACATAAGGAAAAGTCGATGTCAAGACGAGGTGGTTATTAGATTAGGTGGATTAAAGAAAAGAAATTGTCACCTGATGATATCGCCACTGTAGCCGCCGTCAGTGGTACCGTCCTCGCTATCGATGACGTTGACAAGGTTGCGGAACTCGCTCTCTCTCACCGTTCCTTTGTGTTCCAGGTAGCGTATCAGAGCCGCCAGGTAGAGTTTCAGTTCCCCGTTCTCTTTTTCCAGGCGGGCTATCCGCGCTTCCACAGAATTATCCAGTTCATGGGTATGGCTGATGAACTGTTCGCGGAGCCGCTCCAGTTCACTCTTCTGGTCTTCGATGTCCATCTGCTGTCCGATGTTGCCGAGTAAAAACATGCTTCCCCAACCCATTGTGTTCTCCTTTTCATATACAGTGTCTCTTCAGTATACACATAGAGGGGGGGATCGTTCACCTGTTTGCCGGGTTCTATTTATATGTATTTGGAAAAGTGGAAACACGTGCTTTATAAACAGCCTCACAGGATTGTAGAATGGGAACATAAGTACTCATAAAGGCGTCATCGTTCTTGACAGCTATTGCACCTATTAAGGTCAAGAACCGCCGACTACCGGGTGGTATACTCAATCCGTAAGGTTGACATGGAGAGCCGGGAAGTAATCGACGCCGTTCAGCGCATTCAGGACTACATCGAAGCCCATATCACGGAGCAGATATCCCTGCGGGACATCGCCTGGGCGGCAGGGTATTCGCCGTGGTATGCAGAACGCATCTTCAAGGATGCGGTCGGAATAACGCCGTTCGAGTACATCCGCCGGCGGAGACTCTCGAAAGCGGCGCTGGACCTGCAGAACGGCAACAGCCGTATTGTGGATGTGGCGCTGGACTATGTCTTCTCCTCCCACGAAGGTTTCACGCGCGCCTTTTCCCGGGAGTTCGGCGTCAGTCCGGCGGAATACCGCAAACGGCGGCCGGATATCAGGCTCTTCATGCCTCCCGGAATAAAAGATTACTACCAGAAACTGGCTAAAGGAGAAATTCAGATGACGGAAACAACCAAATCGTACCCCGTCTTTACCCAGGTCGTGGACCGCCCCGCCCGTAAGTTTATCCTGAAACGCGGCATCAAGGCCGAAGACTACTTCGCCTATTGCGAAGAACTCGGCTGCGATGTCTACGCTGACCTGGCCCGGATCAAGGACGCTCTTTACGAACCCATCGGCGCCTGGCTGCCGGATAAATTCATCAAGCCGGGTACGTCCAAATACGTCCAGGGTGTGGAAATGCCTGCCGACTGCAAGGGGCCGGTACCGGACGGCATGGACATCATCGACCTGCCCCCGTGCAAAATGATGGTCTTCCAGGGTCCCGCTTACGATGATAACGATTTCACGAAAGCCATCGGGCAGCTCTGGGACGTGATGAAGACGTTTAACCCGGAAACGTACGGCTTCAAGTGGGCGGACGATGACGGTCCCCGGTTCCAGCTCGAACCGCGCGGGTACCGCGGCTATATCGAAGCCCGCCCGGTGCGTCCGGTTAACGGGTAAACAGAACTCGTAGGGTGGGTCCGCTGAGACGATAGTCGAAGCGTACCCACCTTTGAGTCACAGACAGGGCTTAGTGATAATTGGTTGCCGGCGCTTTGTACCCGTTAAAGATGGACCTCGGCAGTTGGGCCGCCAGTTCATCCACGGTCCACGGTTCTGTCCCCGGCTTGTTGATGGTCTTGCTGATCTCGAAGTCCGCATACATACCGATGCCGTTGCCGCCGACGTTAAAAATAGAACCGCTGACATGGGCGGCGGCGTCCCCGGACAGGTAGCAGACGAACGGCGCAATGTACTCCGGGCCGGGCGTGAAATCGAGCATGCTCGTCGTGGAACCGGCCATCCAGACATCGCCGGCCTCACGTTTCGAGGCTTCCATGAGGCCTTCCAGTTCGTAGGAGGCGCGGGTCTTGGCAAACGGAGAAACCGCGTTGCAGGTGATGTTATGCTCCGCCATCTCGATCGCGACTGCTTTGGTCAGTCCGACTACCCCGGCGTTGGCGGCACAGTACTCGGCGTGCTTGATGAGGTCGCCATTGAAGGCCCGGGAGGTTATATTGATAATGCGGCCCCACTTCTGTTTGATCATGTAGGGCAGCGCGTGGCGGATGGTATTGAAGTAACCCTTAGGCTTGATGTTGGTTACGCGGTCCCAGACCTCCTCGGTGAGTTCTTCCACCGGGCAGATGCCGAAAGCCCCGGCAACGTTCACCAGGATATCGATGCTTCCGTAGGTATCGACGGCGGTCTGGATGAGTCTCTTGGCATCCTCGAAACTGGAGATCTCGGCGTAGCAGTGGGTGGCCTCGCCCCCCCTGCTCTTTATGAGCTTCGCGGTTCCCTCGGCGTCGCCGCTGATATTGGCCATTTCCTTCTCGTACCAATCGGCGCGTTTCTTACCCAGCCTGGAGAAGTGCTCCGGCGTCATCATGGCCGTGCCGGTCCCGCCGGGTTTGCGGTTATTGGTGATAACTTTGGCTCCTTCCATGGCAAGTCCGATGGCGATAGCCCGGCCGATGCCCTGGCCGGAGCCGGTCACCACGGCTGTTTTCCCTTTTAGCGATTCTCCCATTGTTCTTACCCTCCTCGATTTCGCGGTGCCTGTTTATGTTCCAGGCCGGAAGGATTCCAGTTTTTCCTCCAGCCGTTTCTGCTGGATGGTAAGTGTGAGGTCGCTCCTCGTTCGTTCCAGCACGCCGCGGACCATGTCCGTGGTACGACGCAGGCCGCCTGTCACCGCATCGGGGTAATCGAACGTGACGAGTGTGCTGTAGATATCATCCATCGCGCCGAGCAGTTCCTCGCCCCGGGTGAGGTCGCCGCGCCGCAGACCGTCGAGCAAGTAGCGACGCACTTCTCCCACTGCCTCGCCCATACCATTGAGGTAGGCAGCCCCGTCCACGCCGAGTTCTGCCGGGGTAGGCAGGTCATCTCCCTTGATGATGGCCAGGGTGATATGGCCTTCCGCGAGTTCCTTCTGGGCGTCCTTGAGTGCTCCGGTGGCGCCGAGTTCCGGGTTATCGCTGATGGCCTGCGCTGCCCGGTTAATCAGCGAACGGGCTTCGGCAAGTTGGGAGACCGCGTTATCGAACTCCTGGCGGTGGATGGCGCGGATGGACTGGCTGCAGAAGCGAATGGCATCCCGGCTGAGCGGCAGCAGTTTTTCACGGGCTTCGTCGCGGGCGGTGAGTTCGGCGCGTACTGTTTCTGAGATGGAGTCGAGGTTCTTCATTATTGATATTCCTTTATTCTTTGGGCCAGCTCGCGGGTGGCGGCTTCGGCGTTTTCGGCGGCGAGCACCGCGCTGATAACGCAGACAGCGTCCGCTCCGGCGGCCATGACTTCTTTAATATTTTCCTTGTTGATCCCGCCGATGGCGACCAGCGGCAGGTCGATTTCCCGTTTTATCTCCGCCAGGCGTTTCGGCCCAACTGCCTGAGCTTCGCCCTTGGTAGATGTGGCGAACATCGCCCCGACGCCCAAATGGTCGGCGCCGAGGTCCCGCGCCCGCTTCGCTTCTTCGATGGTGCGGACCGAGCAACCGAGTATTCGATTTGCCGGCAGCAGTCGGCGGGCGACGTCCACGGGCAGATCGTCCTGCCCGACGTGCAGACCGTCTGCATCCACGGCCAGGGCTGCTTCCAGGCTGTCATTCATGATGAACAACGTACCGGTCTCGCGGCATGCTTCCCGTACCCCGGAGGCCGTTGCCAGCAGGTCCCGGATGCCGTTTACTTTGTCCCGGTACTGGATGACGTCCGCACCGCCGTGGATGACGGCGTGGGTCAGTTTGGCCGGGTCGCGGCCGCGCAGGAACCCTGCTTCGATGATGACGTAGAGACCTTTGAGCCGGGACAGCTTATCGGCCTTGTCCAGTTTGGAAAGAAGGACTTTTTCGACGGTATAAATAGCAAACCGCGCCCGGCGGAAGTTCTCGGAGTCCAGCCCGGACTGTGGCAGCTTTGCCAGTTCTTCCAGTACGCGGAGTGACTCCTGTATCCTGCGGGAATTAGCGATGACAGTCTCGTTGATTCCCCGTGATGGTTCTGCCTCTGTGACGTTCATATCGCCGCCGACGTCCGCCGCTGAGTCACGGGCTTCCAAAAGCTTCACAAGGAGTGAAGTGGGAAGAATCGTGGTTTGATGCCTGGTATCTTTTAGACGCTGGGTAAGTTCTCTGTCATCGAGCGCCATCCGCGCGAATTCTTCCAGGACCCGCAGGCCTTCTCCGAGGCGATTGACGTTGGCATCGATGATGCGCAGGGTCTCTTTCGTTAGTCCGTTCATAGCCGTGAAAGTATTCTACACCATACCGGCGGAGAATGGTAATCAGGGTGAAGGCCAGCCTAACCTTCCACGGCGTTTTCGATGTGGTCGATGCGTATGACCTTGAGGTTGCGTGTGAGACGGATGCCGATGAAATCGATGCGCCAGTCTTCCGGCAGCCCTTCGTGGCTCTGGCCGTAGTGTTCGGCGGCGAGACGGATTTTTTCGCATTTCCGGTCGTCGATGGATTCTTCCGGAGTGCCGAACTGGTCACCGGTCCTGGTCCTGACCTCGACGAACACAAGAGTGTCCTGATTTTCGGCGATGATATCGATTTCGCCTTCACGGCAGTGATAGTTGGTTTCCAAAATGCGGTAGCCCTTTTCTGCGAGGTAGTCGCGGGCGATATGTTCGCCGAGAATACCGGTATCGCGTCTCGTCATAAGAGCCTGTCGCAGATATTTCTGACCGGTTCATATGACCTGCGATGGAGTGGACACGGCCCGTATTTCTCCAGGCAGAGGAGGTGGTCCTCGGTGCTGTAGCCCTTGTGAGCAGAGAAACGGTAGTGCGGATACTCTTCTTCCATGGCGGTGACCAGCCGGTCCCGGGTCACCTTGGCAATAATAGAAGCGCAGGCTATGGAAAAGCAGAGACCGTCCCCGTGAGTGATGCCGTGATGGGGTATCGACAGCTCGGGGACGGTGAAAAAATCGATGATAATATAATCCGGCTGGGGAGCGAGTTGTTTGACGGCTTCGACCATGGCCCGGCGTCCTGCGGGTGCGATGCCGATATCATCGATAACGGTATTGGAAATAATACCCACGCTCCAGGCAACGGCGGAAGCGACGATCTTTTCATAGAGTAGTTCGCGCTCTGGTTCCGGCACAAGTTTGCTGTCCCGCACCCGGCTGCGCCAGTCCCCGCGGACCCGCTGCGGCATAATGACGGCCGCGGCCACCACCGGGCCCATTAAGGCCCCGCGGCCGGCTTCGTCGATACCGGCGATGTGTTTGTATCCCTGCCTACGCAGGAGGTTTTCCTCTTTCACGGTAGGCCGATTAGCGCGTACCACCCTGGCCCCCGGAGAGTAAAGCGGTCATATGGCGCCAAATGGTTTCCGTTATGGTTTCTTTTGGAAGCATTCCGTCGATGACGGTCCAGCGTTTCGGCTCCGCTGTCGCCAGGGAGAGGAATCCTTCTCGCACTTTTTGGTGAAAAGCGATGTCCTCGGACTCGAAGCGGTCCGGTTTATCATCCTGTTTACGCTGCATCCCCGTTTCCACCGGTATATCCAGCAGGAATGTATGGTCCGGCTTTAATCCAAGCGTCCCGATGGCGTTGGCTCTGGTTACAGAAGACATGTCCAACTGCCTGCCATATCCCTGGTAAGCTGTGGTGGAATCGGCATAGCGATCGCAGATCACGATGGTCCCATTAGCCAGGGCCGGTTTTATTATTTCCCCGACCAACTGGGCGCGAGACGCGTTGAACAGCAGCAGCTCCGCGAGCGGGGAAATGGGAACTTCGTTCGCCCACTTGAGGAGACGCGTTATTTCTTCACCGAGCGGCGTAAAACCGGGTTCCCAGACCAGCAGGGCAGGGACGGCAAGTGCGTCCAGTCTTTCTTTAAGCCGTCTGGACTGTGTGCTCTTGCCGCACCCTTCCACGCCTTCGAAGGTAACAAACAGTCCCATGTTCGCCTTTCAAGCAGGATTTAGCCGGATCGTTCTTTGTAGATGCGCACCCGCCGGTTAGGGTCTTTGCCCTGGCTGCGCGAATCAACGTCGCTTTGGTGCGCCACCAGGTGCTGAAGACGGCGTATATAAGAGGTCTGTGGCTGCAACTCCACCTCTTCCTCGCCGTCCTTGACCTGTTGCACGGCGTCTTCCGCTTCCTGGATCGCCGTTTGATAATACCTCGGAGACCGTCTTTGCTCCTTGGTGGGATCGAGGCTGGCCACAAGTTGGCGTAACTGGGGCGGCGTCGTGCTGCGCAATACGTAAATCGGCAGCCTGGCCGCCTCGGCGTCCTTTATCTGTTGCGGCCGGCGCCGGAAGTAGTTCTTGGACGTCACGAAGATGGTGGCCTCCTGCAGCCGTTCCACGACCTGCAAAGCCACGTTCATCTGTTGCCCCATCTCGATGACCTTGGACCGGTTCACCCCGAAGAGATACAAACGGGGCGCTTCCTTTTCATCCTTTTTCAAAGGAGGTTTAACGCCCGCTGGTTTCTTTTCGGATGATTTACCTGTGGGTTCCGGAGCGGGTGGTTTTTCTATTTGGACCTCGTCGTTTTCGTTCACCCAGCGGGTCTCGGTGACCGGCGGCTGGCCGCGCAGCATCATGTCCACGGACTCGCCGACATCCTGGTGGACGGCGACCCTGTCCCGGTCGAGGATTTCAACGACTATATCGAACGTCGGCGGTGATTTCCGCTCCAGGATGGACTTCTGCGTGCCGCGACGTTTGGCTTCTTCATCGCCGAGGGTGACGGACTGGATGCCGCCGATGAGGTCGGCCAGGGTGGGGTTCATGATGAGGTTTTCCAGGGTATTCCCATGCGCTGTGCCAACGAGTTGAACACCGCGCTCGGCAATAGTCCGCGCCGCCATGGCCTCCAGTTCCGTCCCGATCTCATCGATGACGATGACTTCCGGCATGTGGTTTTCCACGGCTTCGATCATCACGTTATGCTGGAGAGCGGGCGTCGCCACTTGCATCCGCCGCGCGTGACCGATGGCCGGGTGAGGGATGTCCCCGTCACCGGCGATTTCATTGGAGGTATCGACGATGATGACCCGCTTATTGACGTCATCCGCCAGCACACGGGCCATTTCTCGCAGCATGGTCGTTTTTCCCACGCCGGGACGGCCGAGCATGAGGATGCTTTTTCCGGACTTGACCAGGTCTTCGATAACGGAAATGGTCCCGAAGACCGCCCGCCCGACACGACAGGTCAACCCGACAATGCGGCCGCTGCGGTTACGTATCGCAGAAATACGGTGGAGTGTGCGCTCGATGCCGGCGCGATTATCTTCACCGAAGATGCCGATGCGCGCTACAACGTAATCGATGTCCGGCTCTTCGACTTCCTTGTCCGTCAGCAGCATCTCACGCCTGGGAAACCGGGCCTCCGGAAAACGTCCCAGGTCGAGGACGATTTCGATCAACTCGCTGATGTCCGGCTGCTGGATAAGGACCTTCTTGATGTGCGGGGGCAGGATATCCAGCAGGACATCCATATCGTCTGTAATTACTCTTTCCACAACCCCCTCCCCGTTGATTGTCAGACTTTTCCTGCGATTATATCGAGAAACAGGCGGTGGAATCTCGTATCGTCCGTCAGTTCCGGATGGAATGCTGTGGCGATAAGCTTGCCCTGGCGAACGGCGACAACGGTCCTGTCAGGCAAACGCGCGAGAATTTCGACCGCCGGGTCGCAGCTTTGAATGACCGGCGCGCGGATAAAAACGGCGTGAAACGGGGTTTCACCCAGCGCTGGAACGGCCAGGTCGGTCTCGAAGCTGTCCACCTGGCGCCCGAAGGCGTTGCGTTCCACGCTGATATCCATGAGGGACAGCGAAGAGGTATGGTTCCCGATGATGTTCCGGGCCAGTAGTATCATCCCGGCACAGGTACCGAACACCGCCATGCCGTCTTTTGCCCTGGAGGTCACGGCCTGCATCAGGTTGTAGGCGTTCATCAGCCGGCTGATGGTAGTGCTTTCTCCGCCTGGAATGATGAGCCCGTCCACCTTTTCAAGTTGCTCCGGCAGTCGGACGGGCACAGCTTCCGTATCCAGTTTTTCCAGTGTCGTGATATGTTCAGCAAAGGCTCCCTGCGCTGCAAGGACACCGATCTTCATCAATTATCCATCCTCATACATTCCGCGGTAAACGGAACGCATCAAGAGATTAGTTTACCATCCGCGCTTTGCGAGAAGCTCGCTCTCCGGTATCTGGCTGATTTCTTTGCCGGGCATCGCCTCGCCAAGGTTCTTGGATACTTCGGCAATGATCTTAGCGTCCTTGTAATGAGTAACTGCTTTGACGATGGCTTTGGCTCGGGCTTCCGGATTAGTCGATTTGAAAATCCCGGAACCGACGAAGACGCCCTCGGCGCCAAGCTGCATCATGAGCGCGGCGTCCGCCGGGGTCGCTACGCCGCCCGCGGCAAAATTGACCACCGGCAGCTTGCCCAGCGACTTTACTTCCTTGACCAGTTCCACCGGTACGCGGTAGCGGGTGGCCAGCTCCTCCAGTTCAAAATCGTTGGCGTTAACCGCTTCTTGAATACCTTCCATGACGGCGCGGATATGGCGTACCGCTTCCACGATGTTACCGGTGCCGGCTTCACCTTTGGTACGGATCATCGCGGCGCCTTCGTGGATGCGCCGGAGAGCTTCACCGAGTTCGCGGCAGCCGCAGACGAACGGGACTTTAAAATCGTGCTTCCAGACGTGGTATTTCTCATCGGCCGGGGTCAGTACTTCCGATTCATCGATATAGTCCACACCCATGGCTTCCAGGGCCTGGGCTTCCACGAAGTGACCGATACGGCACTTGGCCATAACGGGAATGGTCACCGACTTCATGATGTTCTCGATGACGGTGGGGTCCGCCATACGGGCGACGCCGCCGGCGGCGCGAATATCGGCCGGGACCCTCTCCAGAGCCATGACGGCGCAGGCGCCAGCTTCTTCGGCGATTTTGGCATGCTCAGGCGTGACGACATCCATGATGACGCCGCCTTTTAACATCTGCGCCAGACCAGATTTTACCTTCCAGGTCCCGGTTTCCATTATTCACTCCTCTCAATGATCGGGTATCGGATACATAGTCATTGTACTACGGTTGAAGTAGGCAATCAATCAACCGCTCTCTCATTCAGCAACAGCAGACTTACTCCCGGTGATGATCATCCAGGCGGGATAAGAGCGAATATGCCATGAACGGAAGGGAGAATTGTTAAGTAATTCTCGAATTTCCCGCAGCGTATAGCTCGACCAGACGGAACCCACCGGACCGTTGACCCGGCGGGTGCCGTACGGCATGGTCTGTTGGATGATTATCACGGTCCAGAAGTAAAGACGCCGTATATCACGGCGAAGCTCGAGGACGAGCAATTTACCGCCGGGTTTCAGGACCCGGTGAAATTCCTGGAAAGCTGCGGAAGCATCAGGCAGGTGGTGAAACGCGCCGGTGCATACAACGATATCCAGTGAGCCGGTCCGGAAGGGAAGGGCCGTGCCGTCTCCGAGGCAAAAACCGATTCCCGGGTTATGGAAATTGGAGCGGGCCTGACGGAGCATATCACGGTTGATATCAACGCCAACCACTTCAGATTGGGAAAATTCCTGCTTAACATCGTGGGCCAGGTAACCGGGACCGCAGCCGACGTCAACGAGAGTCCCTTGCGGCTGCATATGTCGCAGTTCCCGCAACGCCAGTGAACGCTCTATTTTCATGATCGGGCCGCGGCTTATAATATCGTATCCCCGGACTGCTGCTTCATCTTCCTTGCCCTCCCTATCCGGTTCACGTGGAATACTGATGCGTCGCAATGAGATGAACGCAAGGAACGCGAAAAGCAGCCCGGCCGCCCACTTCATGTCAGGCTCCGAAGGCCTGCCCGATGACCAGCAGGACCGGGTATAGCAAGGCCGTCAGCACGATGATGCCGGCCCACTTTCTGAAGTCCTGTTTCATCATCACCATGCCGGCCATGAAGAACG
>CAZPSP010000014.1:0-27842 GCA_964589285.1 uncultured Dehalococcoidaceae bacterium | reverse complement strand
TTAGTACGGATTGCTTCGGTCCCAATGATATCGGGACGCTCGCAATGACCGATTGGGCCTTGATGGTGTCATCGCGATGTTCCGCAGTAAAACCCCCTTTTATTCCCCCTAAAAGAGGGAGCAGGTGGTTAGCCTGCGGCTGAATTCTTTTCGGGACGCTCGCAATGACCGGCGTCCTGGTTGCGATGTTCCGCGTGCGGACCAAGGCGTGGGCCTACCTCTTTATCGCCGGCATTCCAGCTTCGGTGCGTGCGTCGTTGATGTGGCGGAGGACGGCCTCCTCCATCGGCAGGCACTCGAATCCGAAGTCCTGCTTCGCCCGTTCCCCGCTGACCAGCCATGGCAAGCCCGCTTCGCCCTTGGGGCCCATCGATTCAGTACCAAATGTGATACTGGCATCAGGAATATACTTCTTTACGGCGTCTGCCATTTGCCGGGGGCTGGTGGCGGGTCCGCCGATATTATAGACCGGGTGCGGGGAAGCATCCGCCATGATGGCGCGCTTTGTAAATTCGGCTACATCATCGGCGTACACGAGGGAGGAAAAAGCGTTACCGTCCTCCTCCATCTTGAAAGGCTTGCCAACGGCGGCATATGACGGCATGTCCGACCAGAACTGCGCCGGCGACCGCCCGCCGTGCCCGTACCCGATGGTCGGCCTGAGCCCCGTGAACTGCATCCCGAACTGCTCGGTGTATTCGTAGGCCAGGATCTCCGCATACTTCTTGCAGACCGCGTAGGAATGCGTGGGGTTAGTGGCGTCGTCCTCGGTCACCGGCCGTTCGCCGTACATGGACTGCGGACCATAGACCGTCTCGGAACTGGCATAGACCACCCGGTTGGCGCCCATGAGTTTGGCCGCCTCGAAGGCGTTGCTCATGCCCATGACGTTGACCTTCGTGACCAGGCGCGGGTCCATGCGGGTGCCGCCGCCCACCATGATGAACGCCCAGTTGATGACACGGTCGATGTCGTACCGCTTCATGACGTTCAGGACGTCTTCGAACTCAGTCACATTACCGCGTACATAGTGAAATTTCCCGGTATCACCACCGATGGTCTTCATAAACCAGTCCGGCGGCGCGGCAAGGTCCAGCGAGACCACGGTCTTTACATCTTTTTCCGCCAGCAGCGCCGCGGCCGTCTTCCGGCCGAACAGTCCGCTGCCGCCCATGATGAGTATGTTCATAATTCCCTCCTGCAAACAAATGGCTGAACGATTATAGCACGTTTGTCGCGCATAGCAGAATGATGTTGATTTGTCATTCTTCCGGTAGTAGAATGCCTTGAGATTACTTTACGGAATAAACCTTTCCCGGACCCAAAATACAGGCAATCGATGGAGGCACATGGAAAAACAGTGGTCTGAAATGACGAAAGAAGAAAAACGGGAGCACCGTATCAAGGACTACCTGAATCCGGTCAACGTGAAGTTCAAGGACGCTAAAGCGGAACGCCTGTACCACGAGCGGGCGAAGCGCCACATGGCGGCGACCCTGTGCGAAGAACCGGACCGTGTGCCGGTTTCGATACCCTCGGGCGGCTACCCGGCGTACCATGCCGGGTATGATTTCAAGACCGTCATGTACGATTATGAGAAATGCCGTGAGGCCTGGACGAAGTTCATGTGGGACTTCTACGAGGACATGGATACCTACGGCGGCGGGCTGGTCTTTTCCGGCAAGGTCTTCGATATCCTTGACTATCACCAGTATTCCTGGCCGGGCCACGGCATCGGGGACAATGCGACCACCTATCAGTTCAATGAAAAGCAGTACATGTCCGCCGACGAATACGACCGCTACCTCGATGACCCCGCCGATTTCGGTTTCCGGGTGCTGACTCCCCGCACCATCGGCGCCGCCGAGGCCTGGGCGCACTTCCCGCACCTGACCGAACTGAACGGCATGCCGATGGTCCCGGTCTTCCCGTTCTCACGCCCTGACGTGCGCGAATCGTTCAAGAAGTTCATTGCCGCCGGAGAGGAACTGGAGCGTCAGAACCAGATCATGATGGGGTTCTACCGGGACTGCCTTGAAGCGGGTTTCCCGGCGGGACGCGGCGGTATGGCCAGCGCGCCGTTCGATCTCATCGCCGATAACCTGCGGGGTACCTCCGGCGTCGCCATCGACATGTTCCGCCAGCCGCAGAAGCTCCTCGAAGCTATCGACGTGGCGGCTGATATTCATATTAAGAGAACACTCGAAAGCATGAGGGCTTCGAACGGCATGACCGTCACCTTCCCGCTCCACAAGGGCGATGACGCCTTCATGTCCCGCGCTCAATTCGAGAAGTTCTACTGGCCGACCCTGAAGAAATTCATCGACGCCCTCATCGATGACGGCATCATGGTGACGCTCTTCGCGGAAGGTTCCTACAACCAGCGCCTGGAATATCTCGGCGACTTCCCCAAGGGCTGGGTGACCTGGCTGTTCGACCGCACGGACATGGCCGCCGCCAAGAAGGCGGTCAACGGCAAGTGCTGCATAAGCGGCAACGTGCCGGCCTCGCTCGTGGTGACCGGCACGCCGGAGGAAGTCAAGGAGAACTGCCGCAGGCTCATCGAGACCTGCGCGCCCGGCGGCGGGTACATCCTGGCCGGCGGCTGCTCCGCCACGGAGACCAGAAACCCGGAGAATTTCAGGGTGTTCATGCAGGCGGCGATAGAATACGGAACGTATTGAGAACTTAACAAAAAAGTATCTTGTATCTCATAGTAATATTTATGTCAATATATCGTCAATGTATGTCGGCGCTAAAAACATCGTTCCTAGAATCGATCTTCTTTCATATTGGAACCCTGCTTTTAAAGCAGTCACCGGGCTTGGATAAGTCGGGCGTACAGGCTGTCGATTGGATTAATAGAGCGAGAAAAGACCGTGAAGCAATCAACGTTTTAAAGTTACATGACAAAGCTCTTTCTATATACCTTCTCCAACAATGTATCGAAAAAATGGTTAAAGCATTGTCGCTTCATTCCGGAAAATTCACACCTGAGCGGTTAAAACAGCCATATGGGCATGATAGCAAGAGACTATTAGTTGATTTATGGGGAAAAATACAAAACGGCAAAACGAAACATGCTAGTGATGGGCTACTATCTTCAATATTCAATCTACAATGTTATTCTTGTGAAGATATGTTGGCTACACTCGAATTTGTTATTGAATTCCAGAAAAGCATAAAACCTTCAATACAACAGATATCAGTGCATTTAGAGCAAAATGACACCCTATCATTAGTACCACATGTCAATGGCAAAAAATATCAGTATTTATTTACGTACGATCAGTCAAACTCCGGTTTTACTCTTATAGAGTCACCCTCTGGTGAAAGCACCAATGAATTGCTTAATCTAACTCTAAAATTCATACTTGATTCAGGCATTAGTAGCATTCAATTGCATACTAGCAGCGAAAATGACAACAAAGACGATCTGAGACAAATATTGGATGAACGTTTTCTGTATTTTTCAGTGTTTTTCCTTGCAGCATTAACCTTTTCTCATGAAAATACGTCTCGTTACCCGAGAGAACAGGGACGACCAATTGGTTGTCAGGACTACAACGATGATTTACCTGTCATTAAAAACATAGATTTGTTGAACAATATATGTGATACGTGCCTGACTCAAATTGAAAAAATCATTATTACGTAACTTAGGCAGGATCTCGTAGGGCGGGTAAAATCCTTCCACCATTATTACCCGCCGCACCTATGAATCAAACATACCTAAAAACGGACTCATGGTGAGCCTGCCGAACCATGAGCGGTGCCTTCTGACGGTAAGTCTCAATCTCCTACCAGCTCTTCTTCATTTGCTCCGGCATGGTGACGATTCTTTCTTTGCTCTCGTAACCTTGAGAAATGTACATCAAGTGCTTGTTTTCTTCCTCGGAGACGATCTCCGGGTGCGGCTTTTCCGTGTGCTCGGTCTCCTGCTGCACCGTTACGATGACGAACGGCCGGTCTACCCGCGCAATGACCCACGGGCTGTGAATGAAACCGGCGGGCAGGTACACCAGGCAGGAATTCGTGATAACATGCTTCTCCGCCTCCGGTCCCAGGTAAAACCAGACCTCGCCGCCCAGGTCGAGCGGGTCATCCGGGTTGGTGCCGATGTGGATGACCGCCTCCACCGCTTTATGCTCATGCGGACCGTGTCCCATGTCTTTCCATGAAGCTTCGGGGTTGTTCGGCGGCGTTTCCATGACCCAGTGACAATGGTACTGGTGGGAACCTTTGAAAATGCCATCATTCACCCATGCCACCAGGGGGCTGGGGCTCGCCTGGCTCCCCGGTTGTCTCCCGGAGATAATGTATTTATCATATTTGCCCATGTTACGGTTCCTTTCTCAACCTGTTCGTTCTAAGCATCATAACGCGAAAGGAAGGTGGAGGGCAAAAAAGAAACCAATGAACAAAAAAAGAAGCCGCCGGTTTTTCCGGCGGCTGGCGGGTTTGCGTTGCAGAACGGGCTACATCAAGACAGGGAAGAATACCTGCCAGGCCAGCAAGGCTTTGGCGGTGAGGCTGAGGATGATGTAGACCTTTTCCCCAAAAAGATAGTCGCGCCACGGTCCGACTTTCTTGTACTGAAGTATCATGTTCAGGGCAAAACAATTGAAGAACACGAAAAGCGAAGCGACGATGCCGTAGACGAATCCGGGGGGCGAAACGTCCACTCCCGGCGCCACGACGTAAATGATAATGGCGATCCATGGCACGATTCCCGCGAAGCTGCCGAACCAGAACGGCAGCCAGCTCGGTTTGCCAGGCTGCTCGTACTTTTCCTGGAGCGCTCCGAACAATATCATCGATGCATTAATGCCGAAAATGGCCGCCAGCGCCGCCACATCGCTGATGCCGCAGATCTGCGAGATGAGAACGATCATGATCGATGAGCTGAAAAAATACTCGATCCAGCGCCCGTAGTTTCGGTTTTCCAGCAGGTTGCGCTTGTACCACGGGAACACGAGCGGGGATGCGATGAGAAGCAGCGCCGCCGCGGAAATCGCCAGGAAAATGAAAACGCCCCAGCCTGTTGCAATGTCGAACAGGTGGCTGAGTTCGGAAGCGCTGCCGGGAGGCCCGGTCATGAAGGTGGCGGTCACAGGGAGCGAAAAATCATTTGTCAGGACAGCCATCAGTGCCGCCTGCACCGCCAGGATAACGCCCACGACAACATTCCAGACCCGCAACTTGCTGAGCTTCCGTTCAACGGATAGTTCGGCTGACATAAGGTACCTCCTTCAAACCGGCTTTAGCAGGTATTTACGTAGTTCAGCTATTTTACTAGTGACTGGACATAAAACAGGAGACATGTCACATTTTATCTCTTTTCTCTATAATAGGGGAGAGTAAATCACATTTATATGAGAATTTTTTCTGCCAGCCATATCGGCAACTTGAAGCTCAGGAACCGGATTATACGGTCCGGCTGTTTTGAAGGGTTGTCCCCGCATGGCATGCCCGGGGAGCCCCTCATTGAGCATCACCGGCGGGTTGCCGCCGGCGGGGCCGGCATGACCACTGTCTCGTACTGCGCCGTTTCCCGGGACGGCATAGCTTTCTCACACGAGATGTGGATGAGGGAAGAGATCATTCCTGTTATACAGCGCCTGACCGATGCCGTCCACCGGGAGGGCGCCGCCGCTTCCATCCAGCTCGGACACTGCGGGTTCTTTGCCAATAAACATGCCAGCGGCGTCCGGCCCATGGGGCCTTCCCGCAAGCTCTGCCTGTTCCGGTACAGTGTCTGCCGCCCGATGACCGAAGGCGATATGGAAAGGGTGCGGGAAGACTTCGCCCGGGCCGCTGTGATGGCCGCCCGCGCCGGGTTCGACGCCGTGGAAGTCCATGCCGGGCACGGCTACCTGCTCAGCCAGTTCCTCTCGCCCTGGACCAACCGGAGGAAAGATGCGTACGGCGGAACGCTGGAAAACCGGCTGCGCTTCCCGGCCTCGGTCGTCCGGCGAGTGAGGGAAGCGGTCGGGCCGGACTTCCCGGTGCTGGTCAAGATGAATTGTAATGACGGTTTCACGGGCGGCCTTGCCATCGACGAAGCCGTTCAGGTCGCCCGACGCTTCGAGGCCGAAGGAGCCTCCGTCCTGGTGCCCAGTTGCGGGTTCACCGCCCGGACGTCCTTCCACATGATGCGCGGCCAGGTGCCGATACTGGACTATGTCAAGTCCGAGAAGAACCCGGTAACCAAGGCGGGGATGGCGTTGTTCGGACGGTTTATGGTCAGGGAGTTCCCTTTCCGTAAGTTGTTCCTGCTGGAAGAGGCCAGACGTATCCGGGAGGCGGTCAGCATCCCGGTCGCCTATGTCGGCGGCGTCTGCTCCCTGGAGGACATGGAAAAGGTCATGGAGGAAGGCTTCGATTTCGTCCAGGTGGGCCGGGCCACCGTGAGGGACCCGGACATCGTCCGCAAGATGCAATCCGGAGAGGAGACCGCCTCGGATTGCGACCACTGCAACCGGTGCGTGGCGGCAATGGCCGCCGAGGGTATCCGGTGCGTAGCGGAGGCCAAAGGACTGAAACGTAAGGACTACCGGTAAACGCTTGATCTCCGTATTGCTGGCATTTGCCGGTAGTCTTTCGCGTCCCGGCTTGTCAGTCTTTCTTGTGGGAGCCGGTATACATTCCTTGCGGTCCGGCGGAGAAGACGAGCGTCGGCTTTTTAATATCGTGGAACTCCCACGGGCAGTGGTCGAGTCCCTTCGGGATACAGACCAGGGTGCTCTTCGTAGTGGGGTGGTACTCATCACCAAGTTCGATGCTCATCTCGCCGCCGAGGTCGTGGGGGAAGGCCGGGTCGGCGCCGGCCATGGCAATGAGTTCCGGCCATTCGTGGTTATGCACCGGGGCGGGCGCCCCGCCGGTACCGGACCAGATCCAGACAAAGTCGATGTAGAAAGCGCCCGGCACCATGTCCTCCTCGATGTGGAGAATGCGGGTGCTGACATGGTTGTGGCCGGGCGGCCGCTGGTAGGGCTGTTTGGTGCCGTCCGCGGCTACGGTGAACCGCTCTTTGGTGTGGTCGATGACGGAGTATTTTTTCTCCGCAGCCGGCATGCCAGGCTGGGGTTTGGGCGTGCTGGAGTACTTACCGGTCATCGCGACATCGATAAAGAAAACGGGCCGATCGACGCGGTTGAAGAAGAAGGGGCCATGCGCCACGCCGGCGGGAATAAAGAGCAGCACGGAGCGGGTAAAGATCTCGGTGTGGCCGTCCAGATGGACCGCTATTTCACCGCCGA
The DNA here is from genome assembly GCA_964589285.1 of uncultured Dehalococcoidaceae bacterium. GTDB lineage: Bacteria > Chloroflexota > Dehalococcoidia > Dehalococcoidales > RBG-16-60-22 > DAOUEG01. The sequence goes on along the minus strand of CAZPSP010000014.1, from coordinate 20,577 downwards.
GGTCGTGCGGGTCGGATTGATTACCGCCGATCAGGCCGATGACCTGGTTGAAGTCATGGACGTGAGACTCCCCAGCCGGTTCGACGGCGGCGCCGCGCCACAGCCAGGAGCAGTCCACGTGAAAAAAGCCTTTCTGCACGCTGTCATCCGCGGTCATGAGGTGGGTGGTCTCGAGTCCGGGGATGGCGTCGCTTCCTGACTGACCGGCGAGTTCACCGTGAACGGGACCGGGCTTCTGGACGAGGCAGTCACTGTATTTCATAGGAGCCATGGTATCTCCTCCCGAACGGTTATTTCAGCATGTTCCTGACGGCCTTCGCGGCGGCCGTCTTGTCATAACCGTACTTCTTTCTCAACTCTTCACCGCTGCCGAAGCCGGCGTATATCTGCGGGATGCCGAGGCGCTTGAATTTCCGCGGGTAAATGCCCTCATCCGTGAAGGCATCGGACACGGTGCTGGCGAGCCCGCAGTCCATGAGGTGATCTTCCAGCACGAGGATGTTCTGCGTTTCCTTCACGGCCTTGAACAGCAATTCTTTGTCCATCGGCTTGATGGAGTACATATCGACGACGCGTACGTCTATCCCGTCTTCTTTGAGGATATTGGCCGCTTCCAGCGCCTCGAAGACCATTTCTCCATGGGCGATGATCGTGGCGTCCTTGCCGTCACGGGCGGTAAGGCCCATGCCGATCTTGTATTCGTATTTGCCCGGTTCGTAGAGCATGCGGTCTTTCTTGCCCTGGGCGAGACGGAGGTAGAGGGGATGAGGATATGTCATGCTTAACAGCATAATATCTCGAACCATGTTCGGGTCTCCCACGGAGAGGACGGTCATGTTGACCAGTGATTTCATGATACCGATGTCTTCCATAGCGTTGTGGGTGGAGCCGCCCTCGGACGTCAGGCCTCCGCCGGTACCGATAAAGCGTACCGGGAGGTCCTGGTAGCAGATGGCCGTGCGGTTCTGTTCACAGGCGCGCATGACCATAAAGGGGATCATGCCGAAGATGAAGGGGATGTTGCCTTCCAGGGCCAGACCGGCGGCGATGCCGGCCAGGTTCTGCTCGGCCACACCCACGTCTACGTACCGTTCCGGGAATTTCTTCTTATAATCCTTGAGGGCGCCGCCGGTATCGGCGGTGATGGCCCAGACATTGTTGTATTTTTCACCCAGCTCGATGATGGTATCGCCGGCCACCGACCGGGCGGAGAGAAATTCGGCAAAATTGAACGTAACCTTAACCATTAGTTATTGCCTCCTATTTTGGCGTAGGCGGCCTCGATATCGGCCAGCGCTTTATCCATATCCGCTTTACTCAACGCTCCGGCGTGCCAGCCGAGGTCCTTCTCCATGAAGGAAACGTTCTTGCCCTTGGTGGTGCTGGCGATGATAGCCGTTGGTTTACCAGGTCCTGCCGCGGGGAGATTGTCCAGAGCGTCTACGATCTGGTCCATATCATGGCCGTCTATCTCCACCACATTCCAGTTGAAAGCCCGCCACTTGTCCGCGTAAGGTTCGAGGTTCATGTAATCGCCATCGTAGCTGGTCATGAGTTGCTTGTTCCTGTCTACGACGCATATCAAGTTTCCCAGTCGGTAAGACCCGGCCGTGTTGATGGCTTCCCAGACCTCGCCTTCGCAGCTTTCGCCGTCGCCCATCATGCAGAAGACGCGGTGGCTCTCTTTCTTATACCGCGCGGAGAAAGCCATGCCGACGGCTATGGCCAGACCCTGGCCGAGGGAGCCGGTGGAGCATTCCACGCCGGGGAGCTGGATCTTGCAGGGGTGCATTCCGTAGGCGCTGTCCAGCTTGCCATAGGTCCGGTAAATCTCATCGTAATCGAAAAAGCCCTTCAAGGACATAGCGATGTACATGCAGACGGCGCCGTGTCCTTTGCTCAGAATGAACCGGTCCCGTTTGGGGTTCTTGATATTGTTCGGGTCGACGTTCAGGCCGTGATGAAACAGCCCGATGAGCAGGTCCGTCATGGACAGGTCGCCGCCGATATGTACGGGACCTTCATAGTGGCCGCATAGACCGATTAGTTTCTTGCGCATTTCGTATGCCAGTGTTTGCAGACGCTTGACCTCTTTTGGATCAGCCATACTTGTCCTCCTGTAGTTCATGAACCAGAATTGAAGTTCCGGGTGTAGTTTTTATCTTACGGCTTGATGAGTATCTTGATGGACTTGCCGGATTTATGCAGTTCGAAAGCCTGCTTGATGTCCTTGAGGGCGATAATATGTGTGATGAGGGGCTTGACCTCCAGCTTGGAGAGGAGATTGAGTGCCCGCGGGAAGGAATACGGAGAAACGAAGGTGGAAGTGATGGTCAGTTCCTTGGCGTACATGAGGAAGGGGGGCACGCCGATCTCCGCGTCCTTGCCATAGACGGCCGCCCAGAGGATGGTGCCGCAGTTATCCGCCAGGTAGATGGCCTGTTTGGCGGCATTGATATTGCCGGAAGCGTCTATAACGGTATCGAAGCCGCGACCGTCCGTCAGCTTCTTGCCGGCCTCGATGATATCTTCCTCGAACGGATTGACGGCGATATCCGCGCCGAGCTTGAGCGCCAGTTCACGTTTTTCCTTGATCGGCTCGGAGACCATTGCCCTGGCCGCGCCGGCTTTGAGGGCGACTTCCAGGCAAAGAAGGCCGATGGGGCCGCCGCCGCAGATGGCGATGCTGCTGCCGGTGCGGACCCTGGCCTGGTCGATGGCGTGGACGGCCACCGAGACCGGTTCCAGCATGGCAGCTGTCTCGAAGTCCATATCATCCGGGATGGGGTACACGGCGCTCTCCGGATAGACGGCATACTCCGCGAAGGAGCCGGAAGCACCGTCGCCGAGATGACAATAATGCTCCATGCCATTCTGGCAGTAATAACAGGCGCCGCAGGAACTGCGAAAGTTCATGGCGACGCGCTGGCCCACCTTGAACTGGGTGACGTTCTGACCCACTTCAGCGATGGTACCGCAGGCCTCGTGGCCGATAATGCGGTCCTGCTTGTAGACCTCCGGCGGCATCAGGCCGAAACGGCCTTCCAGGTTCTCCGGGTCCGTGCCGCAGAGCCCGCAGTAGGCTATTTTCACCTTGACGCGGTCCTCGCCGACTTCCGGGTCCGGGACTTCATCGTACGTGATGTCATTGATACCGTGAATAACGGCTGCTTTCATACTCGCACTCCTTATGTAACCTTAACCTGCGTCGTAATCAGGGATTAATAGCACGTATTTCGATGACCATACCGGCCGTGGCGGTCCTGATATAGGCGAACCCGCCGGTCTCCAGATTGGCGCTGGTCAGGATTTCCACGCCTTTGAGCTTGGCGAGTTCGTTCTTCACATTCTCCGCCAGGTAGGCGACGTGATGAACGCCTTCGCCGGACTCATCGAGGAACTCCTGGAGGGCGGAAGGACCGCCGGACGGTTGAAGGAGTTCTATCTGGTGGTCGCCGACGTCCGCGTTGCTGATCTTGACGCTCCATTCGGCGGGGTTGCCGTGCAGTTCGCCCTTAAAGGGGATATCGATCCATTTCTGACCGCCCGGCATCCCGAACGGGCCGATGCCGATAGATTCGAGGTAAGCAATGGCCTTGTCGATGTCCCTTACGACGACGCCGGTATGATGAAAATTCTCAGGCTTGAAAGGCGTTTCGGAACTGTTCATACGGTCTCCTTTCGATTTGAGGCGGGAAGGGAGAGAAATAATCCTTCACAAGTGTATCCGCGCATTACGGGAATTGTCAAACATCCGGCGGAGCGGAGTTGTTTGAGTGTGGTATGATGGTAGATGATGTGGGATAAGTCAGCATGATTGGCTTCATAATATGAGAGTAAAAACAAGGGGTATCAGCAGAACTGGAATAAAACGTCTGCAGATAACCGAATTCTGCCGGCGTTTTCATGTTACCTATCTGGCGCTTTTCGGTTCGGTACTAAGGGATGATTTCGGACCGGACAGCGATATCGATGTTCTGGTTCAATTCGAAACAGGCAAAGAACCCGGACTGCTGGGCCTTCAGCGAATGGAAGATGAACTATCGGCATTACTGCGTCGTCGAGTTGACCTCAGGACTCCGAAGGACCTCAGTCACTATTTCAGGGAAAAGGTTATCAACGAAGCCGAGGCAGTTTTTCCATGATCGATGATGTTAACCGTCTTCTTCATATCATCGACGCATCTTCCCAGCTACAGGCGTTTATCAAGGATAAAAAGCGAAAAGATCTTGATACAGATACCATGCTCGGTTTAGCTGTCGTACGGCTGCTGGAAATAATCGGAGAGGCAGCCAGGGGTATGTCAGACGTACTACGGAAGAAGTATCCCGACATCCCATGGCACTATATGGCCTCCATGCGAAATCGGTTGATTCATGGATATTTTGATGTTGACATGGATATTGTCTGGAACACAGTTACACAGGAATTGCCCGAGGTCACAGGGCGTATTCAAGCCGTTTTAAGAACGGAGTCGGGCGAATAGCCAGAATCTATCCTCCTGTTTTTACGTCCTGTCTGTAATTACATAGATTTACTTTTATGACTCTGCTATACTACCTTTATTAATCCGTATGAACCCGGATGAAGCTTATGGAAATTCGGCTGGACTATCATTCGCTGACGCCTCTCTACCTCCAGATCGCCGAACAGCTCAGGGAGTCGATCGCCTCCGGGCAGGTCAAGCCCGGAGAACGGCTGCCGCCTATCAGGGCACTCTCCCAGGAGATCAACGTTAATCCGAACACCGTGGCCAGGGCCTACCTGGAACTGGAACAGGAACGGATCATCGTATCGAGGAGAGGGGGCGGCACGACGGTCGCGGCCAGGGGCGGGAACCCGGAGATGCAGGCTGCCCGCCAGAAACGGTTGCTGGAGAACCTGAACGATGACATCGTAAGGATCCTCAGCCAGGGATACAGCCCGGAAGAAGTCGAAGCCGCCTTTTACCTCAGTCTGGAACGCTGGAGAGAGGAACGCCGCGCCCAGGCGGACGAAATCGTCAAGGAGACCGCGGAACAGGACAAACGGCATGTCATCCGCATCGTCGGGAGCCATGACCTGGCTTTGAGCATTCTCCTGGACCTCCTCCGTACCCGGAACGAGGACATACGGTTCGATGTTATTCATGCCGGGAGCCTCGGCGGGCTGATCGCATTACAGGAAGAACGCGCCGATGTGGCCGGCACTCACCTCCTGGACGAGGAGACCGGAGAGTACAACTATCCTTACGTCCGCCGTATTCTGACCGGACGGAGAATTGCCATCGTCCACCTTACCTACCGCATCCAGGGACTGATGTTCATCAAGAACAATCCCCGTAAGATCGCTGGCCTCAAAGACCTGGTGCGGGAAGACATCACCTTCGTCAACCGGCAGAAAGGCTCCGGGACGCGTGTGCTGCTCGACCTTCAATTAAAGAATGAAGGCATCCAGCCCTCGGCCATCAAGGGATACGACGTGGAATTCGATACCCATTTGGCCGTGGCTTCACACATTTCTCACGGGAATGCCGATGTTGGTCTTGGCATCGAAGCTGCCGCCATCAGCAACGGTCTCGATTTTTTGCCCCTTTTCCGGGAGCGGTACGACCTCGTCATGCCGAGGGAAATGTATGAAAGCCCGTTCCTGAAGGACATGCTGGATACGATTAAAAGCAAGGAATTCAGGAAAATCGTCGACCGCGTGGGCGGCTATGATACGTCGCAGACCGGCTCGACGACTTTTTACGAATAGGTCTCTCATCTGCATTCGCTTTTTTGTGTTTCTGCCGGCCTTTATTCAGTTCCGTCTTCTCTGCCTGAAAGAAAGCCGGCGGCGCTTGAACATGTAACAATCTGAAGAGGTACCCGTTAATCAACGTGGAAGAACATTTACAGATGGAAGGCGAGGGCCCTTCCGAGCATGAAATAGACGGGCTGGTTAAAAAGGCATCGGGAGGCGACGCAGAAGCCTTTGGGGCATTGTACGACCACTTCGTGGACCTGATATACCGGCACATTTATTACCGGGTCGGCAATGTTCATGACGCTGAAGACCTGACACAGCAGGTCTTTCTGAAAGCCTGGAAGGCCCTCGGAAAGTACAGAAAGAAGTCCGCGTTCGGGGCGTGGCTGATGACCATCAGCCGGAACCTCCTCATCGACCACTACCGTGCCCGGAAAAGGAATGAATCTATCGATGAGAGATATGACCTGGAAAACCGGGACCCGGGACCGGAGGAACTGGCCGAAGCCTCCTCCGAACAGGAACGGATGAGCCGGATCATTGGTCGTCTGCCTGACGACCAGCGGCAGGTCATCATAATGAGATTTATAGAAGGATACGAATATCACGAAATAGCGAGAACGATGAGCAAGAAAGAGGGTGCGATACGGGTTATCCAGCACCGAGCCCTGAAAAAACTGCATGAACTCCTCGAAGAAGGAACGGAACAGGCGTGACAAGCATTGCGGACATATTAGCCTCCTGCCTGGAGGACATCAAGGCCGGGAAAGCCACGGCGGAAGAGTGCCTGGCGCGGCATGAAGACGTCCGCGGCGAGCTCGAACCGCTGCTGCGGCTCGGCTTAAACGTGGAAAAACTACCGCCTGTCTCGCCGTCCTCAGGATTCAAAGTAAGGGCGAAAGCCATCCTGATGGAAGAGATCCGCAAGGAACAGAATGCTGCGGCGGACAAGCGGGCCGGATTTTCCTGGCCCGGTCTCGTACGCGCCGGCTGGTTCCGGATCACGGCCATTGCCCTGGCCTTTGTCATTGTGCTGAGCGGGGCCGGGTCGGGTACCGTTTTCGCCGCCAGTGACAGCCTGCCCGGCGAAACATTGTATCCGGTCAAGACCGGCTGGGAGGATGTCCGGGACTGGCTGGAGACGGACCCGGCCGCGAGCGCCGAACTTCAAGTTGAATTTGCCGGGCGACGTTTGCAGGAATTGAAGCGCCTCCTGGCCGTGGACCCTTCAAACGTGAGTGTTGCGATATCCGGATATGAAGGCAACCTGGAGAAAGCTATCAGACAGGCAGAAGACACAACGACGATACATGCGCTCGATACGGTGGCCGGCAAAATCCTGGAACACCTGGGACTGCTGGACGGTATCGAAGATGAGTTCGACCTCGAAGCTGGTTCCGATGTCAGTCTGGTAACGGACTACGCAATCGCCAGCCAGGTAAGAGCGATACAGACCATAGCTGTAGAAAATGCCGCCGCTGCGGCGAACCTGACGGTAAAGGTGATGGAACACCGTATGCAGCGCGCTGCCGGCTCTTTTACCGGAGGCCGGGGGAACCATGGCGAACAAGCCCTCCACCAGTTCCTGCTGTATTCGGGTTTATGTGACGAAATCACAGCGGCCGCCGGCGAGAATGCCACCCTGGACGAACTGCTGGATGCTTCTTGCCGGGCGATGCAGGGGCGTTTCAACGGGATTAAAGAAAATGTGCCGGAGCAATTGACGCAGCAGATAGAAAACGCTTTTCAGAACATTCAGCAGAACCAGCACGGTAAGCCCGATTCTCCGGGAATGGGAAACGGACAAGGGCAAGCGGCTGGTGGCGACGGCGATAATCAGGGCCAAGACAACGGTTATCAAGGAAACAGCGGACAGGGAAGCGGGCAATCCGGACTTCAGCAACCGGCAGATAACCAGTCCGGTCCCGCCGGGAATCCCGATCTCACTCAGCCAACCGGATCGACCGCCGGCCAAAACACCAGCGGTGAACAAACCGGCGATGTAACGGGAAATCCCGGCCAGGGAAAAAGCAATCCGGCTCACGGTCAGAGCGGCCCGGAAGAAAAACCGAGCGACCCGGATGAGACCGATCAAATCGGTCGCAGCTGAACCTATTCCGCGCCCTGTAACAAAACTCCGGGCACCCCGTTATCCATTGTGAAGTAACCGACGGAAGGAGGTGAAAACAATGAAGAAAACAACCCGGAGAATCCTTGTTGCACTCACTCTTACTGTGATCCTGGTACTCTCTATTACCGGTGCGGTCATGGCGGCCGGTCCTCAGGGCGGTTCTGGTGGGTATGACGGAGAAGGTAATCCCGATTGCAACGATGGCGTTTGCCCCAACGACGGTGTATGTCCGAACCCCGATTGCCCTAATGAAGGTGTCTGCCCGAACGATTGCGACGGAGGCCAGTTACAGACCCGGACCCAGGCCCAGAGCTGCAACGGGACCGGAACACAGACCCGGGCCCAGACACAGACCTGTAACGGTACCGCCAACCAGTTCCGGTACAGCAACTCCTTGAAAGAGGAGGGTACAGGCAGCACGTATCAGTATGCTCGTATGTGGCGGCACATGTTTGGCGTGGAAGTAGACGGTTAAGTCTCTCAATCCACAGGTACCAAAATAACGTCAAGAGGTCTTATGAAAAAACTCGCTGGAATCATTCTCGTAGTTCTCGTATTGATGATGACCATTGCCGCCCCTGCATTTGCCGGCGGCGACCAGGTTCGAGGTGAACTCGGACAGGGCCCGGTAAACCAGGTCCAGATTCAGGACCCCCCTCCCTTCCAACCTTAGCAATAGAACCTTGAGCTTCCAAAGGGCGGTTCGCAAGAACCGCCCTTTTTTATTTGTTTAACAGCCATATTCCTGTTACAATAACGCAAAACTCCACTCAAGTACCTTCAGGGGAGGCAGTATGACGATCAGGAATTTTTACCGTGATAAATGTACAGGCTGCGGGATATGCGTGGCCTGCTGCCCGATGGACGTTTTACGCATCGATGAAGCGGATGGAAAGGCGGTCGTGAAGTATCCCGAGGACTGTATAGCCTGCTGGGGCTGCGAATCGTTCTGCCCGGCCGGCGTGTTCGATGTTTCACCGGAGCGCGGGCGCGGCGAGATGGTTTCCCCGTATTGAACTATCCCGAAAGCTGGTATGAGAAGGAAAGAAGATGAAAAGGCTTGAAGACCTCGGAACGGTGGTTACATCGGACGTCCTCGTCCTGGGCGCCGGCGGCGCGGGCATGTGCGCGGCCCTGAAAGCGGCGGAGCACGGCGCCGACGTCCTGGTCCTGGATAAGGGAGGCGTGGGCTGGTGCGGCCAGGTGCCTATCGGGGGCGGCATCCTGGCGTACGTCTACCCTGACTACGCGGATACCTGGGCGGCAAACGTCATCCGGCAGAGTTACTTCTTCTGCAACCAGGACTGGACTTACGCCTTCGGGAGAGGCATGCACTCTTTGACCTCCGACCTCGCTGCCATGGGCGTGACGTTTCATAAGAAGAATGGAGAGATCGAAGTCCTCAACTGGGGACCGCATGTTCACGTGACCCTGTTCGATGCTCCAAAATCGCTCGCAGCTCTCAAGAAGACTGCTAAGCAGCGCGGCGTTCGCATGATGGACAAGATCAACATCGTCGACTTGTTGATGCGGGACGGCCGGGTGGCCGGTGCGGTGGGCCTGGGGCTGGTGGACGGAAAAGTCTACCTCTTTAACGCCAAATCGGTCGTCAACTGTCTCGGCAATTGTGGGTACATGCATGAGAAGACCTATGCTTCCTGCCTGGGTGACGGCGCCGCCGCCGGTTACCGCGCCGGAGCGCAGCTCGTCAATGCCGAGTTCAGCAGTAGTTACGTATGGGGCACTAAAGTGCTTGGCAAGGAACTGTTCGGCATTCATTTTTACCTTTACCTGGAGAATGCTGCAGGCGAGCAATTGATGAAGAAGTATTACCCGGAACTCATCGAGCATGTCCAGCCGGTGTATACCTTCGACGCGCGGGTCATCGACGCCATGCAGCGGGAATGCTCCGCCGGTCTCGGCCCCATCTACCTCAACCTTCAAGGCCTCAGCGAGGCGGAAATAGCCTCCCTGGCCGAGGACCAGGTGGACGACCTCTCCCACCTCATGGCCAACGACAATATGAAGCTGCTGCGGGAGAAGGCGGGCATCGAGCCGACACAGACACGCATCGAGATGATGCCCAAGCTCCTCTATTCAGGCGGCGGGATGCGCACGGACATCCAGGGACGCACCAATGTGGAGGGCCTTTGGGCCGCCGGGGCCGCTTCCAGCAACTCCTGGTCAGGCGGCGGAGGCGGGCAGGGCGGTCTCGGGGTGGCTTCGGCGGCGTTTACCGGCTTCGTGGCCGGACAACACGCGGGCAGTGCGGCGCGTACCGCTAAGTTGCAGAACATCGACGTTTCCGAAGCGGAAAAGATACTTGAACGCGTCCTGGCGCCCATGAAGCGGAAAGGTGACATGGACCCTTCTTCGGCCACCTACCGCGTTCACGATGCTGTTGTCCCGATGAAGTATACCCGCCAGCGCGAGGCGGGACGCATGAAAGAAGCCCTTGGAATCGTATCCGAGGCGAGGGAAATGCTGAAGCGGGTGGGAGTGGACAATTTTCACGACCTTGCCCGATATCACCAGGCGGAGAGCATGGCGCTGGCCGCGGAATGTACGTTCAAAGCAGCCCTCATGCGCGAGGAAAGCCGGGCCGGGCATTTCCGGGAGGACTTCCCGCAGCGTGACGACGAACACTGGTTCAAGTGGATCACGCTGCAGAAGTATGGTGATGCGCCGCGATTGAGCACCGCGGACGTACCGTTGAAATCATACCCGCTGCAGCCGTAGCAACACTCTGAGTCCGGAAGGGGACCTGCCGCTCGCCCTTCGACAAGCTCAGGGTGAGCGGACGCTATCTTATCTCAGGAGAGGTCGTACTGAACGTCCTCCTCGTGCTGGTCCGTGGCTTTGTACTCCGCGGTGGTGGAGATCTCCAGGAAGACGATAGGCTTGGTGCACTTTCTGACGATGAGCGGGCAGTGTTTCAGGTTGGGTGGTATGGAGACGATGGTCGATGAGGTAATGATGTGCTCGACCTGTTCTTCGCCGAGAAAGATGCTGATCTCCGCTCCGAAGTCGTTGATATTGGTGGGGTCTCCGCCAATGAAGCACAGCAGTTCGTGGTTGTCGTGGGCGTGGGATATCGGGACTTCATAACCGGGCTTGGAAATGCAGTGATAGCCCAGGGTGGTCCCGGAACCGTACTCGTTGTGGTGCGCCCAGATCGACGTACCGGTCATGCCGGGTTCCGGCTCGAAATAAAAAGGTCCCCGCTTCAGGTGCTGCCAGTACTTCTTCATAATATAATGCCAGGCTCCTCTCGTAAAGTATTCAAAGATTATAGTATGGGGTGGTCTTCCTGTCAAAAACACGGTGACCGGGCAGCGGTTGCGCGGTCATTCCGCCAGTTTCCCGCCCAACCGATGCAGCCTCCCGGCGAGACCTGGTTGGCGGGAGGAATCCTTCGGGAGCTTGGCCAGGGCGGTCACGCTGCCGAGCCAGCGCATTTTAAGCAGGTCCCCGTAGGTCCTGATATTACGGAGGGACGCGCCAATACCTTCTTCCGCCACTGCTACACCGGCGATGCCCTTGCCTTTCAGGGCGGGCCATATCGGGCAGGTGCGGTCCAGGAAATTCTTGAGCCTTCCGGACATCAGGCCCATATACCCCGGTGTTCCCAGCACGATGATGTCCGCGGCCAGCATCCGGAGAAGGATGTCCTTCATATCGTCTTCTATATTGCAGGTCCCGGCGCCGTTTTCATCCCTCCGCTCGCAGGCCAGGCAGCCGCGGCACATCTCTACGTGCGCGGTGCGGAGCAGTACGAGTTCCGTCTCCGCTCTCCGCGCGGCGGCCGCGCCCAGCAGCTTTTGCAGCATCCACTCCGTGTTGCCCTTGCGCGGTGAACCGCAGATACCGATAATGTTCATAAAGCCCTCCCGAGTCCATTTACTATACCATATTTCGTACGTGGATATGCGGTTGCTTCAAGTACTCGAAACAGACTAGGATTAAAGAGAACCGGCGAAGAGGAGTACTGATATGGCCGACATATTACAGAGAGCAGATGTTATCATCGTTGGCGGCGGTGGGGCCGGACTGGCTGCCGCCGTGACGGCCGCGGAATGCGGCTGCCGCGACATCCTCGTCCTGGAAAAACGCGGTGCTACCGGGGGGACTTCAGCGATGGCATCCGGTATCTTCGCGGCTGATAGTCCCACCCAGCGGCGCCAGGTGATCCAGGCCCCGAAGGATGAGATGTTCCGCCGCTACATGGAGTGGGCGCACCTGGCGGTCAACCCCCGCATCATCCGGGCTTTCGTGGACCTGTCCGGAGAGACCGTGCGCTGGCTGGAAGACAAGGGGCTGCACTTCATGTGCCGCTCCCATTCACCGGCGGACAATCCGATGACCTGGCATGTCCCGGACGGGGACGGTGCGGCCATCATGAAGGTGCTGGCTGAAGAATGCCGCCGGCTTAGGGTGAGGATAGAACTTAAGACGACGGCCAAAAAACTATTGAAAGATGATGCCGGTCTTATCCGCGGGGTACTCGCGGAGCGGGACGGTGAAGAAGTCATATTTCAGACAGGAAATGTCATCATTGCCGGAGGGGGCTTCGGGGGAGACCTGGAACGTGTGAAGGAACTGTGCCCGAAATACCGCCCCATCATGGGGAACGCCGGTGTCCCCAATAAAGGAGAAGGTATTTTTATGGCCCTGGAGGCCGGGGCCGCGCCGGATGGGCTGGGCATGCTCATGGCGGCCGGGCCGGTGGCCGGAGGCGGCGGCATGATACGCCTGGGAGAAGAGCCTCATGTCGTGCCCATCAACCTGACCTTCATAACCGGGGAGCCGGCCAACATCTGGGTCAACAAGAAAGGCCGCCGGTTCATCGACGAGATGGGCATCTATAACTACTACGAGGTCATTAATGCCTTGATCCGCCAGCCGGACAGTATCTGTTACGCTCTGTTCGACGCCGCGCAGGTCCGCCGTATCACCGAGCACGGCCTTACCAATATAGCCAGCGGATATCATTTCGGGGACGCTCAGAGAAGCCCGTTGCCGGAAGGTCTGGACAGGGTCCTGGAATCAAAGGCCGATGAAAAATACTTGAAGATCAGCGGTACCTGGGCGGAAATCGCCGGCTGGATAGGCGTGAGTGTTCAGACCATCGAGGAGACGGTGGCGGAATACAACGCCGGATGTGAGAGGGGGTACGATCCGGTCTTCGGCAAGGATAGAAGGTATCTTCATCCCATACTGGAGCCGCCGTTTTACGCGGTACGGTGCGTTTCCTGCTATCTGAACACCCTAGGCGGCATCAGGGTGAACGAGCACATGGAAGCGCTCGACAGAGATGATAACCCGATTTTGGGCCTCTATGCCGCCGGAGTGGATACGGGCGGATGGACGCCGGACACTTACTGCGCCGCGCTGCCCGGCACCGCGTTCGGGTATGCGGTTAATTCCGGCAGGATCGCCGGTTTCAGCGTGGCTAAGCGGCTCCGGTAATGCTCCCGACCACCGCTAGGAGATCGGCGGGTTTATCTGAACCGATGAGGTACTTTTTCCCGTTATGCAGGGTCAGCAGCACGCCGGTTCCGCCCCGCAGGTAGTAGGCTTTCATTTCCCGGTTGAAACGAATGCCGTAACCTCCGAAGTCCCGCAAAGGTGAAAACCGGTGCGTCTCCGCGGAGGCGATGTCCGACATTCGCAGGCGCAGCACCGGAAGGCCGAAGAGTCCCCATCGTACGGTAACGGCGTCCCGGGTGACCAGCGTCCGCTGCCCGCCGTAGGGAACAAACAGGAGCAGGCCGACGACGATCAGCAGGACCGAAACCCACACTGCTTCCATCCAGGAAAAGTATGCCGCGACGAACATTGCGAACGGGACGAATACGCTCAGGAGGGTAACATACACGGGGTCCTGGTAGTCCCAGTACACGAAATACTGCCCATCCTTGAGCCGCCGGGCCAGTTCCCTCTCGAGTCCCTCCGTCTCGTCCGCCGGCAGCGGTTCGCGGTAAGGGCGGTAAGGGCGAAGCAGCTCCGCGATAATCCCGAGGGCCGCCGTACCCGTCAATACGGGCCAGAACCATGCGGTGTAAAAAGTGTAGATAGTCTCTGCGGAATTCAGGAAAGCAAGGTAACCGAGCCCGAAACCAGCCATGGCCCCGATAACGAGGTCATCCAGCAGGGAGAGCCAGTTGAAGGACTTTTTCTTCTCCTGGCGCGCCCAGAGTTCGTCCAGCAGGCCGGATATGGCCAGGAAAAGAACGGACAGTCCGATGAGTATCCCAAGGGCCTCCCAGGGAGAGCCGTACCGATCGGGGACCCCGCCGGCGCCGAAATGGACCGGCGCGTGCGCCGGCAGGGGCAATGCCGCGAACAGGTATCCGAGGAAAACGAGAAATGCGGCCACGGCCGGCAGATGTACCCATAACGGATGAGCGAGTTTCCTCTTCATCGTTCGTGTTCCTTTCGGTCAGCCCGGATATTTTCCAGCACCTCGTTAACGAGTCGCTGGATGTCATCGGGAGACAGTCCCTTGAGCAGGGCGTCAATAATGAGTTCCCGGAGGTGGGACTTGACGTTCTCACCGGTCTTCTTTTCAGCTACCGGCGGTTGGCGGGTGATACGGGCTTTGCGCCCGAGCCTGAGATCGACGAGGCCTTCATCCCGCAGCCTTGAGTAGGCGCTGCGTACCGTGTGCAGGTTAATGCCGAGGCTCTGCGCCACGTCCCGCACGGAGGGAAGCTCGTCGCCCGGTCTCAGGATGCCCTGGTTCACCTGCTCCTTGATCTGGTTTGCCAGTTGCAGGTAGATGGGGCGTTCATCTTTCTCGTCGATAGACAGCAGCATCTCGTACACGCCGGTAAATGTTATAGATATAATATAACAGTTATAACGGTATTTGTCAAGAGGCTGTGTGAACAAACAAAAAGACCGGAGAATTTTCCGGTCTTGTGCTTACTGCGTCATTGACGTCGGAGCGGCTGTCTTGCCGGCCGGCTTACGCCGCCGGCGTCTTCTTGAGGGGGCCTTTGTTTCCGGATTTTCCCGGCTTACCGGTTTTGCGGAGCGGGCCGGTCTGGGCGGGTCCCCGGCGGGCTGGGAGTAATCGAATTCCTCAAGGGTCTTTCTCTGGATCTCTTTCTTGAGTATCTTTTCCAGGGCCCGTATCTTGCGGTCGTCCTCGCTGGTGACGAAGCTCAGGGCTTCGCCGTTGTTATCGATCCGTCCCGTCCGGCCGATGCGATGAATATAGTCGTCAGCGCTGCCCGGCATGTCATAATTAATGACATGAGATATGCTGAGGATATCGATGCCCCGGGCCGCGATATCGGTGGCGACCAGTATCTTTATATAGCCGGAGCGGAACCCGTCCAGCGCCGCCTGGCGCTGCATTTGGGCCATGTCTCCCTGGAGAGAACTGACGCGGTGACCGGCATGCCGCAACTGCATGGCTACCCTCTCCGCGCGGTGCTTGGTCCGGGTAAACACCAGGACCGAATCCGTATCGGTCCGCTTCAGGAATTCCTTGAGCAGTGACATTTTGAGGTGTTCCTTGACCGGGTACAGGGCGTGGGACACGGTCTGCGCCGGAAGCTTGCGTCCTATCGTTATGTTGACCGGATCATGGAGGAATTCACGGGTGAGTCTGCGGATATCCTCCGGCATGGTGGCGGAGAAAAGCAGGGTCTGCCGTTGGTTCATGATGCAGCTCAATATGCTGCGGATGTCCGGCAGGAAACCCATGTCCAGCATGCGGTCCGCCTCGTCGATGACGAGGACTTCCAGCCCGGAAAGGCGGATAGTGCCTTTCCAGAGATGGTCGAGCAGCCTGCCCGGACAGGCCACGACGATGTCTATCCCCTGTTCGAGCCGGTTGTTCTGCTGGAACATGCTGACCCCGCCGTAGACCGCGGCGCAGGTGAGTCCGGTATGCCGGCTCAGGCGGGAAAAGACATCCGCCGTTTGTTCAGCCAGTTCACGGGTAGGGGAAATGATCAGGGCGCGGACGCCGTTTCGGGGTCCCTGCAGCAATCTGTGGAGTACGGGCAGCACGAAGGCTGCGGTCTTGCCGGTGCCGGTCTGAGCCAGGCCGATGAGGTCCCGGCCATCGAGGACTACCGGGATAGCCTGGGCTTGTATGGGAGTGGGTTCCTCGTAGCCGAGGTCCCGGATACCGTTCATGATGGACGGATGAAGGTTATAGGAATGAAATGACATAGATCTCCTTGTGTTGATTTACATGGATGCGGCGTACCTGTGACGGTGCTGGTTGAACACATTTTGAACGGAAAGGACCCCGTGACGATTTCTGAAATAACCGTCGATACACGGAATGAATGAAAGACCGAAAAATGGGTAGACCGATGCGACACAGACAATCACCGATGGACTGTTGATGGATAAAAGGAGCGGACGGCAGGTAATCAGCCCTGCCGTCGGCGCCTGCGTGCGGCTGTTTTAGCTCTGATGCGGGCAGCTTCGCTTTTGGGTATAAAATGGCGGTTGGCTTTCAGTTCACGGAGCACACCGCTCATCTGCACCATTTTCTGGAAGCGGCGCAGTAGAGATTCCTGAGATTCGCCTTCGTGAATAGTTACTTCTAGTGACAAACTACTTTTTCCCGGGCCGCAGACCTGTAATGATGCGGCCCGGGATGTTTAACCTCTCTTATCTACGTGGATTGATTTTCCTGAAGCAATCGCTGCAGTAAACCGGCTTGTCGCCGCGCGGCTGGAACGGGACTTCAGTGGTGGCGCCGCATTCGGCGCAGGTGGCCGGGAACATCTGGCGGGGACCGCCGTAGGTGTTACCCTGTCTCTCCGCTTTGCGGGCTCGGCGGCATTCCGGGCAGCGCTTCGGTTCATTGGTATAACCCTTGGACTGGTAGAATTCCTGGTCGTCCGCACTAAATACGAAAGTGCTGCCACATTCTACACATTGCAGGGATTTATCCTCGAAGCTCATTGGATACCCTCCTATAAAAATTAGTTGTCGTTTGGGTCATCCAATACCGTTAGAACACTCTGCTCGAGTAGCTTCAAGGAGGCTGGTATAACCTAAACTGGAACTTTACATAGTATATCGTATAAAAGGCAAAAGTTCAATAGGATTTTTGTAAAAAATACAACAAATCCCATGTGACTGTTACGAACTCGGGAGGCGGGTGCCTCCCGAGTGGCGCAGCAGCCATCCGGCCCGCTAATCAGCCACGGTACTGGTACTCATCTGGCGTTTCTGGAGGTAGGTCTGGGAATGGCACTTAACGTAGTGGTCCCCAACCTTGACCATCTCCGGTTCTTCCTGGGCGCATTGTTCCTGTGCCTCCGGACAACGGGTGTGGAAGCGGCAGCCGGAAGGCGGATTGAGCGGAGAAGGCATTTCACCGGAGAGGATGATCGGCTGTGCATTCTGGTCCTGGTCCTCCGGAAGCGTCAGCATGGAGGCGGAGATGAGCGCCCGGGTGTAAGGATGAAGCGGATTATGGAAGATATCTTCCGAATCTCCGTATTCCACGATCTGCCCAAGATACATAATGGCCACGGTGCTGCTCATGAAGCGCACTGTTGCCAGGTTGTGGGCGATGACCAGGTAACTGAGATTGTATTTTATCTGGAGGTCTTTCAGCAGGTTCATGATCTGGGCGCGGATAGAGACATCGAGGGCGGACACCGGCTCATCCAGCACCACCAGGCTGGGGTTGAGAGCCAGAGCGCGGGCCACTACGATACGCTGGCGTTGCCCGCCGCTGAACTCATGAGGGTAGTAATCAGCGTGCCGGGGTTCGAGGCCTACCTGCGCGAGTAACTCGATAACGCGTTCCCGCATTTCCGGCTTGGTCATCTTGGTATTGCAGGCCAGGGGCTCACTGACGATATCACGCACCCTCATCCTGGGGTTCATGGAACTCCAGGGGTTTTGCTGGACGGACTGTACCCGCGGCTTATACTTTTCCCTTAATTCTGCATAGGAGAGTTTACGGATGTCCTGGCCTTCAAACAGGATGTTGCCGGAGGTAGGCGTTTCCAGAAGGAGAACGGCCTTGGCTACCGTCGTCTTGCCGGCGCCGGACTCACCAACGAGGCTGAGCGTTTCACCCTCTTTGATGGAAAATGACACGTTATCAACGGCCCGTACCCAGCCGATAGTCCGTTGCAACAGGCCCTTGGTAACAGGGTAGTACTTTTTCAGATTGCGGCATTCCAATAATACTTCTGACATGGATCAGTTCACTTTCCAGCAGGACACGGTATGTCCTTCGCTAAGTTCAACCTCGGGCGGTTGTTGTTCGCGGCAAATATCCATGGCATCCGGGCAACGAGCGGCGAACCGGCAGCCTGGCGGGAGGTTCAAGAGCGAAGGCGGCTGGCCTTCGATGGAGTAGAGCCGGTCGTCTTTCTGGTCCAGGCGCGGTACGGAGTGGATCAGGGCGTTCGTGTACGGATGAGAGGGATGTTTGAATATAGTGCTGGTGGAGGCTGTTTCAACTATCTTCCCGGCGTACATGACCGCTACCCGGTGGCAGAGACTGGCGACGACGCCGAAGTCATGCGTGATGAAGATGATGCCGACGTTGGTTTGTTTCTGGATATCACGGAAGAGCGCCAGATACTGTGCTTGAATTGTCGCATCCAGGGCGGTGGTGGGTTCGTCAGCGATGAGGACACGGGGCCGGCAGGACATGGCGATGGACCCGACGACGCGCTGTCTCATGCCGCCGCTCATTTGGAAGGGATAGTCCTTCAATCGCTGTTCCGGCGCCGGAATCCTGAGGAGGCGGAGGGCGGAAATGATCTCGGCTTCGACCTTGTTCTCCGGGAGCTGCTGGTGCATACGGATAGATTCGCCGATCTGGTTGCCGACGGTATAGACGGGGTTGAGGGACGTCATGGGGTCTTGCAGGATCATGGAGATCATCTTGCCCCGGTACGCCCTCATTTGTTTCTTATCCAGTTCGAGGATGTTGACCCCTTCCAGGAATATCTTACCGCCGATGATCTGACCGGCCGGTTCCGGGAGCAGCCGCAGCAATGACGTAGCGGTGACAGACTTGCCGCAGCCGGATTCGCCGACGATGCCCAGGGTCTCTCCGGCGTTCAGATGGAAGCTGATGCCGTCGACTGCCTTGACCTCTCCGGCACGGGTAAAGAAAGAAGTCTTAAGGTCTTCAACTTTAAGTAATGTTTCGTTCATAGTTGCCTCAATCTGGGATCCAGTTTATCGCGGATCCAGTCACCTAGGAAGTTGCCGGACATTACGACCAGGCCGATGGCTATGCCCGGAAAGGCGGATATCCACCATGCCCGGTCCAGTTCGCTCCGGCCGTCCGATACCATAGCGCCCCAGGACGGGGTGGGAGCGGAGATACCGATACCTAAAAAGCTGAGGGCTGATTCTGCCAGGATCATACCGCCGATTTGTAACGTCATAATGACGATGAGTGAATTGACGATATTCGGGAAGATATGCCGTATCATGATCCTACGTGATGAAGCACCGTTAATTCGTGCTTGCTGTACGAAGTCTGATTCACGTAGTCTCAATGTCTCGCCCCTGACAAGGCGCGTATAGCCTGCCCAGCCGAGTGCCGACAACGCAATCACGACAGTCCAGAACCCCGGCCCGATGGCTACAGCCAGGATCATTGCTAACAACAAACCTGGGAAGGACAAAGCTACGTCAACCACCCTCATGGTAAACCCTTCAATGCGGCCTCCGACGTACCCGGCAAACACACCCAAAGCCGTCCCGAAGGCGGCGGTGATGAATATCACGATGAGAGAGACGCTAAGAGATATCCGGGCCCCGTAGATGAGCCGGCTAAGCACGTCTCGTCCCAGCCTGTCGGTACCGAGGAGATAATCACTTTTCCCGCCTTCCATCCACGATGGCGGTAACAACCGGTCTCTCATATTGCTTTTTACAGGGTCGTGTGGAGCGATGCCGACATCAGGTAAACCTACCCAACTGAGGTTGGCAAATATGGCGAGGATGATCATGAGAAGCATGATAGCTGAGGGTATCCATAAGGACAATCCCCGCAGAATCCTGGCTCGCGTTGGTAGACCCTTGTATACTTTTGTGACGGCAATAGTATTCATCATGATTTCCCTATCCCTACATCCTCTGGTACCTTATCTGCGGGTCAATGTATGCATATAAGATATCCACTATCAGATTAGCCCCGAGGACGAGTATTGCTGTTATCAGGGTAATGGCTTGGACGATAGGGAAGTCACGGGAGAAGGTTGAGTTCACCGCTAATACTCCCATTCCAGGCCAGTTGAATATAGTCTCTGATATTACCGCGCCCATCACCAACATTGGCAGCAGCATACCAAGGGTAGTTAACGGAGTTATCAGCGCATTCCGCAGGGCATGCTTCCAAATGACCACTCTTTCCGGAACTCCCTTGATCCTGGCAAGCTTGATATACTCACTATCGAGTACATCAAGCATACTGGACCGCACCAGTCGCATCATACCCGGCAGCATAAAAAAGACCATAGTAGCGACTGGGAGAACATAATGTGCCGGCGTAGCCATACCTGCGACGGGTAACCATTGTAGTTTCACGGAAAAAACCAGCATGGCCATAATGGCTACCCAGAAGCCCGGTAACGCTTGTCCCAGCACAGCCAGGAATTTCACTCCCTGGTCCCAGAAGGAGTCACGAAAAGTAGCTGCCATAATACCCAGAATGAATGCCAGCCCCATCCCGATTACGAATGAAGGGATAGTCATTTTTA
>CAZPSP010000013.1:0-27997 GCA_964589285.1 uncultured Dehalococcoidaceae bacterium | reverse complement strand
CCAAACGGTGCCCGAACTGCACTTCTGAACTGACCTAGCCTGTTCTTTACCTGTTTACTGTGAACTATAGCAAGCCCCCTTACCGGGGGCTTGCTGTCATTATCATGTTCCTGATTCGTCAATTCCCTTTACGCAAGCGTTCATGCGTGCTATACTATATTCCGTTATATCGGAATAGTCGCGCCTTCCGGAACCACGATCCATGCAGATAATTTCACGTTTATTAGGCTTTGTCCGCGGCAACTGGAAACTGTTCATTTGGTCTTTCATAGCCATCGTCGCGGGTACGGCTTTCGGAATATTGATACCGCGCCTGCTCGGTGAAGGAGTCGATACTGTCGTCGAGTCCGGCAACCGCAGCATGGTCGTGATCATTGCCATCGTTATCATCGCCGCCGGAGGGTTGCGCGGCGCCGCCGGTTATACCCAGCGTTACTATAATGAGATGGTATCGCAACGGGCTTGCTATCGCATACGCAATGCCATGTATGAGCGTTTTCAGCGGCTCAGCTTTGCTTTCCACGACCGGAGCCAGACCGGCCAGCTCATGTCACGGGCCACCCAGGACGTCGAAGCCGTCCGCATGTTCTTTTCCATGGGCCTGCTCGGTTTTATCCAGACGGTCATCATGGTCGTCGGCGTATACGCCATCATGTTCTCCATGAACGTCACGCTTTCCCTGATTACACTGGCGTTCGTCGTCCCCATCGGGATACTGGCCATGACGTTCGGGCGGAAGATACGGCCCATCTGGCTGCGGGTGCAGCAGGTACTCGGGTTCATGAACACAACGCTGGAAGAGAGCCTGGCCGGTATCAGCGTGGTCAAGGCCTTCTCCCACGAACCGCGGGACAGCGAGAAATTCGCCGGGCAGGCGGAAACCCTGTACGAAGAACAGATGAGTGCCGCCAGGCTTTTAGCGTTTAATATGCCGATGATGATACTGCTGGCAGGCCTGCCGACCATCGCCATCCTCTGGTACGGAGGCAACCAGTACGTGAACGGGCTGATGACCATCGGCGAGATAACACAGTTCATTTTCTATACCGCCCTGCTCATGATGCCGATAAGGCGGCTCGGGTTCCTGGTCAACCTCTATTCACGGACGGTCTCCGCCGGGCAGCGCATTTTTGAGATCCTCGATACGGAATCCGAGGTCAAGGAGAAGCCGGGCGCCATGGAACTCGGCAGGGTCCGCGGCGAGGTGAAGTTCGAAAATGTCAGCTTCAGCTATGATTCCAAGGAGACCGCCCTCCAGGGAGTCAGCTTCGAGGTCAAACCCGGACAGACCGTCGCCCTGCTGGGGCGTTCCGGGAGCGGCAAGAGCACCATCGCCAATCTGCTCGGCCGGTTCTATGATGTTACCGACGGCCGGATCCTCATCGATGGCATCGATATCCGTGATGTGACGTTGCCCTCATTGCGCAGGAACGTGGTAGCAGCGCAGCAGGACGTTTTCCTGTTCTCCGCCACGGTACGTGAAAATATTGCTTACGGGGCGATGGACGCCAGCCTCGACCAGATCGTCGAAGTCGCCAAAGCGGCTTACCTGCACGATTCCATAGACCGCCTGCCGCAGAAGTACGATACCTGGGTGGGCGAACGCGGCGATACCCTTTCCGGCGGCGAAAAACAGCGCCTTTCCATCGCTCGTACGCTGCTGGTAAACCCGAGCATTCTCATCCTGGATGATTCCACGGCCAGCGTAGACTCCCAGACGGAACGGCTTATCCGCCAGGCGCTGGACAGGCTCATCAAAGGCAGGACGACCTTCATCATCACCCACCGTGTTCCCATCATCAAGAACGCGGACCTCATCCTGGTGCTGGAAGACGGCAAGGTTGCGGAACAGGGCACCCATGAAGAACTCATCGCCAGGGGCGGTCTATATAAAGATGTCTATGAAGAACAGCTCATGATCCATCGTGAATCGATAGACGACATGGTCCTGGAGGGCGACTGATGTTTCACGGCGGCCACGGCGGCCACGGCGGCGGCCGGTTCGACCAGGATGAAGAACTGGGAAAGGTCTATGACAGCCGCGTCATCAGTCGGCTGCCAAGGTTCCTGAAGCCCGTTGTAAAACTGATCGCCATCGGGGCGCTGGGAATGCTCGTGCGCACCGGCGCGACCCTGGCGCTCCCGTACATGGTGGCCATTGCGACCAATAACATCGCCGCCGGCGATCTCGGCGCGCTCAATATATCCGTTATCTACCTCGTGGTCATTTCCGTAGCGATGTGGGCCGCGCAGTACGTGGAAACTCTTTTCACCTCCCTGGCGGGGCAGAAGGTCATCTACCAGATGCGCCGGGACATGTTCGACCACCTGCTTACCCTGTCCCTCAGCTTCTTCGATACCCACAAGGTAGGCAAGCTGATGTCCCGTATCCAGAATGACGTCGCCCAGGTGCAGGAACTGGTAACGCAGGGCATCCTTTCCCTCATCACCAGCGTCCTGACGCTGCTGGGCATCGCCATCATCATGCTGACCGTAAACTGGGCATTGGGCCTGCTGACCCTCATCGTCGTGCCGGTCATGATAGCCGGGGCTTTCATCTGGCAGAAATACGCCCGCGTGGCCTTCATACGGGTGCGGCGGGCCATCGCTATCGTTAACTCGCAACTGCAGGAAGACATGTCCGGGGTACGCGTCATCCAGTCTCTTTCCCGCGAGGAAGAGAACATGGAGCAGTTCGATGAGGTCAACAAGGCCCATCTGGACGCCAACATAACCGCCGTCAAGCTTGAAGCGCTCATCATGCCCGCCGTCCACATCTCCACGAGCATAGCCTATGCCATCGTCATTATCTTCGGCGGCTTCCAGGTGATGGACGGGGTCATGGACATCGGTTTCCTCCTCGCCTTCCTGCTCTATGTCCAGCGCTTCTTCGATCCGGTACTGGAGCTTTCCATGCAGTACACGGAACTCCAGCGGGCCATGGCCTCCGGGCACCGTATCTTCGAGATGCTGGACATTCACGCGGACATCACAGACAGGCCGGACGCGGTGGAACTGCCGCCGGTCGAAGGCGAAATTGCTTTCAGAAATGTGCACTTCTCCTATGAAGAGGGTGAAGAAGTCCTGCACGGCATAAACCTCACCATCAAGCCGGGAGAATCGGTGGCCATCGTCGGCCAGACCGGTTCCGGCAAAAGCAGCCTGGTCAGCCTGACCGCCCGTTTTTACGAAGTTGAAAACGGCGCGGTAACAATCGACGGCTACGATGTGCGCTCGGTAACGCAGAAATCCCTCCGGAAGCAGATAGGCATCGTGCCGCAGGACCCCATCCTGTTTACCGGCACCGTTGAAGAGAACATCCGCTTCGGGAACGAGACGGCCAGCCGGGAAGAGGTCATCCAGGTAGCCAAAGAAGTAGGCGCCCACACGTTCATCAACAGGCTGAAGGACGGGTACCAGGCGCAGGTAGGCCAGCGGGGCAGCAACCTGAGCGCCGGCCAGAGGCAGCTCGTCTGCATGGCCCGGGCCATGCTGGCAGCCCCGAGTATTCTCATCCTGGACGAGGCGACCTCCAACATCGATACGCACACCGAGCGCATCATGCAGCGGGCGGTCAACAAACTGGCCAAAGGCCGCACCACGCTGACTATTGCTCACCGGCTTTCCACCATAACCGGCGCGGACCGTATTATCGTATTGGAACACGGCAACCTCATCGAAGAAGGTTCACACCGGCAACTCATGGCCAAAAAAGGCCTGTACTACAAGATGTACAAGACCTTGAGTTCCCCGGACCTGCTGGTTTGATCGGTCATCATTCAGAAAAATGCTGCAAGGGAGCCGGCGCGCTCCCTTTGGTTTGTACGTTTGCAAATAGTACATCGATACAGGGATAATAGGAAAACACCGCAGACCGCAACCTACAGCATCAGGAGGAACTATGGAAGTACGGAAAATCACGGATAACATCTTCTTCGGGACCGGTTTCAACAGCTGTAATTCCACCTTCATCGTAACCAGGGACGGCGCCGTCGTCGTCGATACGCCGATGGTCCCGGCACAGGCCAGGGCTTGGAAAGAGGAGATCGAAAAACACGCTCCCGTCCGCTACGTCATCGTCCAGGAAGCCCACACAGACCATTACTGCGGGAGCTGCTACCTCGGCGGCACGGTCATCGGCAACGAAGATACCGTGGAACGGCTCAAGAAAGCCCGGGTACAGGACCTGATCAACGAGATGGCTTTTATGGCCCCGGACGAACCCAAGCCGGACGACAGCTTCTATTTCCGCCCGCCGGAGATCGTACTCAAAGGCGAAGCAACGCTCCGCATGGGCGACCGCACCCTCGAAATTCTCAGAGTACCGGGCCACACCCGCCAGCAGACGGCTGTATACGTGCCGGAAGACCGTACGGTTATAGTATCGGACAACATCAATCTTGCTTCCCCTATCTTCGTCGATGCGGTACCGCACGAGTGGCTGAAATCACTCGACCGCCTCGAAGAACTCGATGTCGATGTCGTCATCCCCGGCCACGGCGAGGTCACTGACAGGAGCGCGTTCGGCCAGATGAAAGGGAAGATCCAGGTGTGGATAGACGTCATCGGGAAAGCCGTGGATGCCGGCGCGAGCCTGGAAGAGACATTCACACGCATTAACGAAGCCAGGGAATTCAGCCAGGTGCCCAAGGAAGGGCCGATGGCCGGGTTCTTCAAGATGAACGTCGAATCCCTGTACAAAGCCTTGAAAAAGTAACGCCGCAATGTCCCGTACCGGGGTTGATGCCTAACCCGGACGGCGGTTGAGAGGCAGACGGAACGTGAACGTCGAGCCTTTGCCAGGCTCGCTCCTGACCTTGATGGTCCCGCCGTGGGACTCTACCGTGTGCTTGGCAATGGCGAGGCCCATGCCGGAACCGAGACCGGCCCGGGACCTGTCCGCCTTGAAAAACCGCTCGAAGATACGGGGCAGGTCCCCCGGCGCGATGCCGATGCCGGTATCGCTGACGGACACAACAACGGCATCCTCTTCAAGGCGGGTGGCGACCGTCACCGAACCTTCAGGCTTGTTGAACTTGATAGCGTTGTGCATGAGGTTGATGATGACCTGGCGGATACGCTCGGCATCAATCCTGACCACCGGAAGGTCTTCCTGGAGGTCCACCGTCAACGCCAGTTTCTGGCGTTCCGCCTGGGGGCCGAGATGGATGATGCCGTCCCGGACCAGGTCGTTGATATTCACCGGGGCTATCTTCAACTGGCTCCGTCCGGTCTCGATGCGGGACAACTCGGTAAGCTCGGTCACCATCTGGGTCAGGCGGTCTACTTCGTCCTCGATGCGGGCCAGGAAGTCCGCGGCAGCCTCGGCATCATTCACGGCCCCGTCCTGGAGGGTATTGACCATGGCCTTGATGCCGGCCAGCGGCGTCCGGAAATCATGGGAGATGTTGCCGACGATCTCCCGGCGCATCGTCTGCAAACCGCGTAATTCGGTGAGGTCCTGGAGCAGCAGCAAAGCGCCGCCTGTCTCGGCGGGCATGGGAACAGCGATAGCGCGAAGGAATCGGCCGGAAACACCGGCTTCGAACTGGGCTTCCTCGCTTTTTCCGCTCTTCAGACAGCGTTTGAGAATATCGTTCAACTGGTAGTCCCGTGCCGATTCGATCAGCGGCCGGCCCGCGGCCTCGCCGTGCGGGATACCGAGCAGTCTTCCCGCGGCCTGGTTCATGAGGACGACGTTCGTGTCCTGGTCCGTGGTAATGATGCCGTCAGCCATATTGTCGAGGATAGTGGACAGACGCGCCTTGTCATCGGAAAGGTTCTGTACGAGGTCCTTGAGGCGGTCGGACATGTCCTGGAAGGCCCGGGCAAGCTGGCCGGACTCGTCTCCCGATTTGAACGGCACACGGTAATCGAAATTACCGGCGGCCAGTTCCCGCGAGGCAAAGGTCAGTTCCCGTATCGG
This sequence comes from uncultured Dehalococcoidaceae bacterium, assembly GCA_964589285.1. Taxonomy (GTDB): domain Bacteria; phylum Chloroflexota; class Dehalococcoidia; order Dehalococcoidales; family RBG-16-60-22; genus DAOUEG01. The sequence continues at coordinate 22,071 of CAZPSP010000013.1, read as the reverse complement.
GCGCATGGTCAGACGGGTGATGAACCAGGCGGCAACGATGACAGCTACCGTGGCGCAAATGATACTGACAATGGTGATGGGCACCATGGTTCCGGTATAGGCCTCGACGCGTTCGGTGTCCAGCGCGACACGGGCGGTCCCGAGGGTCCCGTCGGTCCCCGTGATCGGCACCGCAACATACAGCATCCTTTCCCCCGTGGAAGGGCTGGTACGGGTGGCCTCGCCGTACCCTGTTTCAAGGGCCTGCATGATCTCCGGCCGCCCGGCATGGTTGGCCAGGGATGCGGCATCTTCCTGGGAATCCGCCAGCACGGTCCCGTCCATCCGGACCACGGTCACGCGAGCTTCGATATCCTCTCCCAGGCCGTTGACGAAACCGGTCAGACCGGCAAGATCACCGTCCTGAAGAAAGGGCCGGCTGGCCTGAGCAACGATATCCGCTTCCGTATGCAGTTCCGAGCGGAGGTTGTCCAGCAGGTCGTTGTGGGCGGAAACGGTCAGATAAGAACCCAGGGCGGCCATACCAAGAACAATGATGATGATGAACCCGAAGGCGATCCGCCACTGTATCGTGTGGAACATCGTCAACCTTCCAGTTTGTAACCGGTACCTCTGATGGTGATCAGGTGCCGCGGCCGGGCGGGGTCGTCTTCGATCTTCCGGCGGAGCCAGCGGATATGAACATCGACGGTCCGGGTGTCCGCGGCGCACTCATAGCCCCAGACCTTTTCCAGGAGCTGGTCCCGGTTGAAAACGAACCCTTTATTGATGGCGAGAAATGCCAGGAGGTCATACTCTTTGGGCGTCAGTTCCAGGTTATTTCCCCGGCGGGTAACGAGGTGCCGCGAAATATCTACGGTCAGATCATCTCCAATGGAAAGGACCGCCTTGCCGGCCGCGGGCGATTCCATGTGCATCCTCCGGAGCATGGAACGAACCCGGGCGAGCAATTCCCTCATGCTGAAGGGCTTGGTGACATAGTCATCCGCGCCTATTTCAAGTCCGATGACCTTGTCCGTCTCGTCCGCCTTGGCGGTCAGCATGATGATGGGAACGGTCATCTCCTGGCGGAGAATGCGGCAGACATCCAGCCCGCTCATTTCCGGCAGCATGACATCAAGCAGAACGAGGTCCGGTCTTTCCTTCCGGGCTACGTCCACGGCCTCGGTGCCGGTAGTGGCGGTAAGAGTGGCGTAACCTTCACGGTTCAGGTTATAGACAAGAGTCCGGAGCAGGTTGGCGTCATCTTCAACTGTTAAGATTTTCGCAGCCATATCGCTTTCTATCTTTAGTATAGCGTGATGGACGAAGGCAGTAAACAAGGCGGAACCCCAAGAGAAACCAGCAATAGCAGACAGCTGTTTTTCCGTAGGGTATTTGCCATGATTACGCACGACGAAGTATAATGACGGGAGTCTTTGCCCAGGTATTGGCATGGAAAGGAGGCGACGTTATGGTAGTCCTGCACAGACGCACGTGAGCCACTCGTGATTCGATGTGCGTGGCACATCTTCCCGATAACCCCGGTGCGCGGACCAACCGTGGCTTCAAACCTTTCCGTGGAGACTTTCTTCTCTAACAGGCTCCTCCGGTCAAGGGTTGCTTCCCGCAGCGGGAGTAATTCATGGCGAAAGGAGCTTGAGATTTGTTTATCACTCGTCTATTGTCTTCCCGCTGGGGACCGATCATCACCGGTCTCATCATCGGCGTCCTCGCCCCGCTCCTGGTGACCTGGGGAAACCCCGGTAACATGGGCATCTGTATGGCCTGTTTCACGCGGGACATCGCCGGAGCGCTCGGCCTGCACAATGCCGCCGTCGTCCAGTACATCCGGCCGGAGATCATCGGCGGCCTTTTGGGCGCGTTCATCGCCGCCCTCATGTTCAAAGAATACAAACCCCGGACCGGGTCTTCCCCGATCATCCGTTTTCTCCTCGGGGTTTTCGCCATGTTCGGCGCGCTGGTCTTCCTCGGCTGCCCCTGGAGAGCTTATCTCCGGCTGGCCGGCGGCGACTGGAACGCCATTCTCGGCATCGTCGGGCTTACTGCCGGCATCGGCATCGGCATCGTTTTCCTGAAAATGGGCTACAGCCTCGGCCGCAACCATCCGGCCCCGAAGGCAATGGGGCTTATCATGCCGGCGGGCATGGTCGCGCTGCTTGTCCTGCTTATCGCCGCGCCTCAGTTCGGGCGTGACGCCGCCGGTAATCCGACCGGCCCCATTTTCTTCTCGGAGAATGGCCCGGGTTCCATGTACGCGCCGCTGGCCGTAGCGCTGGTGGTCGGTCTGGTCATCGGCTTTCTGGCCCAGCGCAGCCGTTTCTGCACGGTCGGCGCCATCCGGGATACCATCCTCCTCCGCGATAACCACCTGCTGTACGGCGTCATCGCGCTTATCGTCGCGGCCTTCTTCACCAACCTGGCGCTCGGGCAGTTTCATGCCGGTTTCCAGGAACAGCCGGTCGCGCACACGGACGGTCTGATGAACTTCGCTGGAATGGCGCTTTCCGGTCTGGCGTTCACGCTGGCGGGCGGCTGCCCGGGACGCCAACTGTTCCTCGCCGGTGAAGGCGATGGCGACGCCGCTGTCTTTTTCCTCGGTATGCTGGTCGGCGCCGGTTTCGCGCACACGTTTTCCATCGCCAGTTCACCTGCCGGGGCTTCCGCGTTCGGGCCGCTGGCCGTCGTCGTCGGGCTGGTGTTCTGCATCATCATCGGCTTAATCATGCGGCCGGTGAAATCACTCTCCCTGGGAACGGCGAAATAAGGAGGAAAACCATGGCTGAAATCATCGATGCCCGCGGCCTGTCCTGTCCCATTCCCGCCATGCAGGCCCGCGAGGCGCTGAAAAAATTGGACAAAGGGACGCTGGAGATCATCGTCGATAACGAAACCGCCAAAGAAAATGTGTCCCGCATCGGGCGCAACCTGGGCTGGAACGTCCAAGCGGACGCGCGTTCCGGCGATGAGATCCACCTCATGATGAGCAAATGATCTACCTTGACAACGCAGCGACCTCCTGGCCGAAACCGCCCGAGGTCCTGAAAGCAATGACCGATGTACTGGAGAGCGCCGGGGGCAACCCCGGCCGCTCCGGTCACAGCCTGTCCATCGAGTCCGGCCGGGTAATGTACGATACCCGGGAAGCCGTGGCGAGGTTCTTCAACGCCGCGGACCCGCTGCGGGTCATCTTCACACCCAACGTGACCTATGCGCTCAATATCGCCTTCCGGGGAATGCTCAAGCCCGGCGACCGCGTGGTAACGACGAGCATGGAACACAACGCCGTTATGCGGCCGTTGCGGCACCTGGAGAAAGCCGGCATCATCATCATCGACGTGGTCCGGTGCGATTCCCGGGGACTGCTTGATATCCGAGACATGGAACGCGCTCTGGAGAAACCGGCACGGCTGGTCGTTATGAACCATGCCAGCAACGTGGCCGGGACCATCCTTCCGGCGGCGGAAGTGGCGCCGCTGGCGCACCGGGCGGGAGCGCTGTTCCTCGTCGATGCCGCCCAGACGGCCGGCGTCCTTCCCATTGACATGCAGCAGATGGGCATCGACCTGCTCGGCTTTACCGGGCACAAGGGGCTGTTGGGGCCTCCCGGTACCGGCGGGCTGATACTGGGACCCCGTGTGGTTATACGGGAAATGGAACCCCTGGTTCGAGGCGGCACCGGCAGCCGGTCTGATTCCGAAGAACAGCCGGAAAACCTGCCGGACCGGTATGAAAGCGGCACGCCGAACATCAGCGGCATCGCCGGTTTGAAAGCAGCGATAGAATGGATAAACCGGCGGGGAATCCACAGCATCCGGAAACATGAGAAAGGGCTGGTCCGGCTGCTGCTCGAAGGACTGGCGGACATTCCCGGCCTGCATGTTCACGGTACCCATGACCCGGAGCTTTCCACGGCCATCATCTCTTTTACTATCGACGGGAAGAGCGTTTCGGACATCGGCCTTGAGCTTAACGAAGACCACGAGATACTGACCCGTGTGGGACTGCATTGCGCCCCCGCGGCACACCGCACGCTGGGAACGTTCCCATCCGGGACGGTACGCCTGGCGCCGGGGATATTCACTGCACCTCAGGATGTAGAAAAGACGGTCCGGGCTGTCCGGAAGGTTGCGGCGGCATGAGCGAGCACGGCGTGGTACTCTTTTACACTACTTCCTCAGCCTTACGCACCGAGAAGCTGTGCAAACAGGCCGGGCTGACGGTGAAGCTCGTGCCGACACCGCGGCAGTTTTCCAGCGACTGCGGCATGGCGCTGCGGTTTGCCTGGGGAGACCGTGAGACCGTGGCATCCCTCTTGCTCAAAGATTCTGTGGAGTATGAAGCCATCCGCGAGTTGACGTAAACCGGGGTTTATTGGCCTTGAGCGCTACAGGAGGACCTGGAGACCTTTGCCTTTCAGGTATTCCTTGACCTGGCGTATGCTGAATGTCCGGTAATGGAACACGGAGGCTGCCAGGAGTATTTGCGCGCCGCCTTTGACTGCTCCGTCATAAAAGTGCTCGAGGGTCCCTGCTCCGCCGGAGGCAACCACCGGCAGGTCCACGGCATCCGCAATGGCCCGCGTGTATTCCAGGTCATAACCGGTCTGGGTGCCGTCGCCGTCCATGCTCGTCGGCAGGATGGTCCCCGCCCCGAGGTCCTGGCATTGCCTGGCCCATTGTACGGCATCAAGACCGACCGGTTTCGTGCCGCCGGACACCACGAGTTCGAACCCGGACGGCATGTCCTTGTTTCTCCGGGCGTCTATGGCCACGGTCACCACCGCCGGGCCGTATTTTTCCGATGCCTGCTTAATCAGTTCGGGGTTCTTCACCGCGGCGCTGTTCATCGAGACCTTGTCCGCGCCGGCTTCCAGCACCATCTCGATGTCTTCCAGGGAGCCGATGCCTCCCCCGACGGTCAGGGGAATATCTATCACCGAAGCCACATTTTTGACCCACTCCAGCCTGGTCTTGCGGTTTTCCACCGTCGCGGCGATATCCAGCATCGCCAGTTCGTCGGCGCCTTCCTTCTGGTAAAACAAGGCGTTCTCGACCGGGTCTCCGGCGTCCTTCAGGCCGACAAAATTGATACCTTTAACCGTCCGCCCGTTTTTCATATCCAGGCACGGCATGATCTTGATCACGGTCATCGATAGTGTCCTTTCAGGCATGTAGTACGGATAGAGTATACCATGAAGAGGGCGGTGTTCTCACCGCTCCTAAAAGGGTTCTATTTGGCTTTAGTAATTTCGTAAATGTTGTCTTTGCGAGCGTAGCGAAGCAATCCCGATCTTCGAGATTGCCACATCCGCCTGGGGCGGATTCGCAATTACAGTATCTCCATCAATCAAATTCACCTATGAAGCAGCGCCCGCCCTGTTTGTTTGCTGAAAGGATATGCGATAGACTGAAAAAAGAACACTGCCGGGAGTAGTTATGAGAGATTTCAACGACAAAGACCGTACCAAGAAACAGGAGCGCCTGCAGCTGCCGGAGAACCCCGCCAACCTTACGGAAGAAACATTGAGCCAACTGGAACAAGCCGTACAGGCAGGACTGCGGGACGGCTATCTGCCCTGCCCCGCAGCCTGGCGGATCGCCCGGGATTTCAACGTTCCGCGCATCGCCGTGGGGGCCGTCCTGGACAAGCTGAGTCGGCGGGTCACGGACTGCCAATTGGGCTGTTTCAAGGTGGAAAAGACGCCGTACGACGGTTCGCAGCCGGAAGTGCGGGAAGATGTGGCGAGAGAGGTCGCAACTTTATGTCAACAAAACGCTCTCACCTGCGAGGCCGCATTCGAGATCGCCCGGCGCCTCAAGGTCCGTCCCATGGACGTGGCGAACGCCGCCAATGTAAACGGATGTAAAATCCGGCAGTGCCAGCTCGGCTGCTTCTAGTTTTCTCTGCCCCTTGTATTCCGCTATACCATATAGGTTAGATAGATTAAAGGGGCGGTGGTATGGCGGTCTCACCCGTGCGGCGCCAGGGCGCAAGCTGCGATAATGCATCCATTGAAGTCATCGGCATCCAAAAGCGCTTCGGTGACGTCCGGGCGCTGAACGGAGTTGATCTCAGAGTGGAGCCGGGACTGGTCTTCGCCCTGCTCGGCCCGAACGGTTCCGGGAAAACGACGCTCGTCCGTATTCTCACCACCCTGCTCCAGCCGGATGAAGGTTCGGCTTACATCGGCGGGTATGACGTCGTCCAACAACCGGCCGCGGCGCGCACCGTCTTCGGGCTGGCCGGCCAGTATCCCGCCGTCGATGAGAACTTTTCCGGAAAAGAGAACCTGGAGATGATCGGGCGCCTGTATCACCTCGGGAAGGACAGGGCGCGGCAGCGGGCGCAGGAATTGCTGGAAGACTTCGACCTCGTCAATGCCGCCAAACGCAGGGTAAAAACATACTCCGGCGGCATGAGACGGCGCCTCGACCTGGCCGCCGCCCTCGTCGCCAGCCCGCCGATCCTGCTCCTCGATGAACCGACCAGCGGCCTCGACCCGCGCTCCCGGCTGGGACTCTGGGAAGTCATCAAGTCACAGGCCACCCATTGCAGCTCCGTGTTCCTGACCACGCAGTACCTGGAAGAAGCCGACCGCCTGGCGGACCGCATCGCCATCATGGACAGGGGAAAGATTTTACGTGAAGGCACGCCGCGGGAACTCAAGGAATGCTGCGGAGGCGATACACGGGTCCAGATGAAGCTGCGGGAGAGAGAACGCACCGGAGACGCCGCCGGGCAACTCGCCTCAATGGGAGACAGTAACATGGCCATCAACGAGGAACTCGGAGAGATCTCATTCCCCGCGACCCGCGGCGCGGCAATGCTGGCCGAAGTGGTCAGGAAACTGGACCAGGCCGGCATCGAACTCTCAGAACTGGGACTGGCCCAGCCCACGCTGGACGATGTGTTCCTATCGCTCACCGGTCACGCGGCGGAAGAAACACCCGGAAAAGACATGGACGAGAACAACGGTGAGCCATCATGAACATACGAGAGACCCTCTCCGACATCGGCGTGATGACCCGCCGGGACATCATCAAATATTTCAGGACGCCCCAACTGCTGCTGTTCAGCGCCTTCTTCAACGTGATACTGCTGCTGCTGTTCACCTACGTTTTCGGCGGTGCGATACAGACCGGGGGCATCGACTACGCGCAGTTCCTGCTGCCCGGTTTCCTGGTCTCGGTAGTGTTTTTCGGTTCCACGGAAACGAGCGTCGGGATAGCGGAAGACCTTTCCAAGGGGCTCGTCGACCGTTTCCGCTCCCTGCCGATGGCCCGTTCCGCTTTCCTGACCGGCCGGGTGTTTTCCGATACCGCCCGGTACATCGTCCTGCTGCTGATAATGGTCGGCGTGGGATACGCGATCGGGTTCCGTTTCGAGGCGGGCACGGCGTCCGCGGTGGCCGGTATTGCGCTCATCGTTCTCTTCGGCATCGCGCTCACCTGGGTCAGCGTGTGGATAGGCGTGCTGGTCAAAAGTGTCGAGACCGCCCAGTCCGCCGGCTTTTTCTGGGTTTTCCCGCTGGTGTTCGCCAGTTCCATCTATGTGCCGGTAGAGACGATGCCGTCCTGGCTGCAGACGTTCGCGGAATACAACCCGGTGACGTCCATCGTGGATACCATCCGCGGCCTGTCTCTGGGAACGGACATTGCGACTTCCCTGTGGCGGAACCTGGCCTGGGATGCCGGCATCATGCTGGTCTTCGTACCGCTGGCTGTCCGGCGCTATATACAATTAGCCCGTTGAGCGGATTTAACTTTCTTCCGGCCTCTTCATCGGCATGGCGAAAACGTTGGGCACGTTGGGATCGCCGCCGAGCCAGGTAGTGTCGTGTTCGTTGTTCAGGCAGATGGCCGTGAACAGCCACGGTTTTTCCACCTTCCTGACGATGAGCGGGCAATGCACCAGTCCCCGCGGCGCGACGACGACGGTCGGCCGGGTGAATACATGGACTTCCCGCTCTTCTCCCATCTGTATCTCGATCTCCGCGCCAAGATAGTCCGGCTCATCAGGGTCAGACCCGAGGAAGACAAGACATTCGTCATTGGGGTGTACATGGGGGTCATGCGTATGGAACGGCCCGATGCCGGTATGGAATGCCCAGGTAAAGTTCAGGTTGAACCCCGGCTGGTCGTTCCCGGACCAGGCGTTCATGAAATCCGCGTTGCCGCTGCCTTCCCGCCGGTGCATGTCACGCATTTCAAACCTGCGCACCAGGTTCCCGAAGTCGCCTTCTTTATCGACCGGCCGCAGGGGCACGGTCTCGGATTTCGGTTCGCCGCTGGTGTATACCGCCAGTAACCCGAATGGCTTGTCCGCCCGCTTCGTTACCATCGGCCCGTGGGGATAACCCGCCGGCAGGGTGACGAACGTCGGGGAATTGACGGTCAGTTTTTCTCCTTTTTCGCCCATGGTAACTTCGATCTCAGCGCTTAATTCGTTCGGGTTATCATAATCCAACCCGGTGAACATGAGGACTTTACCGTGAGGGTGAACGTGGCTCGTACCAGCTTCAGAGTCCCAGGTACCCGGCTGGCGTAAATACCCCCAGGAAAATGAGACATTCAAGCCCTCAAGATCGACGCCCCGGGGCGCTGTCATGTATCCTGACCTGCCTTCAGGTCCGCCGATAGTACCGTATTCGAGGGGTTTGACCAGGTATCCGTATCTCGTCTGCGTCATCGTTCACTCTCCTTCTAGCAGTTGCAGAAAGTATATCGTTTCGCAGTAAAAGATACAAGATGTTCTATTATTAAGAACAAATATTTGCACTATTCATAGTATTGCAATTAAACGTAAGGATGCTGCAAATGTCAGCCCTTTTACACAAAGGCGGGGACGCCTGAGAAAAAGGTGATGCCGCCTCATCATATTGTGCGTACCATGATACGTGATTCCGTGAAGGGCGCCCCGCCGGACCAGCATTCGGTGTCATTCTTTCCATCAGTCCGTTGGTTCTTCGGGTCTTGTTTCTGTTCCCATTTCACGGTTTGCGGCATCGATAAGCTTGCTCAGGAGCGTTCTTAATTGCTCCTGCTCCGGGACGGTCAAAGCACCCATGACGCGCTTGATCAGATCGCCCTGGGTAACCTCCACGCAATAAGCCTTGCCTTTTCCGGTAATGTTCAGACGCACCACGTTCCGGGTCTGCTCGTCCCGGTGTTTGCGTATTAAACCTTTGTTTTCAAGGCGGGTAAGTAACTCGGATACCGTGTGGTGCTGCAGAAAAAGCGCCCGGGAAATAAAACCGGGCGTGGCCTTGCCATCCATCGACCAGATGAGATTGAGCGCGGCCGCCTGGTTATGATGGGTATACTTCCCCAATTTCGTCTGTCGGGCCTTGCTGATGATCGACTTCGTACCGGAAAGGTGCAGCCAGAGCTGGTATTGCGGATTGGCAAACGGATAATCGTTCCTGGTCAATCTCCCGTCCTTTCAATCTCTCTGAAAATGAAATTGGTGAAGTAAAGCAATGATTTGATTTTTCTCTACTATAGTCCATTTTCACTATCTGGTAAAGTTTGACTTTTTCTTGTCTTTGTTTTTAAAATCGGGGGAAGCATTTCACGTCGTAGAACGACTGAATGTGCCGGGTTGTTAGACCCACCGGAAAGGAGTTGCCATGAAAGCCGCGATAACCAGAGAGTTCGGGAAACCGCAATACCTCGAAGAAGTCACCCTCGACCCCCTGCAGAAAGGAGAGGTCAGGGTAAAGATCCAGGCATGCGCCATCTGCCACAGCGATATCCATTCCTTCCGGGGCGAACACGGCAGTCCTCCCCTGCCGGCCATCGGCGGACACGAGGTCTGCGGCATCGTCGAAGAGACCGGCGAAGATGTGACCTACGTGCAGAAAGGGGACAGCGTGGTGGCGACCCTGGCCCCGGCCGGCTGCGGGAAGTGCTACTATTGCAGCATCGGGCTGTCCAATATGTGCACCGTCAACCACATCTTCCTGGCGGCCCCCGGAAAATATACCACCAAAGACGGCAAGCGCCCGACGCAGTTCGCCGGGGCGGTAGCGGGATTCGTGGAATACACGAACGTACCGGAACCGAACGTAGTGAAGGTGCCCCGGGACATGCCTCCGGATAAAGCCTGCCTGCTGGGCTGCGGCGTCATATCCGGTTTCGGAGCGGTGGTCAACCGGCTCAAGGCCCAGCCGGGTAAAAGCCTCCTTGTCATGGGAGCGGGAGGCGTCGGCATCAACGCCATCCAGGGCGGCGTCTATTCCGGCTGCTACCCGATTATCGCCGTGGATGTCCTGGACAATAAGCTCGAACAGGCAAAAACGTTCGGGGCGACGCATACGATCAACGTGAAAAAAGAGACGGACCCCATCAAGAAGGCGCGGGAGATCACCTTCGGCCGCGGCGCGGACTACGTCATTATCGCGGTGGCCGGGCTGCCCATCCTGCGGCAGGGCTTCATGATGTCGGCCGTGGATGGCACGACCTGCGTCATCGGGCACGGTCACGGGGAGCACCTGACGGACTTCGCGCCGGTGGAATTCATGAGCGGCCGGCACATGACCGGCAGCGCCATGGGAGCAGCGCGGACGCGCATCGATATCCCCTGGCTGGTCGAACTCTACCAGAACGGCCGCTACAAGCTTGACGAACTGGTATCCGGGCACTATTCGCTCGATGAGATCAACGAAGCGATAGCCTCCATGGAACGCGGCGAGGCTATCCGCAATGTGATCATGTTCTAGTTTTCCAGCCAGAGAATAAAGACGCCCCACTGCCTTGCAGTCCGGGGCGTCTCTGTTTCCGGAAGGGACCGCGCCCGGTTATCTGCGCAATATCGCCATGATACCCATGACGATGAGCCCGATCCCGACAAACCATCGTATCAGGTCAGGCCATACCAGGACGAGGATACCCAGCACGACAAGAATGAGTCCAAACAACCAGCCGGTTCTCTTCATGATGCCTCCGAATCACCAGGTATTTTTCCCGTCTTCTCCGTGAACGTACCAGCAGGGGACCGATCCAAATGAAACGGTCATCAGGCCCTGCTAATGCTGATATTATACACCATACGGTTTTAACTCCCCATGACACCGGTCAAGCCAGTTGAGTGCCGGGAGTTTCATTATACTCCGGCGTTTCCCCGGCTCTTTCCCTGTTCCGCCACCACAGTCTGAGCCCTTTCCCAATAACCTTTATTACCGGTAGCGAGAACAGAAAACGAAGGAAGATCGCCAGGTAAAACAACGGGATGATCCGCACGCCTCCGCTGACATAGCCTTCGAAGATAGCCGCGCCCATCTGAAGCCGTATAACGAAGCTCCGGGGCAGGAAGGGAGTCAACGGCCCGATAAAAGCGAAAAGCATGCCGGCATCGGCGGGGTCATCCAGCCCGACCCGGACATCAGCTTGGAAATCCCGCCAGCGCAGTTGCTTGAAAGCACGTTTACCCAGGAGAAGAACCTGCTTGAAAAGTCCCCTCGTCAGCAGGATATCCCGTATCGCACGGAAGCCCGGTCCCCAGGCCCGTTTCTGGTGGGCCGGTTTTGGTTTCTTTTGTTTTACAGGACGTTTCCTGCCGGAAGGGATAGTGAACTCGAGAAGACCGAACAGCCAGGCGATGGTTGATGTAAAAACGAGCGTTTCATGATATTCCGCACGGGCGCGCGCATCTAACGGCACTGCCAGAATAGCGATGCCGAGTACCGCCAGGCCCGCGATGATGTAAAGGGCTAGCAAGGGCTATTCTTCCTTCTTCTTTTCCCGCCAGGACTCGAGGATCTTCTCCACGGACTTTTCCATCATCTCCGGTACAATCTGGCCGATTTTCTCCATGGCGGAGGTCAAGCCGCCTTTCACCGGTTCCATGGTCACCGAACCTTCTTTCACGATGACCATGCCGATGGGTTTGACCCAGGCCCCGCCCCCGGTGCCGCCGCCGCCGCCTTCATTCTTCTGCTTTGTCTCCCCTTTGCCTTCACCACCACCGGCCCCGAAGGCGAAACCGACACTGATAAGGGGTATCAATGTGGCTCCGTCAACGGTTATCGGTTCCCCTACGACGGTATGGGTGGACAGTACTTTCTCAATCTCTCCAAGAGCCGTTCTCACTAGACTTTCTACATTATCCATGCCGCTTCCTCCTTCTGCCGTTATACTACAGGATACCCCGGCCTGTTACAGGGAGGAACCGGAGAAAAATTACGATTTTGTGTCATTTTCGTAAAAAAAGACGTTTGTCCGGTTTTCATACCGCCGTGCATCATACATAATAGAGGGCGGAAGGAGAGTGCAGTGCTGGAAGACAGCCGGACCGTAACGCTGGTCAAAAACGGAGATGCCGATTCCTTTGCAGACATCATCGGGCGTTACCAGGCGCCCATTTTCCGCTACCTGTACCGGCTGACCGGCAATTATGACCTTGCCCTGGACCTGCGGCAGGATACCTTCATCCAGGCTTACAAAGGCATCCGTAAAACGGACATCACCGTTTCCTTCAAGTCTTGGCTGTACCGCATCGCCACGAACTGCGCCCTGCAGCACCTGCGGAGAAAACGCAGGATACTCTTCCTGCCCCTGAAAGAAGAAGATACAGAACAACATGAAGAAGACCGTTCCGGGTCCCTGGATGAGCAGATGGTCGTCAGGGACGTCCTGGCCCGGATACCCGCCGAGCAGCGGGTCTGCCTGGTGCTCCATCATGTGGAGGGGTTGAAATACCGGGAGATCGGAGAAGTGCTCGGTATTTCGGAGGAAGCGGTAAGAAAACGTGTCTCCCGCGGCAGCCTGGAGTTCAGAAGGCTGTATACGGCAGGGGAGGTGGCATAAATGAGATGCAATGAGATAGAAGAACTGCTTTCAGCCTGCGCCAATGATGAAGCGACCGGAGAAGAGCAGAAAATTGTCGAACAGCACCTTGCCGGCTGCAAAGACTGCCGTGAAAAACTGGAAAGTCTGCGTGAAGTCCGCCAAAAACTGGCGACCCTGCGTGAAGCACCGGCGCCGGCCATGACCGCGGATGCTGTGTCAGCCATCTTGACGAAGGGTAATCACACCAGTCCGTTTCATTCGTGGAAAGCGAGGGCCTTTGCGGCCGTACCGCTGGTGGTTATCATCGTCCTGCTGGCTGTGCTGCAGCCGTGGAGTTCTCCGCTCGGCCCGGACGCCGTTCTCGCCAAAGCGCATGATGCTATTACAGAAGTATCGTCCTACCGCTACTCCATGACCGCAACGGTCAATGGGACGTACAAAGAGAAATACTACATGGAATTCACCGAACCGGGCAGAGCTTACATCAGGGAAGACATCGATGGCAGCATGCGGGAATACATCGTCATCGGAGACGATCAGTACTACCTGGGAGACTTCCCGTCGCCGTCACATGTTCTGTCTCAGATTCACATATTTTCATTATGGATTTCCCGTGAATTCGCCCTCGATATGTTCGACAAAATGAGCGGTGTAAGAGAATTGGGGACTGAAAAAATAGAAGGAACTGAGTGCATCCATTACACCGGACTCTACGACTATGAAAAGGTCATCCGCTCCCAACAACGGTCTCACCCCTTATCCGAGGAGCAGGTCCAGCAGGAACTTGAAATGTACCGTGAGCAGATGGGAGACCGGTACATCGATATGTGGATCGGAAAGGAAGATTATCTCCTCCGGCAAATGACCACCGAATCCAATTCCGTGATTTCCACGTACAAATATTACGATTTCAACGAACCGATAGCCGTCGAGCCTCCGCTGGATGAAAACGGCGAACTCCTGGCGGGCTGGTATTCCCTGGTTCCGGACGAGCCGGTTTTCAGCTTCGATTTCGAAACCAGTATCGATAGCCGCGACCCTGCCAACCAGATGCTGAGTTACGTAGTTACGATTACGAATACGGGAAAGGAAGAGGTCAGGTTCAGGGTCCGGAATTTGCCCATGATGAATGCTCAGGTATGGAACCGGAAGGATCAAGATGTCAGCAACTACCTCCGGCCGGGAGATTCTACGACGTATGGTATGACATTCGGCTTTAACAGGACCGAGTCGGACATTGCCCAAATTGCCGCGGTAATAGAAAAAGCGGGTTTTATCGTAACATACGAAACCCCGGAAGGCGAACAGAAAACCGAAACGGTACACTTCCCCGTGCCGGACGATTTTTACGTAACACCGACGGACATGATGACGCTTTTCGAACTGGAGCGCGTTAATGAGTACGCCGTTACCGAGCCGGGAATCACTTTCGTGCCGAGTCATTTGCATGGCGAGATAAACGGAAGGCACTACCTATTCCTGGTAACGGAGAAGAGGACAAATGAGGAAGCAGGTCCCGCCGGCCTGCTGGTCCTGGATATCGAAGACCGTGACAACCCGGTCCAGGTCGCATACCTGGAAGCCCCTAATGACGAACCATACCTGATGTGGATGGCGCTGGCCGGAGATATGCTCTATGTCCCCACCGAAGAATACCTCTGGATCCTCGATGTCTCCGACCCCGCGAACCCGCGCGAGCTGGCCCGGTTCAGCGGTGTAAAACCCAGGACGTTGATCGTATCCGGCAGCTATGCCTATGTTAACGACAACGCCCAGCGTATCACCGCCTTGGACGTTTCTGACCCGTCCAGCCCGAGGGTCGTCGGCAGTATCGAATTAGCCACGAGGTCGGCGGTTAACTTCGACCTGGCCGGGGACCATCTCCTGGCCGAATCGGGAGATACCGTCCATATCATTGATATATCATCGCCGGAATCGCTATACATCGTCGATAGCCTTACCTTCACCATGCCGGACGGGACTCCCGCTCACCCGAACAATCCCCTGCTGCAAGACGAATTCTATTATCTGACTCTCAGCGACAGCCAGCGGAGCGGGCTGCTGGTCATGGACGTCAGCAATCCAGCGGCGCCGCAGGAAATCGGTTTCCTGGAGGTTCCCGGCCAGGCTATCTTTGGCCCGCTGCACGTACACGAAGACTACGCTTACTTTATCGGCATGTCCAGGACGGGGTTAGACCGCAGTACGAGGCTGAATGTCGTGGATGTTTCCGATCCAACCAACCCGGTGATGCTGGGGTATGCGACCCTGCCGGAATTCTGGTCGTTCTTCGAGACGTTCGATGGCGGCGGCTCTTCCAGCTTCGGGTTTGTGGATACTTATGCTTATTGGATAATCAGCAGCCGGCCGAACCAGCCGCTGGTAGAGATATTCGACCTGGCCGGTCTGACCGACTAACACAGAAAGCAGAGACCGGAACCATGCCTTGAATAAACCCCGCATGAGTTCCGGTCTTCGTTGTATCAGAGCTTGCCCGTGCCGGTTATGACAGGACTTCGAAGTTCATGACCTTGTCCGGGCTGAAGTCCTTGTCCGCCTCGAAGTACGGTTCGCGGGTACCGCCCGGTCCGGTGAGCATGACCTCTACCTGGATAATGGGCCTGTCCACGCGGGTGACCTCCAGCGGACAGTGAGGCAGCCCCGGCGGGAGCGAAACGATGGTCGGCTTGGTGAAGACATGCTTTTCCATCTCTTCGCCGAAGTAGAATTCGACCTCGCCGCCGAAATCATCGGGGTCGTCCGGATTGCCGCCGTACCAGGCGATGAATTCCTGGAAATTGTGGGTATGGCAGGGATTATCGCCTCTGAACGGTTTTCTCACGAACTGGTGGCCTATGGTGAAACCGTAGCCAAGTTGCTGATGCCCGATCATGAAGCCGTCGAACACGACGCTGTTATCGGCTTTCAGCGAAAGACGCAAGTGGGGTGGATGGTGGACGTATTGATCGTATTTTCCGCTCATTCCTGACCTCCTGTTTTTCCTTGTATGACCTGTTTAGAGTACCGAACCGCCGGAGACGTGGAGCACCTGGCCGGTGACGTAGCTGGTGACATCGGACGCGAGCAGGATGGTGGCATTGGCGATATCCGTGGCGGTGCCCATTCTGCCGAGGGGGAAGTTCCCCATCATGGCCGCCCGCATCTTTTCCATTTCTTCCGGAGGCAGCTTGGGAGCGTCCTGCCGTAATATCGCGCCGAAATTCGTGGGAGCGGGTCCGGGAGCGACGCAGTTGACACGGATGCCGTTCTTCCCTTCCACGAAGGCAAGCTGCTTGGTGAACAGGTCCAGGGCATACTTGGACATCGCATAAGTCCCCACGCCCATGGCATACTGGTGGGTGCTGCCGGAGCCGATGTTGACGATGACGCCGTACTTGTTCTTCCGCATCTGCGGGATGACCGCCTTGGTGACATTCATCGTGCCGATGACGTTCAGCTTGAGCTGTTTTTCCCAGGTCTCCTGGTCCTGCTCATCGATGGGAACGCCGTCCTTGTGAATGATGCCGCCGGCGACGTTGCAGAGAATGTCGATCTTCCCGAAGGTATCGAGGACCTTCTTCACCATCGCATCGACTTCTTTGCCGTTGGTGATGTCCGCCTTGGCGGCGATGGACTTGGCGCCGAGCTTTTTCACGGCTTCGGCTGTCTTTTCCGCGTCCTCGAGGTTCACATCCGTAACCGCGACGATGTCGCAGCCTTCCTTTGCCAGCAGGAGCGCTGTTTCCTTCCCGAAGCCGACCTGGCTGCCGGCCCCCGTGACGAGGGCGGCCTTACCTTTGAAACCGAGATCCATATGTGCCTCCTCTTTTCCTTAAATGTGTTGTAGGTATTGTAGCATTATCGCCGGTTGTTGTCCTCTAAAGTCCCGTATCCGGAACGCACCCCCGGTTGTTTTGAGGGTATCAATTCCTGGTGAGCGAGGTCTCGTGCAGTACTTCGTCCCCGGCATCCCGGAAAACCAGCTCGCATTCCCCTCCGTTCAGCGTAACGTCCACAAAGGCGGTCGCGCCGCTCGCGCCCCAGATACTGGCCGGTGAAACGTACGTCGGTTCGGGGTCCGGGTGCCCCCCGAAGCTGCCGCAGACAACGTACGTGACGCCGGACTCCTCCAGCAGTTCCAGGCGGTGGTTGTGGCCGGAGAAAACAAGGTCGACGCTGTACTCTTCAAAAACCGGCGCCAGTTTTTCTATCGTTTCCGGATTATCGAACCAGTCCCAGCCGCCTGCCGAGACCCCGGAGGAATAGTAAAACCCGTGGTTCATCACGATCTTCCATTCATCATCGGGAATGGAAGAAAGCTGGCCTTCGAGCCACTGGAGCTGGTCGTTCGTAACGCTCTCGGCGCTCCATTCCACGTCCAGGACGAGGAAATGCGCTTTACCGATGTCCACGCGGTACCACAGCCGGGAAGGGCTTTGCGTCAAGACCATTTCCGGAACGCAGTAGTCCAGGTAGTTGCCCGTGCCGGAGAACAGCGTATCATGGTTGCCCGCCGTGAAAGCCGAGGGAATTGACCCCGTTACCGTGTCCAGAGAAATGAACGCTTTCCGCCACTGGTCATTGAGAAAACCGTATTCTACAAGGTCGCCGAGATAAAAGAAAGCATCGTATCCGTTGGCAGGATCTGCGATCCGGGTCAGCATGGCCGCGGTGAGGTCGTTATCGGACTTCGGAGCGCCGTAATGGGCATCGCTCCCCACCGCGAACCGCAGGTTCCCTTCCACCGGAGGAGCGGTAAAAGAGACCGGAGCATCATGATCGAGCTGGTAAGCATACGTGGTATCCGGTTTCAGGTCCCGGAGAACGAAAACGTGAACTTTCGTCAAGTCCGGCTCCCCGTAAGGTTCCACGGGGGCCTCGCCGTCCCAGTTAATGATATGTGCGGATTCCGATGCCGTAGTAAAAACGATGGCCATGTCCGGAACACCGTATTTCCCCGTTGTGTCCGTCATGAGCAGGCGCGGCGGAGTGTCCCCGATATCTCCGGATAGAGCCCCGTTGAGTAGCGCGAGGGCGGCCAGGGGAACGACGATGGCGGGAACGGCCAGCACCACGGTAATGACGGCCAGCCAGCGGAGGCCCGATTTGCCTCTGGCTTTACGCCATTGCAGGAAAACGGCCGCCGCCAGCAGCACGAGGCAGAGAGCGCCGAAGATATTGAATATCAGGGCGAAAAACCCGTTGACCCGGTAAAGGCCGATGGTACCGTGCTGGCTGAACGCCCAGCCCAGAAACGCGATAGTGAGCAGGCCGCCGATCAAGGCAATGATGGCGGGGATGGACTTTTTCATGAAGGTCTCCTTGTAGCGGGAGATAGACCCTGATGTTTACCTCTTCTTTTTTATGACTTCCACTGTTCCTTCATCGCCGTTCACGATGACGTGGTCGCCGGTCTCGATCACCTCGGTGGGGTCGCGGTCGAAATCGGTGACGGTCGGGACATTGGCCGCCATCGCCGCAAATACGGTCAGGTTGTTCCCTTCCCGGTAGACGAAAGCCGCCGGATTGGTGCCGAAGTTCCGGGTGGTCCCGTAAGCCACGAAGCCGCCGGACCCTCTCGGCGTGGTGAAAACGAGCACCTTTCCCTTGAAAGGAATTTCATAAAGCGGATGGTTTCTTTCCACCGTATAGCCGTTCTTGGCGTCCGCATTGCCCCAGCCCATGAGCGGCATTTTTGAAACGAGGGCTTCACCTTCAGCCACGCCGCCGATGACCTTTCTGCCTTTGAGTACTATTTTTTCAGTCGTCTGGTTCATATCCATTTACCTCCATTCCCCCTGCCATTTGCCCGTGACGGCCGCATCGATGCAGTCCTCCATGGTCCCGTAGCGGACCTCGGTGTGGTGCGGGTGGCAGTGGCCGGTCATGTAGTAGTCCTGTTTACAGGCATCGGTAGCCATCACATCCGGCTTGTTCTCCGGCGGCATGACCACGCCGTACAGCATCCCCGCGCAGACACCGGACAGCATCGTGGCGCCGGTATCTTCGATCATCTTCAGGTAGCCGGCCTGTTCCGCCAGCTTGTAGGTCTGCGGGTTCGTCATGATCCAGGTCCTGACCTTGCATTTCTTGCCGTTCAAGAGCCCGGCGGCTTTTTGTATCTGCCGGATATCGTAATGAGGGCAGCCGAGGTAGATGAAATCGACGTCATCCCGGTTGCCGTAGTTCATCAGGTCGTACACGCGTTTCAAGTCATCTCTCGTGATGGAGATGGTCCGCTTGGGTTTCTTGCCCTGGAAGGCGGCTTCCAGCGTGGGGGCTTCCGGCGTGAAACCGGGGATGTGGTACATGCGTACCTGGCCGCCGGTATTCAGGGCGGAGTTCATCTTGCAGAGCTGGGAGGTCGTCGGTTTGCCGATGCCGGTCAAGGCCGGAACGGCGAGTTCGCAGGCTTCCCCGACAGCCCAGCCGAAGAGGTCGTAATCCATGTCCCGCGTCAGTTCCGCTTCGCACTTGACCAGCACCGTGGCGGCGCGGTTCTCCGTAATATGCATATCATAGTACGGGACCTTTCCGAGATATGCGGTCTGGAAGCAGCCGTCGAAGTTGCTCCGGGAACCCAGCACGGCGTTCACCCAGGGGATCGCGGAGCTTTCCACCCAGGCGCTGTGTGTCCCCACGGCGGGGAAGAACGAACTGACCAGATAGTGCGTACAGGAGAACGTTGGTATCAGGCCCATGTCAATCATGGGCTGCAGGTCTTTCAGCCGTTTTTCATGGTACTCCGGGTTGCTGTTGGGCAGGACGCCGCATTTTTCCCAGCCGTCGATAATGACGTTCATCGCCGCGTCTTTATCGGAAAATGTCGGTACCTTGAACCGCTCGCCTTTCGCGGCGAGCTCAGCCATTTCCTCCAGTGACACGCCGTAAGCCCCCACCCAGCCGGGCCCGGGATGCAGGTCCACCGTACCGTCTATATCCACCAGTTTTTCGGCCCCGGCGGCTTCTCCGTAATCCACCAGGAATTTCATACACCTTTGTTTGATCTCACCCTGTTCGCCATCGAGGAGCCTTTTCTCTTCATCCGTCAGATACATTCTTCTTCCCCCCGTTCCTGGAAATTGTATGTAAAGCACATCTATATACTTCGGTTCATTATAAGCGAATCAGGCCCGGATGGGAAATTCGGTAATGAAACCCGGAAAGAAAAATATTAGGAACCGGCACAGAAAGGTAAAAAGAACAAAAAAGGATGTAACAATTCCCTGCTCCCTCCGTTAATCATTTTAAATGTGACCTGATAAGAACGGAGGCAGTATGACCAAGCTCGTCAAGTACCTGGGAATTGCCGTGACGCTGACAGCCGTCCTGGTAGTCAGCCTGGCAAGCGTAGCGTTCGCCGCGAATTCCATGGGGCCCGCTCCTAATGCCGGTGATTGCATTTCGGACGGCAGCGGTTTTGACAGTCCCAACGGCCCGGTTGGAGATGTCGGTTCCGGCTCCGGCCCGGTAGGCCCCGCCCCTAATTCCGGCGACGGCATCCCGGATGGCAGCGGTTTCTAAGTCCCGCTGATTCCAGTAATGAAGCCCCCGGCTTATAGAGCCGGGGGTTTTCTTTATTACTTTACGAAATAAAAACGCACATGCTTCCAACGTTCATCCGGAACATGACGAATTGATAGAATAGGAGAGATTACCGATTCAAGCTTCTTCGGTACCCTTTTCAATAGGCTCCGTCCGTTCACCGGGAGGACCGGCGGAACGTGAATAAAAGTAACGGACACGGGCTACATCGGTAAGGCGGGACAGGATCACGGTAACCTCGATCATACCGCGGCCGACGGGATAGTCGCCGCTCCTGATAATGGCATTGGGGGCGGCTTTTTTAAGGTAATCAGCCAGCGCCCGTATCAGATCGACATCGATTTCCTGGGCGGGCGCCGCGATGAGATAGAGGGCGTTGGCAGCATCCTCCGGCCGGCACAGCCAGGAAAGCTCGCCGATGGCTTCATCCATCGCCCGGATGCCGTTGCTGGTTCCCGAGCTTCTCTTGCCGAGGCCGCCGGGCAATATCGAACCAAGGGTCACCGGCAGGTCTATCCGGCCGCTGCCTATGGCCGTCCATCCGCCGAGCGTCTGCATAATGTCTCCGGCATCGAGCAGCTTGGCGCCGATGTGTTTCTTGCGCTTTTCCGCCCCGGCGCAGAGCAGGTTGTAGAAAGGCTCGACGATCTTCCGGTTGATCTCCGTGTAGTCTCCCTTGACGAGGTCCTCGGTCTGGTACATTTCATTATCGATGAGGAAGACGGCATCCGCCACCGATGATACCGACTTGAGGCAGACCGCGGTGTTGAAGGCGGTCCGGCTGTCTTCCTCCTCTTCATAAGCAAAGGGCAAGACCACCATGGCATACACGACCTTACCGGGAAAGCGCTGCTTGATGCGCTGAATTATGACCGGGAGCGATCCCGAGCCGATGCCGCCGGCCGTTCCGGCGATCACGAAAATAGCGTCCGTTTCGAAGAACCCTTTAGCTTCCCGTATCCCTTCGAGGACGATATCGGCATGTTCCTGCATGACGATGGCGCCGAGCGTATTATCTCCCTTGACCCCCAGGCCTTTCAGCGCGTCCGCCGCGAGCAGGATGCGGTGCTTGTAGTCCGCCTCGATATCGGTGAGTTCGATCAGGTCTTCCATGTCCGTGCTCACCGCATACGCCCCGTTGATGATGCTGAGACCGCGTTTGCTTTTGGCGCGGGAATGCGCGCGCCGGAACTCGTCGGCGATTTTGGCCCCGCATTGTCCCAACCCGATGACCTGGATTTTCAAAACCGATCCTCCGGGAAACATGCCTGGACGGCAGCCGGACGGAAAAGCCGGCAGCACTTCGGTTCACGGTGACTGGCGGAACATCTCATATTCACCCGCATGACTGCATGATGAGAATGGTGGCCAGGGTAGCGGTGAGTACCAGTAAAACAGCGGTGATATAGAGAAGGTAGAGGAAATGACGCAGGGTTAGGCGCAGTGTGATGCCGCCGCGACGGGTCCGGAAGAGGTTGATCCCGTTATCGTCTTCCCGTGGCATGCCGGGCCCGTCCTCGACATCGGCCGGGACGCTTTCCGCCGGTAGACCGCTCTTCTCCACCCACTGGCGGTAGAGCTTCTGTTTTTTTCTGTCGTTAAAGTAGCCGGTCATAGTAACCAGTATTTTTGTACTGGCTAATGATATACCAAAACGCCGGCAAGTTTCCAGTACGGGCAATCCGGTATTAAGGAAAGAGGGAAGTCAGGTTGACTTCCCTTCTCAAGATTACAC
>CAZPSP010000012.1:0-28124 GCA_964589285.1 uncultured Dehalococcoidaceae bacterium | reverse complement strand
TTGGACAACTTTCTAAGCTGGCCAGGGGAAAGTTACCGAGAAGAACCTTTCCGGAGAAAGATGACGATAGCGAATGGTTCTAGGTATCGTCCCCACTGGTGGATCAATGTATCCTTTTTGTGAACAGAAATTGACAAGGGTATAAGAGGCGCGACATTTTGGTAACTGCAGTCGTTTGTCATTATTGGTCTGTTTCTCTTCCTCGAATGCGTACGAGTTCAGTCCCGCAACGCTTTCACGGTGAGTATACAGATATTGCTTTCACTGCGGCTGGCAATTCTTCAAGCTAGAAGACCGTTGGCAAAAGTTAGCTTTCATCAAAGATCGTTTTTCTGGATCTGGTGAAATCACGAGGTTACTCGCCTGCGTTAGACTACAGGTTAGGCATCGCAGCCAATATTGAAGAACCTGAATCTCGCTGCCGTTTTTGCTCGCCTGCTTTCCGGGTCACGCAGGTTCTCCCAGCCAAACTTTTGCCTTGTCATTATTTACTTTTTTAAGGGATAAACTCCGTATTCTCTGGCGGCATCCATTATGGCGCGTAGGTTGTCCACGTTACCTCTATCCATGCTGGCACTGCCGGTAAGAATGTAGCCTCCTCCCGGGCCGCAGGTCTCGATAAGGCTCCGGCATCGTTCTTTGACATCATCCGGCGTGCTGGTACAGAGTGCCGTTACCGGAATATTACCGGCAATGCAAGCGGTATCGCCCAGGACCGCTTTGGCCTTGGCCATGTCCATTTGTTCGAACCACCAGATAACCGAACCCCTGGGTAGGTCCTTGATGATTTCCAGTCGGGGCTCGTAATCTCCCTCGGCAAACGGCATCGGTACCAGGCCTTCGTTAATCATACCCAGCAACAGTTTTTTGAAAGTGGGCCAATAGAATGTTTCGAACTGCTTGTTGGACATGAAGCCGCCGGTACCCTTGTGCAGAGGCATCATGACAATGGGACAACCGGAGGCTTCGGCATTGGCTGTTGCTTCGGCAAGGGCTATCGGAACGAGCCTTTCCATCGCTTCCTGGAGTTTATCGGGCCTCTGGAACATGTCCATCATTATGCCTTGAGTGCCCCTCAGCATGTCCCCTATCATATCGAAAGGCGCGCCGGAGAACCCGCCACCCAGCGAAGGCAGGCCTAATTGTATGGCTTCACGGCCTACTTCGCCGACGACCTGCATCCATTTCATTGTTTCGGTACCAGCATCCATGAGGATCTTGTAGGCTGCCTGGATCTCGGGGTCAGCAAAATGAGCGAGATAAAAAACAGGAATCCCGATAAACGGCGTCAACTGTGGCAGTTTTTCAAGGGCCGAAAAAGCTCCGGCGGCACGGGGCAGGAAACGTCTCAACCAGAAATCCGAAGGGTCGTTTATGAGCGAGTCATACTCTTCCGGCTTAATGTATTCTTTTTCCACGAATTGATATGACTCA
Organism: uncultured Dehalococcoidaceae bacterium; assembly: GCA_964589285.1. Lineage (GTDB taxonomy): Bacteria > Chloroflexota > Dehalococcoidia > Dehalococcoidales > RBG-16-60-22 > DAOUEG01. The sequence continues at coordinate 26,690 of CAZPSP010000012.1, read as the reverse complement.
ATATCATCCTTTACTCCGTGGCCCGGCCATTTCAGGAGCTTGAAGTTGATCATTTCTAAAACTTTAGCCGGGAGCACCAGCCCGGGACCTATATACGTGTCCATATCGAATTCGTGAATGAACTGGCTCCAAGCTTCACGGAGAGCGTCGTAATCGTACATCACGGTCTTGAGATTTTTCCCATAGTAATAAGCTGGAATATTTCCCGCCGGGAGCATAACCGGCACTCGGTCCGGTTCTTCCAGCTTAATTGCCTTGATAAATCTGGTCACTCGCTCCCGATAAAGCCTGGCGACTTCTGGACTTGAGAATGTAACCCGCGGATTGAGCCATTCTTCGAACCGCTTTTCGCGCTTTTCTTCCCAGGTAAGGTACTTGCTGGTTTGTAGAGTCACCATCACAGAAGCCCTCCTTTTCTAAAAGAATTAATAAACTCCGTCTTCATTTACCGCTTCCATCATAGCCCGCAGGTTTTCCGGATTGCCTTTATCGATATTGGCGCCGCCGCTGAGGATGTAGCCGCCGCCCGGGGCACACGTTTCGATTAGCTTACGGCAGTAGTCTTTTACTTCCTGAGGGGCCCCGGTCATGAGAAGAGAAGTGGGTACATTGCCGATGAGACAGGCCCGATCGCCTAGGATTTTCTTGGCCTCAACCATGTCCGTCTGGTCAAACCACCAGGCTACAGAACCTTCCGGGAGCTCTTTGATTGTCTCCAGACGTTGGTCATAGCTTCCTTCCGCAAAGAGAATAGGCAGTACTCCTTCGTCAACAAGGGCCATGATCACCTTTTTGAAGGTAGGCCAGTAGAAGGTCTCGTATTGTTTTCGTGACATGAAGCCGTCAGCGCCTTTGTGAAGCGGCATCATCACAATGGGAGGCCCGGCTGACGTCACTGATGACAGCGCCCCATCGATGGCTAGTGCTGCAATTTTTTCCATAGCGGCGTGGAGTTTTTCCGGCCGCTGGAACATGTCCATCATAATGGCCTGGGTCCCCCTCAGCGTATCGCCGAGTGTATCAAAGGGCGCTTTGGCAAGACCCGCCATGATATTCGGGAAACCAAGTTCCATCGCTTCCCGGCTTACTTCCATGACTGCGGTCATCCATTTGACACTCTCCCTGCCAGCCTCGAGCAAAGCTTCGAAAGCGGCCTGGACATCCGGTCGTCCGTATGACACAAATGACATTATGGCGATCTCTTCGATGGTGGTGAATGGCGGGATGTTCCGGAGAGGTTCAAGAGCTCCAAATACACGAGGCAGATATGTTCTCAGCCAGAAATTGGAAGGGTCTTTGATAAGGGCATCATATTCGTCCGCCTTCATGTATTCGCCCTCGACGCACTGGTAGGAAGTCGTGTCCCCGGATATACCGCGTCCCGGCCAACGGTAAAGCCTGTAATCTAATGCCTCCAGCGCTTTTCCGGGAGGCACCATGCCAGGGCCAAAGAAAGTATCGGAATCCATGAAATCATGGAGGTAATTTCGCCACGTACGCTTGAGTTCCTCGTAATCGTACATTACGGTGCGGAGATCTGAACCGCCGTAGTAGGCTGGGTAGTTGCTTACCGGGAGAATACACGGTACCCGGTCCGGTTCTTCAAGTTGAAACGCCTTGATAAACCTGTTTACTCTATTCTTATATCCCTGCTCGGCTTCGGGACTGGCAAATTTGACCCCCGGGGCTGAGAGCCATTCGTCGAAACGCTTTTTTCTTTTCTCCTGCCAGGTCAAGGCTTCCGGCTTATTCATAGTAACCATGTTAGAGCCTCCTGTTCTTCTTACGTGCCTCTCACAAACCATTTTTATGAACGAAGAATCAGGGCGAGAACCGATGTCGTACCTATACTGGCTGGCGGAGATACGGGCTACCGATGCTCGCCTTGAGGCTGCGTCAGGCTGCTATACCGGCTCCAACCCAGTCCTTGGCCAAGGCCACAGCGACCATAGCGTTTTTCCCGTATGCGTCTGCTTTGACGTATTTACTGACATCTTCGTTCATTTGCCCGCCGCCGATCATAATTTTAGTCGTATCACGTAATCCGGCCTTCTCGACGGCTTCAACAGTTTCCTTCATGGCATCAAAGGCGGGAGTGAGGAATCCGCTCAATCCCAGGATGTTGGCTCCGGTCTCCTTCAGTTTATCGATAAAGGCTTCCACGGGAACATCAACGCCCAGGTTATGAACTTCGAAACCGTTGATGTCCAGCATGAACACCACTATGTTCAAACCGATATCATGAATATCGCCTGCCACGGTACCGATGACCACTTTACCGAGTTTCTTGGTCTCTCTTTCCTGCTTGATATGTGGTTTGACCATTTCCGTAATACGGTTAAGTAGTTCACCGGAAAATACCAGTTCCGGTAAAAAGTATTCGCCGGTAGCGAAACGTTGACCAACGGTATCCATCCCGATGCGGGCATCTTCAAGGATGGTGAGAGGGTCATCTCCCTGGTCGAGTCTTTGTTGTGTCAACTCGAGAACCTTTTGTTCCTCCAGTTCAGCGAGAAGATTGCCATATTCCGTCGACATTTTTTCCTCCTGACTTTATTAGAGATAGTAACCGGTTCTCACGCTTGCACCACCTCCTTTTCCGGTTACCCGCTGGTAATGGTATCGAGGATATCCTTGATGACTGATTTTTCCTCATAGCTGAGGATCCGATGTATAGGCTGGCCATTATTAAAGATAAGGACAGTAGGCAAGGCTTTTATTTCATAGTCCTCGGCAAGACCGGGATAATTCTCTACATTTATCTCAATAAATTTGATCCGGCCTTGGTATTCATCTATCAAGTCGTTGGCAACAAGACAGACCGGGTAACATGTACGGCACCAGGGTGCGGTAAAGCACGCATAAACAGGAGAACTGGAATCTTGTACTTCGTCTTTTAAGGTCGATTCATTGACTTCTTCCATTGTGTTTTCCTCGACTGGCAGTATCAGTAGTCCGGTTGTTCCGTTTCGCCAATAGAGATATCGTTTTCTTCACACTCCGGACAGTATCCTTCCAGGTAAAGTTCCGCCTTCGTGACCTTGAAACCGTGTTCATCCTTGATGGCTTCTATCAGCTTATCGAAGTGAGGGTTATTGAATTCCATTACTTTTCCGCACCCCTGGCAAATAAGGTGGTGATGTTCCGGCAGGCCGCTGATCTCATAGCAGCAACGGACCTTTCCCAGCATCCGTTCCTTGATAAGTCCTTGCTCTTTAAAAAGTCTCAAGGTACGGTACACCGTTGCCTGGCTGATAGACTTGTCCCTTGCGCTAGCTCGACGATACAGTTCTTTAGCATCTATATGGCCTTTTACTTTCCCGAGCAGGTCCAGGAGCAGGCGCCTCTGGTTGGTCATGGGTCTCCCTTTAATGGGATCATTCTCTTTGCGTTTGCGAATCATTCTCATTTTTCAAGTGTACTACCTGCATCACAATCCGTCAAGTTCTACCTGCAATTTCTCTTTTGCACCCTGGCAGCCTGGTAAGATGACTGAAAATACCATAACTAACATGCACTGCGTGGTAGTCACCTGACGGAGCGTGTAGTAGTACGATATCAAGTTTACCTAGCGGAAGAGTAAACAACTGAGGATGGCGAGCCCGGCTCAATTGCACCGCCTTCTTTCAGCCTCATAACGGAGCCTGAATAAGAACAGGTGGCCAGGAAAGTATATCATTCTACCGGCGGCAGCTTCGCCAGCGGATTCGGGTAAGATAAGGGCTTTATTGCCAAGTTACTGGAGCGCAATGGGAACTTTTTCACCATAACGGGACCCACTGCCATAAGCTGACCGTGCCCTACCTCTAAGAAGTCTCCAAGGGACTACATGTTGTACCGGATAACCCTGGCTGGCTTGGGGATCTAGCAGGAATCATCTTCTGCGGCAAGAAATCTGCGGACGGCAGACGTGAAGGCTTCGGTGTTATCTCCCGGTACTCCGTGCCCGGCCCGCTCAATTTCCGCAATTGTGCAGTAAGGGATAGCGCCAGCCATGGTCTCCGCCGTTTGAAGGGTGAGCATGTCGCTCTCCGCGCCGTGTACGAGCAATACCGGGCAAAAAAGCTGGGCCACATACTCCCAGAGCCACTCCGGCGAGCGTAAATCGGTCTCCTTGAGTTTTTTATCGTACTTGAAAACCAATTTGCCGGTATCGCCTTTTATCAAGGAGTACTTAACCTGGTGGCGAATGAATTCCTCCGGGGCCCACACGTCCGTGCTTTTTATCCAGGAAACGGCTTCTTCTTCCGTGCGAAATGAACCAGGTTCTTCCCGGCGTTCTCTTTCCATCCTTTCGCGCCCCGCTTGCCCGATTTCCGGGCCGATATCTACAATTACCAGAGATGAAACCATTTCAGGATGCCGGGCGGCATAGATGATAGCGTTTATTCCGCCCATAGAGTGACCTATCAGGGCAAATTTGGGAAGGTCGAGCGCTTCCGTAAAACTTTCCAAGTCTGAAAAGTAGTCTCTTGGCCCGTAGCTTTCAGCCTTGCTACTGTCACCATGGCCCCGCTGGTCCAAAGCCAGAACGTGGTATGAGTCAGACATCCGCGGTGCAAAAAAGTCCCAGTAGTGAGCATGACTGTATATGCCGTGTAACAGCACCATAGGTGGGGCTTCGCAGTTTCCCCAATCCAGATAATGAATCGCGAGACCGCGGGAATCAACTGATTTGTCTTCAGGTAATTGTTTGTTCATTCTCATTACAAGCTCCCCGTATTGCTAATGGTCGCCTTAATCATTACCGCAATGTCGCTGCATCGGAATATTTTATCTGCAACGCTCCTGTGTGTTCAATGGTTTGGGCCGTAACGGCCGTGAATTATCAGATCCACTCTCACTGTCCGGCATAACCTACTATCGCTTCGGCAAAGGGCCAGTACAGGGTATCAATCTGTGCCTTGATACCTTTTTTCGACATTCCTCCATGACTACTCCTTATTTTACACTCCCGGCCAACATGAAGCGCGACTCCTTCGTTTACATATCTTCCCGCGCCAGTCAAAGCTTTCTGAACTTCTAGGCAAGAAGAAATCATTAGTTAGTCTCCAATTTCCAATGTGTTGCTCTGTTTCTTTGTTTTTTTGCGTATTGCGTGTAAAATACCAGTGACTATGTCAGTCTGCGGTCTGTTGATTTATGACGGATGATACCGAAATCTCTGATGTGTATTTGCTGGCCCACCGGCTGGACGAAAGGGTCAAGGAACTCAATTGCCTGTATGGGATCTCCCGCCTGGCGGAAGACCGGGGATTGACCATAGATGATTTCCTGCAACGCGTTGTCGAACTCATCCCGCACTCCTGGCAGTACACGCATGCCGCCTGCGCCCGCATTCAACTAACGGATAAGGAGTTCTCCACCGGCAATTTCGTCAGGACCAAGTGGTGCCAGGAAGAAAACATCACGGTAAACGGCGAGTACTTCGGGAAAATCGAGGTCTGCTATACGGCGGAAATGCCGTTCAGCGATGAAGGTCCATTCCTCAAGGAAGAACGTCACCTTATCCGCGCGGTATCCGAGAGGCTCGGTCATATCATCGAAAGAAACCTCGCCGAGGCGGAACTCAAGAAATGGTATGAAGAAGAAAAGCGTCTCAGAAAGCGCCTGGAGCAAGAGATACAGTGGCGAGTCGATTTTACCCGGAACCTGATACATGAACTCAAGACCCCGCTTACTTCCCTGGTGGCTACCAGCCAGCTCCTCTATGACGAAGAATCCGGAGGCAAGCTCGGCAAGCTGGCCCGTTATGTCTGGGAAGGAGCGAACAACCTGAACAGACGGATCGATGAACTTCATGACATCGTCCGGGGCGAGATGGGAACCATTAGTTTCAATCCAAAACCCTGCAATATGGGCCGGCTCCTCAATGAATTAGTAACGGAAACGAAACCCCTGGCTGAGCAGTTCGACATGGAAGTAGAGCTTCAACTGCCTGACCATCTTCCGGAGGTCTACGCGGACCCGGTCCGTGTGCGGCAGGTCCTGCTCAATCTGTTGAACAATTCTTTCAAGTATGCTTCCGATGGCAGAAAAGTCATCATCAAAGCGTCGGCCAGAGGTACTTACCTGACTGTAGAAGTACGCGATTTCGGTCCGGGCCTGGGCGATCTCGACCAGTCACAGCTTTTCGATCCCGGGTATCAGAACATACAGCACAGTAAACGTTCCGGCGGGCTCGGCATCGGGCTGTCGTTATGTAAAATACTGGTCGAACTACACGGCGGTAAAATCTGGATCTCCAACAAGGTGACGAAAGGGGCCTCGGTTATTTTTACGCTGCCGCTCCTCGCCGGACAGCCTCTGCAGAAACAAAGAGAAACTGGTGACAAAACATGAAATTACTGGTGATAGAAGACGACCAGAGTATCATCGATGCGATCAAGGTGGCGCTGGAGTTCCGCTGGCCGGAAGCGGAGATGTCTGCCGCATTGGCCGGGAAAAAAGGAGTTTCACTGGTACGCAGTGAATCGCCGGACATAGTTATCCTGGACCTGAACCTCCCCGATATCAGCGGGTTCGAGGTGCTAAAGGAAATCAGGGTTTTTTCCCGTGTCCCGGTGATAATCCTGACGGTCCGATCTGACGATGCGGACGTTCTCAAAGGTCTCGAAGCGGGCGCGGACGATTACATCGTCAAGCCGTTCAATTACATGACGTTGCTGGCCCGTATCAAAGCGGTATTACGGCGTACCGAGGCGCTACCCTATGCCGGCAGCCATGACAGTAATGTTTCATCCCGGATCAAGATAGATTTCGTGAACCAGAAAGTAAAAGTAGACAACCATCTGGTCAATCTTACCCCCAGAGAGTACCGTTTGCTGGCCGTTCTGGCGCAAAACGCCGGATGTTTGGTGGACTACCAGACCATAACCTCCGAGGTATGGGGAAAGCCGTACAACAACGATACCGAAAGCATTCGGATAATCGTCCGCCGTCTGAGAGAAAAGCTACACGATAATCCTCCCGCCATCATCTTAAACAAGCGCGGGAAGGGCTATATCCTCAACAGTTAGTCACTTGCCAGCGCCCTTCATTGACGCCTTTATTATTGTTTCATTATTTATACTATGTATCATCTTGACAACTATATTCCGGACGGGTTATAGTGGATATGCGGTAATTGGTTGCCGTATAGCGTTATGATAAATTCACAGATACGCGATGTAGACCGGAAGATAGTATCGATTCTCAGGGTCCTCGACAACGCGGAACACCCCATGGGTTCGAGGATCATAGCCAGAAACCTCAACGAACTGGGTATCGACTTGAACGAGCGCACCGTCCGGTACCATCTCCGCCTCATGGATGAACGCGGTTTGACGCTGCTCGCCGGCAAACGCGACGGGCGCCTCATCACCGAACAGGGACAGATAGAGCTAAAGCGCGCCCTGGTGACCGATAAAGTCGGCATGGCCTCTGCCAAGATCGAGTCCCTGGCGTTCCAGATGACGTTTGACTGGAAGAACAAGAGCGGTTCATTACCGGTCAACATATCTCTCTTCCAAAGAGACCAGTTTCCACGGGCATTAAAAAAGATGAGACCGATTTTTAAAGCCGGCTTTTGTGTCAGCAACCTCATCACCGTGGCCAATGAGGGTGAGTATATCGGCGAGATGCACGTTCCGGAAGGAAAAACTGCCCTGGGAACGGTATGCAGCGTCAGCATCAACGGAGCTTTCCTGAAGGCCGGAATACCGGTGGATTCCCGTTTTGGGGGCATTCTCCAGATACAAGACCGGGAGCCGTTGCGGTTTACCGAATTGATCCACTATTCCGGCAGTTCACTGGATCCTTCAGAAATCTACATCCGGGCCGGGATGACCTCCGTCAACGAAGCCGTGATGACCGGCAACGGTGAAATACTGGCTAACTTCAGGGAGTTCCCGGCGGTCTGCCGCTCCCTGGCGGAGGAGATTTTCAGCGAGCTCAGAGAGGCCGGCATCGGCGGGTTGTGCAGACTGGGCAATATCAGTGAAACGGTCTGCGAGATAAACGTCGAGCAGCACCGGGCGGGACTGATCCTGTTCGGCGGCATGAACCCTATCGCCGCCGCCCATGAGAGCGGGATCACGGCCGAAAATCATGCCATGAGCGTCCTGACGGAGTATAAAACCTTGAAACATATCGACGAGTTTTAGTAAAAAGTCGATTCGCATTACCGGTAGCCATCCCGGTCAACAGTAAATACCGAGAGGAGCCAAAGAACCATGACAATCTCAATGGAACCAGTAGTAACCCAATTAAATCCTTTCTCAATCGTACAGCAACAGATAGATACCTGCGCGGCAATTCTCGGGCTGTCTCCGGATGTAACCGCAATGCTGAAAAAACCAGTGCGGGAACTCCATGTTTCCTTACCGGTCCGCATGGATGACGGCAGTGTGAAGGTATTTCAGGGATACCGGGTCCACTATAACGATGCCCGCGGCGTCACGAAAGGCGGCATCCGTTTCCACCCCGAAGAAACAATCGATACCGTAAGGGCGCTGTCCGCCTGGATGACGTGGAAAACGGCCTTGCTCGACCTGCCCCTGGGAGGAGCCAAAGGCGGCGTTATCTGCAACCCGAAAGAGATGTCCGAGGGTGAACTGGAACGCCTGAGCCGCGCTTATGTCCGCGCTGTGTTCTCCTTTATCGGCCCGGAAAAGGACGTACCGGCACCGGACGTGTACACGACGCCGCAGATAATGGCCTGGATGATGGATGAGTATTCCGTCATATCCGGCAAGCCCCAATTCGGGGTAATAACCGGTAAACCGGTAAGCGTCGGCGGTTCTCCGGGACGGGGGGATGCTACCGCCCGCGGCGGCATGTATACCATCCGTGAAGCCGCCAAAGCGCTGGGGATCGATCTCAGCAAGGCTACCGTGGCCGTGCAGGGATACGGCAATGCCGGGTACCACGCCGCCCGCCTGTGCCGCCAGATGTTCGGCTCCAAGATAGTGGCTGTCTGCGACAGCAAGGGAGCCGTTTGCTGTGATGACGGCATCGATCCGGAAACCGCGTACTCCTGCAAATCAACCAACGGCACAGTCTGCTGCCTGCCGGGTGTCGAATCCATCACCACCGCGGACCTGCTTTCCCTCGATGTCGATATCCTGATTCCCGCTGCCGTGGAAAACATCATCACCGAAGAAAACGCCGATCTCATCAATGCCAAAATCGTAGCTGAACTGGCCAATGGGCCGACCACTCCCGAGGCGGACGAAATCCTGTTTAAGAAGGGAGTCCACCTGATACCGGACTTCCTGTGCAATGCCGGAGGAGTCACCGTTTCATACTTTGAAATGGTGCAGAACTTCTACATGTACCGCTGGGAAGAAGAGGATGTCCACGAGAAACTCGATAAAAAGATGTCCGAGGCGTATCATTCCGTGCTGAAAACCAGCCGTGAGTACAACATCAATATGAGACAGGCGGCTTATGTACGTGCGGTTGAACGCGTCGTTGATGCGATGAAGCTGCGGGGATGGGTATAAACACCTGAACACCGGTCATAATCCAGGGAGGTATGCCATGCAAACATGTATTTTGAATAATCTGTGCACAACCGGAAATTGCCAGTTTTGCGAACAGCAGGCTGATTGCGTGCTGCTTCAAATGCTTCAAAAAATCAACCAACTCCAGGCCACGGTGGATGAGCTGAAAAACAGGTTACCGGTAGAAACCGGAATGAACCTGCTTTAGCCAGCGCATCATAGAGCCGGTTATCAGCGTCCCGGTGAAAATCGGGACGCTGCGGTACAATATTCCATGCCCTGCCGTTTGGGCAATCCTTTAATGAGATACCTGCGCCCAATATACGCACGGGGCATCTCCCCGTTCAAGCCTTTTTCCGGCAAAAATCCTTCAACGGCGTTCTTTAAAGAATGCCCTTCAGTCGCGGATCAAGGGCGTCACGCAGACCATCGCCGACCATGTTGAACCCGAACACCACCAGCATGATGGCTATACCGGGGGCAAAGGACAGCAGCGGTCTTGCTCGCTGTGAGCGAATTATCTAAAGTCTGAGACGGCGGCTTACGGAAGCAGTCACTGTCCGTCAGCGGAGATAACGCGCCGCCGACCCGGTGAGTTAGCGAAGATACTACCATGGTTGTGCCCGGTTTATCATGTTCGCGTTTTCCCGTTCCACAGTTACTCCGATTGACGAGCGAGTGTCTTACGAACTATTATGTATAGTTGAGGTCCGGGGAAAGCTGAACTCATTGTTAAGGACCAAAGAAGGTAGCATATGAACGAACAGGATTCTTTCCCGTTTACCAATAGATATCATCGACTCTGGTTTTTGTTATCACAAACGAGATCGGCCCTGTTCAAAGCGCGCCATAAAAGAGTCAAGAGGTATGTCCATTTTAATGTAGCCGCCAGCCTGCTTCATATCTGGCACCACGATGGACAGGTGACCATGGCGGACCTGGCAAGCAGGCTTTTCCTCGAGGCGCATTCCGCTTCGGAAATCGTGAAAAGGCTCGAAAACAAAGGGTTCGTAAGAAAGACAAAAGACAGCGGCAAAGGCAATATCGTCAAGTTATGGATAACCGAGGAAGGGCGCCAGTTCTGCCGCGAGATATCCCAGCCTGATTTCGTCCAAGAAGTCATTTCCTGCCTGACCAGAGAACAACAGGAACAGTTATGGTCGCTCCTTACTATTCTCTACCGTAAAGCGTTGGAAGAACTTGACATGAAAGACGAAAATGAAGAATTTCAGACCTTTCCGGACGAGTAAGTAAAATTACCAATAATCCGCCCAAGCTGCAATAGAGAAAAAGATATCCGGCAAGACAACGGTTTGCCTTCCCCAAGCAAGCTCCGTACTGACATCAGGAAACGAGCAATTCGACCATACTGGAGACAGTATCGACATTCTCGAGGTCGTTGATCATCTCAAACACTTGTGCTGCATTTTCCTTCGGTATCCGGCCGCAGAAATCAAAGTTGTGCCAGTACTTTTCCGTCAGTTCCGCCTCGGTGAGAGGGAATTTGGGGAAGCCCCGGCTCTGCGGGTGATTAAACACCGCGGAATACTCTTTCCCGCTCCCCATTTTCACCGTCAGTTTCACCTTCATGGGGTCTTCCAGCGTGGCCGGGACGTGTTTCACTTTACCGCATAACTCGATGATTGCGGGATCCTGTACAGCTTCTTCGGTGTAATGCTCCAGTCTGGCTCCCTTCCGGAGAAGGACGTTGGCGGCGCTGTAACCCTGATAGAAAAGCGCGGCCGCCTGGGAATCACCGGCCTTGAAAGGAATAGCCCCGTAGCTATTCAACTGCATCGGGTTGACGCCGATGATGATTTCCGCGATGTCTTCTGCATCGATGTCATGCTCCGCCAGGATATCCAGTCCGCAATCGATGATATTGTGATTCCCCTGGCATGATGGGTACTTTTTGTGCCGGCTTTTAACGTAGAATTCCTCTCCCAGGTCACGGTTCATATATTCCGGATGGTACGGTTTGGGGCAGTAACTTTCAAAAAACCCCTGCGGACCGAAGAGCGGGTCTTTGAGACCGGTAAAACCATTCTTGGCCATGAGTGCCGACATAATGCCGTTACGAGCGGACAGCGCTCCATATAATTTAAACGTCATGACACCGTCCCACAGGGAACGGAAACTGCCGGCGAGCATATTCACCAGAATACCGAATGAATTCAGTACCTGTTCCTCGTTCATCCCCATCAATCTGCCGGTAATCCCAGCGACCCCGAAGGCGTTGGCCGTACCGATCGGGTCAAAGGGATGATCGAAGCCAAGCCCTTCAACAAAGGCTATCCTCGACGCCAGGTCGCCACCCAGGATCACCGCGCAGAGCAGGTCTTTGCCGCTGGCGCCAACATATTCCGCTACGGAGAGCGCCGCCGGCACCGTCGAACTCTGAACATGGCCGGGAAACATGCCTTCATTCTGCCCGAAAGCATCCGGGCCCGTGCATTCAAAATCGTAAGACCGGGCCTGAAGACTGTTTATCATGGCGGCATGAGGCAAGGGCACCCTGTCCCCGTGCACAAGGATGGTAGCTTCTCCGCTTCCTCCCCATTGTCTTACCAGGTCGAACAATGCCGGATTACCCGGACCGTTGTAACCACTGACCATCACGCCCACCAGATCGATTAACTGCCTTTTCGCGTCCCGGACAACCTCATCATTGAAATCCTCGAACTTTACATCCAGGATATTGTGTATCAGCTTCTGGGTTTCCGTAACCATTAATTGCCTCCCAATTGATTTACTTGAAGATATGGGTTACCTTGCAGGTTGGAACATCGCTTATCATTTTCCTCTTGCCCGAGTACAGGGTAAATTTGACACCGATTGCGTGTGACCATTATAATACCGTTAATAAAATCTTGCAACGATGATACTCTTTACTCAATTCCGCCGAACGAAATTAACTCAGGAATCTCTGCATGATATCGCCGGCAGCTGAGAATTACATGGGCATTCCGGGCTACGCAATATTCTGGGTCCTGTTCGCCGTTGCCCTGGGGCTCTTTCTTCAAAGGGTCTGGCTGCTCCTGCGTCTTTTGAAGCTCGGGAAACAGGAAAACCGTTTCGACCATCCGGTACGCCGGTTGTTGTCCATGGCTGGTACGGTACTTACCCAGTCCACCAACTTCAAGACGCTCACTCTCCGGGACCCTGCTTCCATAGGGCATGCATTGATGTTCTGGGGCCTCGGCTTTTTTGCGGTGGGCTACGTGGTCTTTTTAGGGTTTGGTACAGGACTCAGCCTGTTCTCCGTATTGAGCGGCAGTACGTTCGAGAGAGTATATTATTCTATCCTAGATATCGCCGCTCTTTTTATCCTCATTTCCATGATCTGGGTCATCGTCAAACGGTACATCGTTAAGCCTGAACGTTTACGAAGGCAGGAAACCACCGCAGAAAAAGTAACCCAGGGAGCGCTCATCACCGTTATTATTCTCCTGATGGTCTTTCACTACTTCATCGAAGGCTCCGGTTACGCCGTTTCCGGTATTCCAGATGCCTGGCCGCCCATTGGAACAGCCATTGCAACTGCTTTAGCCAATTCCGGTCTATCCGCAACCGGCCTTGAGACACTGTATCATACCCTCTGGTGGATCAATTACCTGTTGCTCCTCGCGGCGATCATCTACGCTCCCCGTTCAAAGCATCTCCATCCCCTCTTCTCATTTGCCAATATCGCTTTCCGGGACCTCGGACCAAAAGGGGCTTTGAAACAGATCGATATTGAAAAAAAGGAACAGTGGGGAGCATCGAACATCCAGGACCTGTCCTGGAAGCAACTTCTGGATGGGTACGCCTGTACCTGGTGCGGCAGATGCCATATCGCCTGTCCCGCCCAGGCAAGTGGTAAATCGCTTTCTCCCAGGGAGTTCATCCTGGGGATGAAGTCACAATTACTGAAAGCCGGTCCCGGTCTGCTGAAGTCCATGAAAGACGTCCCCGACGATGCCGGTGAAAACAACGGCGCCAGTATCGATGCCGCCGCGGGCAGCCGGGACGATTCACTGCTGGGCAGCGTCATCTCCGAAGATGCCGTCTGGGCCTGCACTACCTGCGGGGCCTGCCAGGAGGTCTGCCCTTCCTGTAATGAACAAATGAGCGATATCATCGACTTGCGGCGGCACCTGCAGATGACGGCCGCAACAGAGACCGCTAAAGACACCCTGAAAAACATCCGTGTCAGAGGCAATCCCTGGCGTGGGACGATGTACGCCAGGACCGATTGGGCCGAAGGCCTGGATATCAAGGTGCTCGAAGATAACAGCGATATAGATGTTCTCTTCTGGGTGGGTTGTACCGGAGCGCTGGAGGACCGCAGTATCAGGGTCGTCCAGGCTTTAGCCCGTTTGATGAAGCAGGCGGGCATCAACTTCGGGATCCTCGGCGAGGAAGAGAGATGCTGCGGAGACCCGGCACGCCGCCTGGGGGCGGAGCACCTGTTCCAGATGCTGGCAGCGGCCAACATCCAGACACTTACGAGCTATAACATAAAAAAGATAGTGACAGCCTGCCCGCACTGTTACAATACGTTGAAGAACGAATATCCCCGGATGGGGGGGCAGTTCGAGGTAATCCACCACAGTCAGTTCATCGGAGAATTGATCAATTCAGGCAAAATCACAATACCCCGGTCCAGAGACGCCGTCATTACGTATCATGACGCCTGCTACCTCGGCAGATACAACAACCTGTATGAAGCTCCGAGGCAGGTACTCAAGAGCATTCCGGGTGTCACGCTGGTGGAGATGGAAAAGAACCTCAAGAACGGGTTCTGCTGCGGCGGCGGAGGCGGCCGGATGTGGCTCGAAGAAGAGACCGGGCAGAGGATAAACGAGATCCGTTTCAGCCAAGCCATCGATACCCGGGCCGGGATGCTGGCCACCGCCTGCCCGTTCTGCCTGCAAATGTTCGAAGATGCCGCCAAGGCCAATGAGAGCGAAACAATGCAGATCCGGGACATCGCAGAAATCGTGGCTGAAGCCTCAGACCTGGCCGGCAATCAGACCATCGTACAAGAGGAAGTAAAATGAAGAACATAATCGTATGCATGAAACAGGTCCTGGATCCCGAAATCCCCCTGTCGCTTTTTCATATCGATGATGAGACGAAACGTGCCATCCAGCCGAAAGCGACGCCGCCGGTATTCAGTCCGTTCGATGAAAATGCCCTGGAAGCGGCACTGAAAATAAAGGATGAACAAGAGGCCCAGGTGACGGTGGTCAGTCTCGGCAGGAAGCTTGTCAAGGCAGTCGTCACTTCAGCCCTGGCCGCGGGAGCGGACCAGCTGGTCCTTCTCCAGGACGAGATCTTTAACGAATTCAATACTTACCTGACCGCACAAGCAATCGCCGCGGCGATCAAGAAGATCGGCGCCTACGACCTGATTCTGTGCGGCCTCCAGGCCGCGGACACCAATTCCGGCCTGGTCGGTACGGGCATCGCCAGCTTACTGGGAATCCCGTGCATAACGGCCGCTCATAAAGTAGAAATCACCGGCGACAAGGTCAAGGTCGAAAAAGCCTCGGCCGATGGTTTTGAAGTAATCGAAGCGGCAACGCCCGCGGTGGTTACCACGAGTTACGAGGCAGGTTCCTTGCGGGAACCGGGTGTCGAGGCCTTCATGTCCGCTTCGAAAAAACCGATCACCACCTGGGACGCGCAGGAGCTGGGAATCGAGACGGCTACTGCCGACCGCTTTACCATGCTCAGTATGCATGAGCCGTCTCAAAACAAGAATTGCGTGATGCTGGAAGGTCCCGGCCCCGAAGAAAAAGCCGCAAGCCTGGTAGCCAAGCTAAAGGAACTCAAGGTAATCTAGCTCCAAATAACCGGGCCACGGTTTACAGCAAGGAGAAAAACGATATGTCCGAACATACTGGAATACTGGTCCATTGTGAAAACACCGGCGGCAAGCTGGCACCTATTGCGGCGGAACTGCTGGGCGCCGGCAGTCGACTGGCCTCGGAACTGGGACAGGATTTGAGCGCCGTCATCATCGGCGAAGGCGTTGGAGAACCGGCGCGGGAAGCCATCGAATACGGAGCCGGGAAGGTCTATATCGCCGATGATCCTTCTTTAAAAGGTTATTCCGCAGAACTCTATCTTCAGGTCCTGGAAAAAACAGTCGAGATGGTCCGTCCTTCGGTCATACTGCTGGGCCAGACCGTAATTGGCCGGGACCTGGCGCCGTGGCTCGCCTTCCGGCTGGATACAGGCGTAACCATGGACTGTATCGCCCTGGAGATAGATGGTGATTCGCAACGGCTGAAGATGACCCGGCCGGTCTATGGCGGGAACGCCCAGGCAGTCCAGGTCTGCAGCACAGACCCGCAAATAGCCGCCGTCAGAAACAAGGCGATGACCCCGGCAACGAAAGACAGCACACGAGCGGGTGAAATCATTGACATCGCACCGGGATTGGATACGGCTTCTCTCAAGATGAACGTCATCGAGAGAAAAGCCGAGGCCGGGACAGGCATCAAACTGGAGGACGCCAGGGTTGTCGTGGCAGGCGGGAGAGGCATGGGAACCGCGGAAGGGTTCCAGCAATTGACGAACGTAGCTGAACTGCTGCACGGAGCAGTCGGGTCTACCCGTCCGCCCTGCGATGCCGGCTGGGTCCCGAACACCCGGCAGATCGGCATAACCGGCAAGATAGTCAGCCCCGACCTGTACCTTGCCGTAGGCCTGTCCGGGGCCAGCCAGCATGTAGCCGGCTTCTTCAGTTCCAGGGTCATCGTAGCCATCAACAAAGACCCCGAAGCTAACATCTTCAAAGTGGCCGATTACGGCATCGTCGCGGACTGGAAAACGGTATTGCCCGCGCTTACCGCCAAACTGGCGGAAACGGTCCGGTAACCGGCGCCCATCGGGGCAGTTAACAAAAAAAGAAACGGGAATACTGTTACTTGATAATTTATCGCTGAACGATATATAATGCGGCAACCGATATTCAGCAGGGCGGCCATGTTCTCCCTGGCGGCAAGGAGGTTCTGAATGATCGAGATCGAACTTGAAAAGATAGTTGGCAAAGAACATGTTCTCGATGGACCGGGTAAATTGCAGGAGTATTCCATAAGACCGGGCACTTCGGGGAAAGCACCGAGGTGCGTGGTCGAACCGGCAAATACCGAAGAACTGCAGCAGATTGTCAAGTGGGCCAATGAGCAAAAGGCGCCGCTCGTACCGGTAAGCTCGGGGCCGCCCCATTTCCGGGGAGGTTCGGTCCCCGATGTGGAAGGCGCCGTCATCGTCGATATGCGGCGGATGAACAGAATCATTCGCGTCAATGCATCGAACCGGGTGGCTATCGTTGAGCCGGGTGTTACCTACGCCGAATTGCAGTCGGAATTAGCCAGACACGACCTGTGTGCCTACATGCCCCTGCTGCCGCGCGCGTCCAAATCCGTGCTTGCCAGTGTCCTGGAACGAGAACCGATTCTGATGCCGGGCGTCCACTTCGACAGCACAGACCCGATGCTCTGCACGGAAATCGTATTCGGGACGGGAGACAAGATGAGGACCGGCGAAGCGGCGGGACCGGACACCCTGGAACAGCAATGGGAAATCGGCAAAGCCCAGATCAGTCCATTCGGTCCCACGCAGATGGATCCCCAGCGGCTGGTTTCGGGCGCCCAGGGAACCATAGGAATATTGACGTGGATGTCCATCAAGTGCCGTTTCCTTTCCGCTATCAGCCGCGCCTTTTTTATTGCTAACGATAAGCTGGAACCGCTGGTATCGCTGAGCTATTACCTTACCCGCATCCGCTTTACAGGCAACATCTTGATACTGAACAGGACGAACCTCGCGAGCCTCCTGGAAAAAACGCCCGAAAAGATAACGGCTTTGAGAGACAGCCTGCCGGAATGGATACTCTTCGTCAGTTGCGAAGGCTACGGCCCGCTGCCGGAAGAAAAAATCGAATACCTGGAAGCCGACCTCAAGGAGGCAGCTGCAGCGAGGGGACTGGAAGTTTCCGTTGAAATCGCCGGGGCCAAAGCGGAAGTATTTGCGAGCCTACTCCCACAGCCGTCACCAGAACCCTACTGGAAACTCAGATTAGAGGGCGGGGTCGATGAGGTCTTCTTTCTGACCACGCTGGGGAAGACCCCGGAATTCGCCTCATTGATGTTCGAACTCGCGCAAGAGACCGGATTTCCTACTAAAAATATCGGGGCGTATATCCAGCCGGTCGTCCAGGGTACCAGTTGTCACTGTGAATTCGACCTCTACTATGATCCTCAAAACGCAGCGAAAACAGGGGCGGTAAAAAAGCTGGCCGAAAGAGCCCTGGACCGCCTGGAAGAGCACGGCGCCTTCTTCTCACGCCCCTACGGTACCTGGGCTGATGTCGCCTACCGGCACGCCCGGGACACCGCTGAGATGCAAAGAAAAGTCAAGGATATCTTCGATCCCAACCACATCCTTAATCCCGGCAAATTGTGCTTTGAGTAGACAGGGCGAACAAGACCATGACGAGGAGGTATTCTCTTGAACTGGGACAATTATGAACATGACATGCTCCGATGTACCCGCTGTTCCTACTGCAAATATATTCCGTGGCGTTACATCAAGAATTTTGACTTTATAGAAGGTTGCCCGTCCGCGGCCAGGTATCATTTTCACGCTTATGCGGCGGGAGGCAAGTTCAATCTTTCCTACTCGCTGATGAATGAACACATCGAAATCGACGATACGTTCCTAGACATTGTCTATAAGTGCATGATGGACGGGTCATGCGACATCGCCTGCAAGGTACAGAACGATATCGAACCCCTTCAGCACATGCAGGAACTCAGGATAAAGTGTGTGGATGAAGGGTATCTGCTTCCCCAGCACCAGCCGTTCATCAGAAGCCTCCGGAACGAAGACAACATGATGTTGAAGCTCCGTTCCGAGCGCGGCAACTGGGCGGAAGGGCTGGACGTCAAGCGAGTCACGGAAGAGAACGCGGAAGTCCTCTACCATGCCGGGTGCCGGTATTCTTACGACCAGGAACTGTGGCCGATAGCCCGGGCCGGCGTTACTCTCCTCAAGAAAGCCGGCGTGGACGTGGGCATCATGGGAGCGGACGAAGCCTGCTGCGGCGGGCGCGCCTATGAACTTGGCTATGAAAGCGAACTTACCAAGTTTGCCGAACACCAGGCAGAAGCCCTGAAAACAGCCGGCGTGAAAGTACTGGTGACGCCGTGCGCAGATTGTTACGGCACCTTCAAGGTACTGTATGAAAAGATCGGGAAAAAGCTCGGCATCGAGGTCTACCATATCACCCAGTACCTCGAGAAACTGATCGCAGAAGGCAAGCTCCAGTTAAAAAAACAGGCGCCTCTCAAGGTCACCTACCATGATCCCTGCCACCTGGGCCGGCTAGGCGAACCCTGGATACCATGGGAGGGCAAGGAATACAAACCGGAGGGCGTGCTGCTCTGGCTACATGATCCCCCGAAGAAATACCGCCGCGGCACCAACGGGGTCTACGACCCTCCGAGAAACATCATCAAGAGCCTGCCGGGGATCGACTTCGTTGAGATGTACCGCATCAGGGAATACGCCTGGTGCTGCGGGGCCGGCGGCGGGGTGATCGAATCCTATCCGGATTTTGCCACATGGACCGGCGCCGAAAGACTGCGGGAAGCCAGAGCGGTTGGCGCGGAAGCTATTGTCAGCGCCTGTCCCTGGTGTAAACGTAATTTCCTGGATACCGCCGCGCAAACCGGGGACACGATAGAGGTCCTGGATATCATCGAGCTTATCGAAAGAGCTGTATAACGCCTCCGAGAAAACTGTGCAAGGAGACTGAAAATGAAGCTGACAAAAGACGAATTCAAGTATCTCGAAGATATTGTCGGCCCGGAGTACATATCCCAGGACCCGGTGATCATGGAGACCTACAGCCAGGTCTGGGGCAATAAGCTGGCTTTTGGAGATAAACGTCATAATCCCCCGGCGGCGGTGCTTTTACCGGGCAGCGTCGAGGAGATCCAGAAGATAGTCAAGTTCTGTAACAAGGCGGGGATACTCTTCAAGCCTTCAGCCCGCGCGTTCGAATATGTTGCGACGTACCTCGCCAGCGAGCGCGGCATCCTGCTGGAACTGAAACGCCTGAACCGGATACTGGAGATCGACGAGAAGAACGCGCATGCCGTTGTCGAACCATTCGTGACGATGTACCAGCTTCTGGATGCGGCCGGCAAGGTAGGGTACTACGTCGGAAAGCCGGGAGTCGGGTATACCGCCTCGGTGATTTCCCTGGCCTGCTGCCACCAGGAGATGACCATTTCCCAGCTCTATACCAGCGGCTACGGCAGGAACGTACTCGGATGTGAGTGGGTCCTCCCAACGGGAGAAGTGCTCAACCTTGGCACGGCTAACCGCGAAGGAGGCTGGTTCTCCGGAGACGGTCCGGGGTTCAGCCTGCGAGGCATCTTGCGAGGACGGGCCGGGGCAAATGGGGGACACGGCGTTATTACCAAGTGCTCTGTCAAGCTTTATCCCTGGTATGCCGGCCCGCCATCGTCCTTCGAGATGAAGAGGCAACCCGGGGAAGCGCTTTCCGCCGGCCAGATCTACCAGATCCCGGAGAATTACCGGGTCAACGTCCTCACCTTCCCCACGACCGAAGAGATGATGAAAGCTTCAACCGAGATCGGCCAGGCGGAGCTTGCCTGCATCGTCGCTCCCGCGTATCTCGCCACCGGTTTCATGGAAGAAGGCAACGATGAGCAGTGGGCCAAGATGCAGATGAACGCGCAAAAGCCGCAGGACCCCACCAAGGTAGGGAGGTCCGTACCGGTATTCGTTAACGGGCATTCCAAGAGAGAACTGGAATACCGTGAGAAGGCAGTCCTGACCGTAATGGAAAAATGGAACGGCTACCTGGACCCTGAATACAACAATAACAAGACCAAGTGCCAGATCTTCATGTACCAGATCTGGTCCCTCGGCGTCGGGATGCGGGGCACCGGCGACTTCATGGTTTCCATCCAGGGCGCCGATGGGTCTACGGAAATGCACCTGAACTACCGGCCTGTCGAATTCGACGCATTCAAGCCGTTCGTGAAACGCGGGAGCATCGTTCAGCCCAACATGGGTATGTCATACCGGCCGATGGAACATTATTCACTTGGTTCGTCCGGCGGTATCGCAACAGGGTACGATCCTTTCGATCCCAGTTCTCTGGCAGCAGCCAGGGAATATATGGACATGGTGTACGATGAGAATAGTCCTTTCAAGCGTTTCAGCTACACCAATCGAGGGGCGATGATGCAGGTCGAAGATATCGAACACATCCATCAGCGCTGGGGCCCGATCTATGATAATGCCGATGTCTGGTTACAGAAAGTAAGAAACATGCTTGACCCGAACCGGGTAGCCGATTGGTCCGGATACATCCCGCCGGAGTACAAGGATACCAGCAAATAAACTCTTCTTCGGATTTGCTGAACGTGATCAAACAGTAAAGGGTAAGGAGGTTAACATGTTACTGGAAAACAAAGTGGCCATCATAACCGGCGGCGCGAAGGGTATGGGAAAAGGCATGGCAGTAAAATTCGCCGATGAAGGCTGTGCCGTGACCATCGCGGACATCGATATCGATGCGGCCAAGCAGGCAGTCTCTGAAATTACCGCCAAAGGCGGCAAAGGAAAGGCCCTGCCCTGTGACGTTACCAAGATAGACCAGGTACGTCAGGTCGTCGACGAAGTAGTTTCCGACCACGGAAAAATCGATATCCTGGTCAATAACGCCGGGGCGATAGCCCAGCATATTCCTATTGAAGACCTCCCGGAAGAGATCTGGGACAAGGTCATGGCATTGAACTTAAAAAGCCATTTCCTTTTCAGCAAGTTCGTTGTCCCTCACATGAAAAAGGTACGCTACGGCAAAATTATCGGCATTTCGTCCATCGGGGCGGTTCTGCCGCCAGCCCATGAAATCCACTACAATACCGCCAAGGGCGGGATCATGAGCTTTACCTATGACCTTGCCAACGCATTGGCTCCATTCAATATCAATGTCAATTGCATCCTGCCCGGGCCGATCCGGACGCATTTCTATGACCAGCACGTGTCCAAGATGAATGCCCAGGAGCAGGATGCCATGTTCACCATGCTCGGAAAAAAGGTGCCGCTGCAGAGGATCGGCACGCCGGAAGATATTGCGGGAGCGGCCCTGTTCCTGGCCTCTGAGCTTTCATCCTACATCACCGGCCACAGT
This sequence comes from uncultured Dehalococcoidaceae bacterium, assembly GCA_964589285.1. Classification (GTDB taxonomy): domain Bacteria; phylum Chloroflexota; class Dehalococcoidia; order Dehalococcoidales; family RBG-16-60-22; genus DAOUEG01. Next base: position 4,976 of record CAZPSP010000012.1, on the reverse strand, counting down.
CTTTATGTCACCGGCGGTCTGCCTTTACAGCCGCCAGCTCCGATGCACTAGTCCCGGAATACAAAGACTGAATTTCTTGCTGTTGAGAGTGGAAAAGAGGGATATGTCTGATCGAAGGGATCGACCGGTCAGACATATCCCCATGCTGTATTGAACTTACCGAGAACCGGGTACCGACGGGGGAATCAGAGGTTTTTTATGGCGAACGTCGAAGGGAAAACAACCACCGGCAGCCAGACAGGAACAGAACCTCCAAATCCTGAGAAAACGACCGTCAAAGCCCTTGGATTCCTCGGCGTCGGGGGAGGAGTCCCCTGTGCGGTCGACTACCGTGACGGGAAAGTCATACGGATACGGCCGCTTCACTATGACTGGAAGTACGACCGGCAGTCGCTCAATCCCTGGAAGTACGAAGTACGGGGCAAAGTCCTGGAACCGTCGTTCAAGTCTAACCCATCGCCGTTCTCACTGGCCTATAAAAAGAGGGCGCAGTCTCCCAACCGGATTCTGTATCCGCTGAAAAGAGCCGACTGGGACCCTAAAGGCGAGAGGAACACGCAGAACCGGGGCAAGAGCAAGTACGTGCGGATCTCGTGGGAGGAGGCGGCTGAGCTAGTATCCGGTGAAATCAAAAGAGTCCAGAAGGCCTACGGGCCTTTTGCCATCCTGCTGCAGGTGGACGGCCACGGAGAATGCAAGTCAGTCCATGCCGCCCACGGTCAGCCAACGCTGCTCCTTGACAAGCTGGGCGGTTTCACCCAGCAGACGAGAAATCCGGATAGCTGGGAAGGGTGGTACTACGGGGCCAAGCATGTCTGGGGGGAAGGGTACCGCGGTATCCAGAGGCCGATCGATAACTGCATGAAGGACGTGGCGGAAAACTCGGAGATGGTTCTCTACTGGGGATGCGATCCGGAAACGACGCCGTGGGGTTTCAGCGGTCAGACGGCCACCCGGTTCTGCTATTTCTGGACTGAACTCGGGATCAAGCAGGTCTATGTCTGTCCCGACCTCAATTATGGCGCCGCGGTCCACGCCGATAAATGGATACCCGTTCTGCCCAATACCGATGTAGCCCTGCAACTGGCGATCATCTACACGTGGCTGGCAGAAGGGACATATGACAAAGAATATATCGAGACCCATGCAGTCGGCATGGACAAAGCAGAAGACTACGTCCTTGGTAAGGAAGACGGCATTCCCAAGACCCCGGCGTGGGCATCGCCGAAGTGCGGCGTCCCGGAATGGACCATCAAGGCGCTGGCCCGCGAGTTTGCCCGTAAGAAGACATCCATTGCACACTATTACGGCGGTTCATATGTACGCGGACCGTATTCACATGAGCCCGCCCGACTGGAAATAATCCTGCTCGCCATGCAGGGGTTGGGGAGACCGGGGGTGAACCAGTTCCAGATCGGGTTCAATCCGGGGTTGCCCCGGGCCCAGATGCCCGGAAGCCGGAACCTCAGGCAGGGCATCATCGGTCTGAAAGACCCGAATGAGAAGATACAACCGCTCATGCTCTTCAAATTCACGGCTAACTGCTTCACCAAACAGGCCATTCCCAAGACCTACATACAGGATGCCATACTCAATCCGCCCATCACCTTCTGGGGTACCGGCGGGCTTTCAGAAACGCCGGAAAACCAGTTCCAGAAGTACACCTATCCGATACCCAGGGAACAAGGCGGCACGGAAATCCACATGATATGGACCGATACTCCCTGCCGCACCACCTGCTGGAATGACGGGAACCAGACAGTGGAGGCCTTTCGCAGTCCGAAAATCGAGTGTGTCGTTGCGCAACATCCCTGGCTGGAAAACGATTGCATGATCGCCGATATCATCCTGCCGGCGAATACTACACTGGAAGTTGACGACCTGGTATCCTGCCAGGGAATGGGCGCCAATGAATTTTCCACGGTCGGACTGCAAAAACAAGCGATGAAACCGGTGGGAGAATCAAAAAGCGACTATGAAATTGTCCTGGAAGTAGCCCGGACACTGGGTCTGGAAAAAGAAGTTTCCGAGGGCAAAACCGTTGAGGAATGGATACAGACGAACTTCGAAAAGCAGCTGGGGCAGGCGTCAATTATCGGTTGGGAAGAATTTAAGGACAAGGGATATTATGTGTTCCCTACCGCGCCGGATTGGGAAGATGATCCGGCCGGAATGATCGAATTCTACCAGGACCCGGAGAAATACCCTCTGCCCACACCATCCGGCAAGCTGGAACTGTATTCTGAAAACATCGCCAGGGCTTTTCCGGGGGACATGGAGAGATCGCCGATACCAAGATGGGTCGAGAAAGGCGAAACTCACGATGAACGGATTTCCAGCGACAGGGCCAGGTCGTTCCCGCTCCTGCTGATGTCCAATCACGGCCGGTGGCGGGTCCATTCTCAATGCGATGACATTACCTGGACAAGAGAAGTATTGACCTGTAAAGTACCGGGGCCCGACGGGTATAAGTATGAGCCGCTCTGGATTAATCCGGAAGATGCCAGAGACAGAGGTATCCAGACCGGGGATATCGTTAAAATATTCAACGAGAGAGGCGTAGTCCTATGCGGCGCCCTCGTCTGGGAGAGAATCGTACCCGGCGCTGTCTACGTCGATCATGGAGCCAGGACCGATTTCATCATAACCGGGAAGGTTGACCGGGGAGGCGCCATCAACCTGATCAGCCCGCGAGGCACGTCATCCAAAAACTGCCTGGGACAAGCCACCAGCGGCTATCTCGTTGATGTCCGGAAGGCCGGCGCGGAGGACTGGGTGGAATGGCGGGCGATGGACCCCGAGGCGTATGACGATGCTCTGTCAAGAGAATACGACCCGGCATCAGGTCTTCGTTTCAGGGCCTGGGTCATCTGAACGGACTATATATCGTTCTTTATTTTCTTTCCCCTTTTGGTGGTTTCTGACCGACCGTCTGACTGCGTGTCACTTCATTTCTTCCGGCAACCACGCCATCGATATTGTTTCTAGTCCTTTCCTGTTCAGGTCTTATCGAAAACGGTCAAAGTAGTCTACAGGGTTCACGTACCAAAGCAACCGTTTTCCACGATTTTCGGTATCCGGCTTGCGATAAATGTTTAGCCGAATGCGCCTTGACGGTTCCCGAGGTAATATACAGCCCGTCAGATATCCGCTTGTTGGGTAACGGCTCTCTGCTTGACAACAAAAATAAGTGAAGATATAATGAGCATATGACCGTAATATGTATTCATACTTGTATTCTTATTGGTCTTATATAAATAAAATATATTCGATAGAAAGGGAACTATGGGAAGACAACCGTTATGGCGGAGAGTCGAGTTTATCCCGAGGGTGACGTTTTTCAAGCCTTCGGGCGTACCGATGGCCTCTCTCGAAGAAGTCCGCCTTTCAGTGGAGGAAGCGGAAGCGATCCGGCTCAAAGATCTCAAAGGCTTTGAGCAAGATGCAGCAGCGGAACAAATGAATGTCTCACGCCCTACTTACGCCCGGATTCTTTCGCAGGCGCGTCAGAAGGTTGCCGATGCCCTGTTGAACGGCAAGGCTATCCGCATCGAAGGAGGCAATTACGAGCTTGCCCAGAGAAGCTTCCGCTGCGGCAACGGTCATGAATGGAAAGTCCCTTTCGAGTCACTGATACAACAAACGCCAGATCTTTGCCCGGAATGTAAAACGGAAGAGATAATGTCCCTTTGGCCGGTGGGGCACCGCCACGGCGCCGGAGGGCATGGGCGACGGAGGCGATGATGACCAGCAACAAATCCTGCATAATCGACGATATTATTTCGATAATTGATTTCAATGCTCCTGTTCGGGATATCCGTCAGGGCTTGTTTCATACCGCTGTCATGACCCGTCATTGCGGGTTGGCCGCGACATTGCCCCGCGATGCCTTGCGGCAGGCGCACCCGGCGGTGAAAGAACCAGGACTCCTTATGGAAAAATCCGCTCGCGAACTCGCTGTAATGGTCCATTCGGAAAGCATTCCGGAAGCCGCTATCGGCATGGCAACGGTAAATTCTTTGCTCGATATCGATGAAAGTATGTGTCGTGAATTGAACGCCCGCGAGATCCTTATTGAAAAAGGCAGAGACAAAAACGTGGCCATGATAGGCCATTTTCCGTTTATCGATGTTCTCCGCAAACAGGTCAAGCAGCTCTGGGTTATTGAAAAGAACCAGAACGATGACGACTTGCCGGAATCGGCGGCCGCGCAATACCTCCCGAAGGCGGATGTGGTAGCCATGACGGGAACATCATTCACCAACCATACCATAGAAGAGTTGCTCGGGCTGTGTAACCCGGATGCCTATATTGTCATGCTGGGCGATACCGTTCCTCTTACTCCGGTGCTGTTCGATTACGGCATAGACGCTGTTTCGGGGACAAAGGTGGTGGAGGCGGAGCAGGCGCTCCGGTGCGTGAGCCAGGGAGCGACGTACCGGCAGATCAAGGGAATCCGGCAGCTCACGCTAATAAAATAGAGAACGATAATCTTGAAAGATTCAGGTTAGGAGGTGAAGAACATGCCGTTTGGAGATGGTACAGGTCCCGCCGGGATGGGACCGATGACCGGCAGAGGCGCCGGTTTTTGCTCCGGTTTTTCCGCACCCGGATACACCGGAGCAGCACCGGCCAGAAGATGGTTCAACGTCAACTGGTTCGGTTTCGGCCGCAGGCCCCGCTGGGGTCGCGGGCGCGGAGGACGCTGGTTCGCGGGATACCGCAACCGGTGGTAATCCGGAAACAAGCTTAAGGAGGTAATGAAAATGCCATTTGGATATGGAAGAGGCGGAGGATTCGGACGAGGAGGCGGCATGGGTTATGGTTTCAGAGGCTCGTCTCCTCCCTGGCCCTACGTTGGACGGGGAAGAGGCGGCCTGCCGCGTTGCGGCTACTACGCGCCGCCGGTTGCTCCATGGCCGTACCAGGAGATCGGAAGAGCACACGTCTGAACTCCAGTCACGAGATTCCATCGC
>CAZPSP010000011.1:31076-32280 GCA_964589285.1 uncultured Dehalococcoidaceae bacterium | reverse complement strand
TGAACCTCACGGACCTCGCCGTCGAGGCCGCATACCAGTTGCGCAAGGCGCTCGGGAAAGGCTGGTTGCAGCAGGTGCTGACGCTTTCCGACGACGAACTGGAAGAACTGCTGAAGAACACCAGCATCCATGAAAGCTCGTTCCAGAGCCTCAAACGCGGCCTCGGCATCGTCGGGCGGCTCGGGTTCGTCGTGCCGGACGCGAAGGAAGACGCCGTCAAGCACATCCTCGATTTTCTCCAGTCCGGACGGAACGTGGTGCTGGAGTTCGGGCGGTACCAGGAAATCGCCGCGTATTTACTCGTCGCCAACTTACTATCGAGGCGGATTTACACGCGCTACCAGCAGCAGGTGGAAGAGGCCATCGCCGCGGACAATGACAGCCTCAAACCGAGGCCGCTCGTCATCACCATCGAGGAAGCGCACAAGTTCCTCAACCCGGAGGTGGCGGGCAAGACCATTTTCGGGACCATCGCGCGGGAGATGCGCAAGTATAACGTCAGCCTGCTCGTCATCGACCAGCGGCCCAGCGGCATCGACGAAGAGGTGATGTCTCAGCTCGGCACCAAGATAACGTGTTTGCTGGACAACGAGAAGGACATCGACAGCGTGCTGGCAGGCGTGTCCGGCAAGAGCGAACTGAAGGCGGTGCTGGCGCGTCTGGCGCCCAAGCAGCAGGCGCTCATCTTCGGGCACGCGGTGCCGATGCCGGTAGCGTTCCAGCCGCGGGAGTACGGCAGCGCGCAGTCGTACAGTGAGATTGCCGGGGTGAGACCGGCGAAGACGGCGGAGGAGATAGAGAAAGACATACAGGAGTTGTGGGAGTGATAGCGCGTTGCGCTGCGGTCCACCTGGTGGTCTTTGAGAAGAGCACACACGAACAGTATTCACCCTCATTCCCGTATCAAGCACGGGACAGGCTCCAACCTTCTCCCTTTGATGGGAGAAGGGACTAGAGGGGGGACCTCACCCTCCTTCTCCCTCTCCGTGAACGGAGAGGAAGCGAAAGACCGTTGCAAGGATTGAAGATATCAATCTGGTTCCCCCTCGCACTAATCCTCTACCGCGATGGGGAGAGGGGACGAGAAAAGGAGAATGAAAAAGAGCACTGCAACCAGATGCTCACGTCCACCGGAGGCGGACTCATCATGACAACAATATTCAGCTATTGAAATGATGAATGAGACACCGAAACCAAGGAAAGT
>CAZPSP010000011.1:22794-30976 GCA_964589285.1 uncultured Dehalococcoidaceae bacterium | reverse complement strand
TGCCGTTCGCCTGCGTGGCGACGGATATCGATACCGGGGAGGAAATCATCATAAATTCCGGCAACGTGGCGGAAGCGCTGCGCGCCACGATATCCATGCCTGGTATCTTCACGGCGGCGACGTACAACGGCCGGTACCTTGTTGACGGCGGACTGACGACGCCGGTGCCGGTGCAGGTGGCGCGGGACCTCGGGGCAGATTTCGTCATTGCCGTCAATGTCAATCCGGACGTCGCCGGGCGCATGGGCAAGACCGGGCGTAAACGCATCCTGGCCGGAAAACCTCCGAACATTTTCCAGGTACTCACCCAGACGATCTACATCGCGACGTATTCCATGGCCGCCGCGGCGCTGGCGACAGCGGAAATCGCCATCGAGCCGGACATGGAGAACATCAATGTAGGCGATTTCAACCGGGGCCGTGAAATCATCACCGCCGGACGTGAAGCGACGGAAGCGGCGATACCGGAGATAAGAGCCAAACTCGGGATAGATCAGGCGCCGGCAGGAAGCTTCGAAGAGCCAGCGAGTTTAGATTAGTCACCCAGGAGATTGCCGGGGGGCATGAAGGCCCCTCGAAATGACCTTTTTCTTCAGGTACCATAATCCGCTTTTCTGACATACCGTTAAAGAATATGGTATAATCAGCCGTCATTATTCCAATAGATTCCGGGGTCTATTGATTGGATATCAAAGAAAAGCGCCATTGTGCCTATCAATTTGTCTGCGATAAACTCCAGGCGGCCGGGTTCAGGCTTGAAGACTGTTCCGAACCGCTGCCGCTCTCCGATCTTTACCTCTTGAAGACCGGGGAAGCGGACCCGTCCGGGGAGCTTGTCGCGGGACTCCGGCGAATGCTGCGGAGCGTCGCCACCCAGACCGAGTTCGACCAGGTACTGGTAGAGCCTTTCCAGAACAAACCGCCTTCCGTCTGATCACCTCGCCCTGTCCCGAGTATTTGCAAGGAGACTCACACATGCCCAAAAAAGCTGACATCCACAAAGTAATGATCATCGGTTCCGGTCCCATCGTCATCGGGCAGGCCTGCGAGTTCGACTATTCCGGCACCCAGGCATGTAAAGCCCTGCGCAGCCTGGGATATGAAGTCGTGCTGGTGAACTCCAATCCGGCGACCATCATGACCGATCCGGGCATGGCGGACGTCACGTACATCGAGCCTCTCGACATGGACTCCATGACCAAAATCATCGAAAAGGAACGGCCGGACGCACTTCTGCCGAACCTCGGCGGGCAGACGGGCCTCAACCTGAGCGCGGAACTGGCCAAGGCCGGAATACTGGAAAAATACGGCGTGAAGGTCATCGGCGTGGAAGTGGACGCCATTGTGCGCGGGGAGGACCGGCTGGCGTTCAAGCAGACGATGACATCTCTCGGCATCGACATGCCGAGGAGCGAGATAGCGGAAACGCAGGAAGAGGCCGAGGCGATAGCAGCGAAGCTGGGATTCCCGATAGTCGTACGCCCGGCTTACACGATGGGCGGCACCGGCGGCGGGCTGGTGTACAACATAGAGGAATTCCGGACCGTCGTCAGCCGGGGCCTGGCAGCGAGCCTTATTAACCAGGTGCTTATCGAGGAATCGGTGGAAGGATGGGAAGAACTCGAACTGGAAGTCGTCCGAGACGCCAAGAACCAGATGATCACGGTGTGTTTCATCGAAAACGTCGACGCCATGGGGGTCCATACCGGAGATTCTTACTGCACCGCGCCGATGCTGACCATCAGCAAAGAACTCCAGGAACGGCTCCAGGAGTACTCCTACCGCATCGTGGAGGCCATCAAGGTCATCGGCGGGACGAACGTCCAGTTCGCGCATGATCCGAAGACCGGCCGTGTCGTGGTCATCGAGATCAACCCGCGCACTTCGCGTTCTTCCGCGCTGGCGTCCAAAGCCACGGGCTTTCCTATTGCGCTCGTTTCCGCCAAGCTGGCGGGCGGGCTTACCCTGGACGAGATACCCTACTGGCGAGACGGAACGCTGGAAAAGTATACGCCGAGCGGCGACTACGTAGTGGTGAAATTTGCGCGGTGGGCGTTCGAGAAATTCAAGGACGCCGAGGACCGGCTCGAAACGCAGATGCGGGCCGTCGGCGAGGTCATGAGCATCGGGAAGAACTACAAAGAAGCGCTCCAGAAAGCGATACGCTCGCTGGAGATCGGGCGTTACGGGCTCGGTTTTGCCAAGGACTTCAACAGCAAGTCCCTCGATGAACTGATGCTGATGCTCAATTTCCCCACCAGCGAACGCCAGTTCATCATGTACGAAGCGCTGCGCAAGGGCGCGGACGTTAATGAGCTGTCTGAAAAGACCTACATCAAGACATGGTTCATCGAGCAGATGAAAGAGCTCGTGGAACTGGAAGAGCTGATACTGTCTTACAAAGGCATGGAACTGCCGGACGGACTGCTGGTCAAGGCGAAGAAAGACGGCTTTGCGGACCGATACCTGGCGAAACTGCTCGGGGTTAAGGAAACCGACATCAGGAACCGGCGCAAGAAGCTCGGCGTTACCCAGGCCTGGGAGGCGGTGCCGGTTAGCGGTGTGGAGAACGCCGCCTATTACTATTCGACGTACAACGGCACGGACAATTCTCCGGTGACGGACCGGAAGAAAATCATGGTGCTCGGCGGCGGTCCCAACCGCATCGGCCAGGGCATAGAGTTCGACTACTGCTGCGTCCATGCCGCCTTTGCCCTGCGGGAAGAAGGCTACGAGACCATCATGGTCAACTGCAACCCGGAGACGGTCTCGACTGACTATGACACATCAGACAAGCTGTATTTCGAGCCGCTGACCGTGGAAGACGTTTTGGGCATCTACGAGAAGGAAAAGCCGGACGGGGTCATCGTCCAGTTCGGCGGGCAGACGCCGCTCAATATCGCCAATGAGCTGGAGGCCGCCGGGGTGAAGATCATCGGCACCAGCCCGGAATCCATCGACCTGGCCGAGGACAGGGACCGGTTCCGGATGCGTATGGAAAAGCTCGGAATACCGATGCCGCCTTCCGGTATGGCCAGCACGATGGATGAAGCGTTGAACATAGCCGCCGAGATAGGTTATCCGCTCATGGTCCGCCCTTCTTACGTACTCGGAGGGCGCGGCATGAAGATCGTCTATGATGAGGCCATGCTCAGCGAGTACGTCGCGGCCGCGGTCGATGTCAACCCCGAACATCCGATCCTCATCGACAAGTTCCTGGTCAACGCCATCGAGACGGAAGCCGACGCCATCGCGGACGGGGTAGACGCCTTCGTTCCGGCGGTGATGGAGCACATCGAACTGGCGGGCATCCATTCAGGGGACTCGGCGTGCGTCATCCCGCCGGTGAGTCTCTCCGCGGAACATATCGAGACCATCAAGGCCTATACCAGGAAAATGGCCCGGGAGTTGAAGGCAATCGGGCTGATGAACATCCAGTACGCCATCGCGGAGAACATCGTCTACGTGCTGGAAGCCAATCCACGGGCCTCGCGCACGGTACCGATCGTATCCAAGGTATGCAGCATTTCCATGGCGCGCCTGGCCACGCTGCTGGCGCTGGGGAAAAAACTGCATGAACTCGATTTGAAGGACCTGTACATACCGCATTTCGGCGTGAAGGAATCCGTATTCCCGTTCAACATGATGCCGGAAGTGGACCCGCTTCTCGGGCCGGAGATGCGTTCCACGGGTGAAGTGCTCGGTCTGGCGGACAGCTTCGGGCAGGCGTTTTTCAAAGCCCAGCTCGCCGCCAAGCAGATACTGCCGACCGAGGGCACGGTACTGATAACGGTTTCACCAGAAGACCGGCCGGCGGTGGAGACCGTGGCGCGCCGGTTCGCCGAGGAAGGCTTTCACCTGCTGGCTACCCAGGGTACGCAGGAATTCCTGGCGTCAAGAGATATCCCGGCCACGAAGGTCCTCAAGCTCCACGAAGGGCGTCCCAACATCCTGGACGCCATCACGAACGGGGAAATCCAGCTTGTTGTCAATACGCCCAACAGCCGGCTGAGCCAGCATGACGATTCCTACATCCGCAAGGCGGCCATCAAGTACAAAGTGGCGTACATAACGACGCTGGCGGCGGCCCAGGCGGCGATCACCGGCATCCACGAACACCGGCTGCGGGAAACCCCGGTCAAGTCACTCCAGAGCTATCACGCAGACATCAAGCCGGTGGAGTAAACCGGCGCGGGGATACGGATTGCTTCGTCCCGACAGAATCGGGACTCGCGATGACAACGTTTACAAACAACCACACGCAAATAGTACCGAAATCAGTTCAACTTTAAATATTGCGTCAGTCTTGCTATGATAGAAAAGATGTTTTATTGAGGAGGATTTCAAATATGAAAAAGGGCTCCCTGATTCTCGTACTTGGTCTGCTGCTGGCGGCGCTGCTCGTTTCATCCTGCAGCAATTCCGGCCCGGAGAAGATCCAGGTGGTCACGGACGCCACCTATCCGCCGTTCGAGTCCATGAACGACGACAAAGTAATCGAAGGCTTCGACATCGATGTCATGAACGCCATTGCCGAGGAAGCCGGCCTGGAGATCGAATATGTCAACGTTGGCTGGGACCCGCTGCTGGCAGGCATGGCACAGGGCACCTATGACATGGCAATTTCCTGCATCACCATTACGGAAGACCGCGCCGAGGACATGCTTTTCTCGGACCCGTACTACACCGCCGGGCAGATTGTCGTGGTAGCCAAGGACAACACCACGTTCACCGGCAAGGACGACCTCACGGGCACGGTCGGTTCGCAGCTCGGCACGACCGGCAACATGGAGGTGGACAAGCTCGACGTTACCTCGAAACCTTATGAAGACATCGGTCTTGCCATGCAGGACCTGATGAACGGCCAAATCGATGCCGTCATCTGCGACAGCCCGGTGGGGGCCAACTATGTCAATAAAAACCCCGACAAGCTCAAGATGATCGGTGAGATGTTCACCACGGAAAGCTACGGCATCGCCTTTGCCAAGAGCCAGACGGACCTGCAGGCCAAGATAAATCAAGCTCTCGCCAAGGTCAAGGAAAAAGGCCTCATCGATGAGTATGCCCAGAAGTGGCTCGGGAATTAACTCAAGCAGGTAAGCATTGACCAAAGGTTCATTTCAACCGTTCGGCAGGGTCTTCTCCAACAAAAAGGGGGAAGACTCTGCCGCTGCCAAATCCCCACAGGAAATAATCAACAATATACCGGGCGCCGAGCCGAGCGCCAAGCTCGACCCCTGGTGGTGGCTGGTCGTCGTCGTCGCTATCATCATCGTCCTGATGGCGGTCATATCGCCGACGCCCTACTGGGACATCATCAAGTTCGTCAGCGACGGCATCTGGATAACGGTCCAACTCACCGTTTACTCCTTCGCCATTACGCTCGTCATCGGTCTCATCGGCGGCCTGGGCAGGCTGTCCAAGAACCGCGTTATCAACTTCATCGCCTCACTCTACGTGGAAATCGTCCGGGGCATACCGCTGCTGGTGCAGCTCATCTGGTGGTACTTCGCGGCCCCGGTGGTGATACAGGAGATTGGAAGAGCGATAGGTTTTGACGCGATGGTGAGTTACAAGGCCAATGCCCTGCTGCTGGCGGTCATCGGTCTGGCGGTCTGCTACGGCGCCTACATGGCGGAGATATTCCGGGCCGGCATCCAGAGCATACCCAAGGGGCAGATGGAAGCAGCCCGGAGCCTGGGGATGAACCATTTCCAGGCGATGCGCTACATCATCGTCCCGCAGGCGATCAAGGTCGTGCTGCCGCCGGTGGGGAACGAGTTCATCATGCTCATCAAGGACACGTCCCTAGTCAGCGCGGTGGCGATGGCGGACCTGACGCGGCGCGGCCGCGAATACATGGCCGCCCACTTCAACCCTATCGAGACCTGGACGCTCGTCGCGCTGCTCTACCTGATACTGACGCTGTTCTCGGCGCGGCTGATCTCCTGGCTGGAAAAGCGGCGGGGGATCGGGAGCTGATATGTCCGAACCGATCATCAAGATAGAGAACATACACAAGTACTTCGGCAAGCTGCACGCTCTGCAGGGAGTAAGCCTGGACGTGGACAAAGGCGAGGTGGTCGTCATCCTGGGACCATCCGGGTCAGGGAAATCGACGCTGCTCCGCTGCATCAACCACCTGGAGGTCTACGATTCCGGCTCGATAACGGTGGACGGCATCCACCTCAAGAGCGCGAAGGACATCAACGCGGTCCGGCGGGAAGTGGGCATGGTGTTCCAGTCCTTCAACCTGTTCGCGCACCTGACGGTAATGGACAATCTCATCCTGGCCCAGCGCGTGGTGAGAAAACGGCCGGCGGGTGAAGCCCGGGACGTGGCGGAGCGGCTGCTCGCCAAGGTAGGCATTTCAGATAAAGCCGGTTCGTACCCGAGCGAACTTTCCGGCGGCCAGCAGCAGCGGGTTGCCATTGCCCGGGCGCTGGCGATGAACCCGAAGATCATGCTCTTCGACGAGCCGACGAGCGCCCTCGACCCGGAGATGATCAAAGAAGTGCTGGACGTGATGCTGGCGCTGGCCCAGGAAGGCATGACGATGGTGGTGGTTTCCCATGAGATGGGGTTTGCGCGGGCAGCCGCCAGCCGGTGCATCTTCATGGATGAAGGCCAGATAGTGGAACAGGACAAGCCGGAGGTCCTTTTCTCCCATCCTTCGCACGAGCGGACGAAGCTATTCCTGAGTAAAGTCCTCCAGCATTAGTACCCGGCACAATTACCCGTGACTATGAATACCGGTAATGTCCGTATTCCGGCGGGTAAAAAAGTGGGGAAGGGTTTTTCCCGCCCTACGTGTAGTTGTGCTGCAATGGCAGCCCTTATCATACAAGCCGCTCGTGGTGAGCCTGTCGAACCACGGCTCGCCCTTCGACAAGCTCAGGGTGAGCGGTACTCAAACTTACTTTTGTTTATAATAAACCTGTGAGTCCCGATAATCTATGAACAACCTCCTGTCCAAGCTGAAGTCATCGGCCGGCCTGGCCGTTTTTTTCCTGCTGGCGGTAACGGCCGTCTGGGGCTGGACGTTCCTCATCGTCAAGGACGCCGTGGAAAAGATGCCGGTGATGGACTTCCTGGCGGTGCGTTTTTCCGTGGCCGCCGCGGCCATGTTGCTCATTAATCCCAAATCCATCGCACGGACTACGAAGGGCGGGCTGTGGCGGGGCATCGTGCTCGGCATTTTGCTGGGTTCGGCATACATCACGCAGACGTTCGGGCTCCAGATCACGACGCCGGCGACGGCGGGTTTCATCACCGGGATGTCCGTGGTCATCACGCCCATCGTGGCGTGGCTGGTCCTGAAGGACAGGATACGCCCGACCACCTGGGCGGCCGTGGCCCTGGCGACAGCAGGCCTGGCGCTGTTGAGCCTGCGCGGGTGGACCTTCGGGACCGGGGAACTGCTGGTGCTGCTCTGCGCCTTCTGCCTGGCCTGGCACATCAACGGACTGGGAAAGTGGTCTCCCCGGTACGACACCTACAACCTGGCCCTCATCCAGATCATCACCTCCGCCGTCATCTGCCTGGGGGCGGCGGCGCCCGGCGGGATCATGGCCCCGCCGGACCTCAGCGTGTGGATAACGATCATCGTCACGGCCGTTTTTGCCACGGCGGTAGCGTTCATCGTGCAGACGTGGGCGCAGCGGCTGATCTCCTCGACGAGGACGGCGGTCATCCTGACCATGGAGCCGGTCTTTGCGGGGGTGTTCGCGGTCACGGTCGGCGGAGAGGTACTGTCCACACGCAGCCTTATCGGGGGCATCCTGGTCATCGCGGCCATGCTGATGGTGCAGTTACTGGGCGGGCAGAAGAGCAAGAAGGCGCTGGACGCCGTGGAGCGGTTGGGGAACTAGGACTATAATAGTCCGTAATGACCAGCCCTGTGTTTCCGTGTATCCTTTGATTTTGTCCTTTACAGTTTACGAGCGAAATGAAGCAATGGCGCTCTCAGAGATTGCCACGCCCCGATACGATCGGGGCTCGCAATGACACTTTCCTCTTTTGGTGATGGGAATCGAAACAAATGAAAACCATGCTCCATGAACGCGTCGAAGCAGCCAGGGCGGGCACGAACCCGACCGTCATCTGCCGCATGCCGTCCGGCTGGGCAGTGCTCGGGGACAGCCAGTTCCTCCGCGGCTACTCCCTGCTGCTGCCGGACCCG
>CAZPSP010000011.1:0-22694 GCA_964589285.1 uncultured Dehalococcoidaceae bacterium | reverse complement strand
AAGCCATCCTGCGGAGGCTGTGATACCATATCAGTATCATGCAGCGGTTACAGACCGAAAAGCTCCACGTGTATTTCCTTCCCGGCACCAGCCCGGAACAACTCAAGATGCCGCGGCGCTATACGTTGACCCATTCCGACCGGACCGGCGACCTGTTTCTGACCATCGGGCTGGAGTACGACCGGGAGCAGACCTCCGGCTGGTACACCCGCCTCATGAGGGACGAGGTGCTGGGTGAATGGATCGAGGAAGACCACAGCTTGGTGCTGAATATTCATTGCCACGTCAGCGGCGGCCTCGTGCTGGGCCCGGCAAAATGGCGGTACTCGATATTTCAGGCTGAACTGCGCCTGGTGCTGGAGGCCATCAGAGAGGGCGACGGCATCCTGTTCCAAGAGAACAAGAACCTGAATGAAACTCCGGTCAGGATCGTTTTTCATTCCACGAACAAGAACTACAACCGGACGGTAGACTGGGGCAGCATCGGGCAGTACGCCTGATATCACCAGTCGACCGGGACGCGTTGTGTCTGTGAAAAACCGGCCAGGATATACTCTCTTACCCGAGTCGCCATCAGGCCGGTGCCGCTCTGTTCCAAAAAGCCCGCAAGGTAAGGATGGCGTTCCAGGAAGACAGCTCTCAACGCAGGGTAATCGTCGCCCGCTTCCGCTACGGTACCCAGGGCGGTAACGGCGATGGAGGACTGGATGTCTTCCGGCCGGTTGGAGCGGTTATCGATGAGCAGGGCAACGTTATCGTTCTCCTGCATGTTCCGGTACTTGGTGGTATCGCGGTCCGTGATAAAGACCAGCACCTTGTAGTCGGCGGCGGGCGCGAATGTCACCAGGCTGCCGTAAGGTTGCCCGTTGCCGACCGAGCTTAAAGCTGCGAACATCTGGGAATCAAGCAGGTTTGTAATACGTTCCGTATTTTTCATGTCCTTCTCCCATCCAGTCGTTATTATCATTATAACCGCTTCTGGTATCCGCCGATGACCGGATATCGTATGTTTTATTCATCAACGGCGTCACGGTATAATGGACTATGCACTGGGTATACTACTTCGGCAGGGGCCTGATACGCCTTCTGCTCGTCACTTTCGGGCGGTGGAAGGTTTACGGTACGGAGAACGTGCCTGAGGAAGGGCCTCTCCTCGTTATCTGCAATCATCTCCATATTGCCGACCCGCCGATAGTGGCGACGTTCCTGCCGCGAAAATGCGTGTTCATGGCCAAGGACGAGTTGTTTCAGCACGGCTGGTCGCGTTTCTGGGTCAAGAACTTCGGGGCGTTCCCGGTCAAGCGTGACACCGTGGACCGTGAATCCATCCGGCAAGCGGAAGACTGGCTCAAAAAGGGATGGTGCGTTATCATGTTCCCGGAAGGGGGGCGCAGCCGCAGCGGTAAGCTGATGGAAGCGCTGCCGGGCGCGGCGCTGCTGGCCTCGCGGCTCGGGGCGCCGGTCCTGCCGGTCGGGATCACCGGCACAGACCGTCTCCGGCATTTAAAATGGAGCTTTTTCCATCATCCGCTCATCACCGTGACCTTCGGCAAACCGTTCCAGCCCCATGCCGGCAACGGCAGATTAGCCAGGGGTGAGCGGAGAGCATTGATGGATGCCATGATGAAAGAGATAGCCGCGCTGCTGCCGCACGAATACCGCGGCGTGTACGGAGAGAAGACCGATGCCGGAAATTGAGAAAGCGAGATCGACAGGGTTCTGTTTCGGGGTGCGGCGCGCGGTGGAGATGCTGGAGAAGATAGCGCGGGAACGCGGCGGTATTGAGACGCTCGGGGACGTGGTCCACAACCGGCAGGTGGTCCAGCGGTTGGAGGAACTCGGCGTCAAGGTGGTCAGGGACATCGACGACATCTGCGGCGATGCCGTCGTCACCACGTCCCATGGCGTCAGCCCGCAGCGGGAGGAGGAAATCCGCGCCCGGGGCATCGACGTTATCAGCACCACCTGTCCCAACGTGCAGCGGGCGCAGAACGCCGCCCGGGGCCTGGCCGAGGCCGGGTTCTTCGTGCTCATCTATGGAGACGCGGCGCATCCCGAGGTGAAAGGCATCCTGGGATTTGCCGGGAAGAGCAGTTTGGCAACGACTTCCATCGAGGATGTCAAAAACCTTCGTCCCAAACCGCAAAACATCGGGATACTGGCCCAGACGACACAGGTTCCGGACCATTTTGCGGGGTTCGCCAAGGCGGTCATCGACCTGGCGTTGAGGAAGAATTCCGAGATACGGGTCATCGATACCATCTGCCACGACCTGCGGCAGCGCCAGCCGGACGCCCTTGAAGTAGCGAAACGGTCCGACCTGATGCTGGTGGTGGGCGGCCGTTCCAGCGCCAACACGGCGAGGCTGGCGGAACTCTGCAGCGAGGTCACCGAGACGCACCACATCGAGACGGCGGCGGACATCAAGCCGGAGTGGCTGGAAGGGAAGAAGCACATCGGGGTCACCTCCGGGGCCTCTACCGCCGATGAGACGGTGGAGGGAGTGATACAAAGAATCAAAGCATAGCTATAGAGCTTCCTTTTCTTGACTCATTTCCACGTGACTGGCTATAATTGGACAGTTGTACTCAACCTTACGTAGGCATAAAGATATAGAAATACCCTGAAAACGGCGAATTGCGCCGCGTTCCGCCCTGTCCCGGATTCCCCTACTGACCGGCCCCGGTTAGCTTTCATTTTGCGGAGGAGGCATACACTTGGACTATTTTTTAACCGACGACCAGAAAATGATCAAGGAACTGGCCCGGAAGATAGCGGAGGAACTCGTCCTTCCCGTCCGCTCCGAGCTTGATGAAAAAGAAGAATTTCCCTGGGAGATCGTCAAGGCCCTGGCGGACGCGGACATGTTCCGCGTCTTCGTGCCGGAGGAGTATGAAGGTCTCGGCGGCGGCGCGCTGGAACTGTGCCTCGTCACGGAGGAACTGAGCCGTATCTGCTCCGGCGTGGCGGTCACCTACGCCGCCAGCGCCCTGGGCTGCATGACCCTGATGGAATACGGCACTGACGAACTGAAGAAGAAGTACCTGCCGGACATCGCCAGCGGGAAGAAGCTGGGGGCGTTCGCCATTACCGAGGCGACCGCCGGTTCCGATTCCAGCAATATCAAGACCACTGCCCTGCCGGTGGACGGCGGCTACGTTCTCAACGGCACCAAGCAGTTCATTACCAACGGGGGCGAAGCTGAGATATACACCGTCATTGCATTGACCGATCCGTCCCGCGGCGCTCGCGGCGCTTCCGCCCTGCTGGTTGAAAAAGGCATGGACGGCTTTACCTTCGGGAAGAAGGAAAAGAAGCTGGGCATCCGCACCTCCGCGACACGTGAACTGGTCTTCAAAAACTGTTTCGTGCCGGCGGAAAACCTCATCGGCAAGCCGGGCCTCGGTTTCATCCAGGCCATGAGATTGTTCGATCGCTCCCGTCCGGGCATCGGCGCCCAGGCGGTCGGCCTGTGCCAGGGGGCGCTGGAAGCCGCGGTGGAGTACACCAGCCAGCGCGTCCAGTTCGACCAGCCGCTCATCTCCATGCCGGTGGTGCAGAGCATGCTGGCGGACATGTCCATCCTCACCGAGGCGGCCCGGGCGCTCGTGTACGCGGCGGCGCGCCATGTGGACAGCGGCGCGAAAAGCGTCACCGAGGAGTCCGCTTCCGCCAAGGTATTCGCCTCTGACGCAGCCATGAAGGTCACCGTCGACGCCGTCCAGCTCTGCGGCGGTTCCGGCTACATGCGGGACTACCCGGTGGAAAAGATGATGCGGGACGCCAAGATATTACAGATTTACGAGGGCACCAACCAGGTGCTGCGCGGCGCCATCGCGGCCAACCTGCGCAAGAGAAAGGGCCGCACCGCATGAACATCATCGTCTGCATGAAGCAGGTGCCCGGCACAACGCAGGTCAA
Organism: uncultured Dehalococcoidaceae bacterium; assembly: GCA_964589285.1. GTDB lineage: Bacteria > Chloroflexota > Dehalococcoidia > Dehalococcoidales > RBG-16-60-22 > DAOUEG01. The sequence continues at coordinate 18,773 of CAZPSP010000011.1, read as the reverse complement.
GATAAATCCGGAAACGAACACTCTCATTCGCCAGGGAATCGAGAACATCATCAATCCTTTCGATACCTACGCGCTGGAAGAAGCGGTACGGCTGAAGGAGAAGCACGGCGGCAAGGTCACCGTTATCACCATGGGGCCTCAGCAGGCTGAAGACGCCCTCCGCGAGTGCATCTCCCTGGGGGCGGACGATGTTATTTTGCTCAGCGACCGGGCTTTTGCCGGCGCGGATACCTGGGCGACCGCGTTTACCCTGTCCTCCGCCGTCAAGAAGCTCATGTTCTACGACCTCGTCATCTGCGGCCGGCAGACCATCGACGGGGACACGGGGCAGGTCGGGCCGGAAATGGCGGAGATGCTCGGAGTGCCATTCATCGCCTATGTCAGCGAGATACAGGGGATCGACGGCGCCAATATCAAGCTCAAGCGCCTGACCGAGGAAGGTTACGAAATCATAGGTTCTACCCTGCCGGCGGTGATCACCGTCGCCAAGGAGATCAACCTGCCGAGGATGCCGTCGTTACGGGGCAAGATGAAAGCCCGGAGCGCGCCGGTCACCATCTGGGACCGGGCGGCCATCGGCGTGAGTGAAGAAAACGTGGGCCTGGCCGGTTCATCCACCCAGGTCATCAAGATATTCTTCCCGCAGCGCGTCCACCAGGCTGAAATGCTGACGGGCAACGCGGATGCGGCGGCGACCGCCCTGATCGAGCGATTGCGGAAAGCCGGGTTGTGCTAGATCATGACCGGGACGGCGCATGTTGACGAAAGCAAATGCGTGGGATGCGGCGGGTGCATCTATTCCTGCCCGATGGGCGTACTGGAAGTGGTGGATACGAAGTGCGTGGTGCATGAAGGCTGCATCGGCTGCGGCGCCTGCGTGGACATCTGCAACTGGAAAGCCATCACACTGAAAGAAAACGAAACTGAGAAGAAGAACTGACTTTTGGGAAAGCAAATCAGCGTCGATCCGGCGGTGTGCGCCGGCTGCGGCAACTGCCTGGCGCGGTGCCGCTTGAGCCTTATCAGAGTTGTGAACAAGGTTGCCACGATACAATCCGACCGCTGCGACTTCTGCGGCCGTTGCGCGGATGCCTGCAACTATTGCGCGATAAACATCGAGGAAGATGGTTCGACAGGCTCACCATGAGCGGCAGGGCGAGTTAAAAAACGAGTGAATATCAGTTTGGAAACGACAAAATGGCGATAAAAGTAAATCTGGATAACTGCATCGGGTGCGGGGGCTGCGTCACAGCGTGTCCGTTCGGCCTGTTGAGCATCGTGGACGGGAAAGTGGTAGTGGCTGACGGCTGCACGTCCTGCGGGGCCTGCATCGATGCCTGCGGCATGGAGGTCTTCAGCCTGGAAGAAGTCGAAGTGACCTCGGAAGAGTCCAGGACAGCGCGGGGCGTCTGGGTGTTCGCGGAGCAGTGGCGCGGAACCATCCGCAGTGTCTCTTACGAACTCCTCGCCAAGGGCCGTGAACTGGCCGACACGCTGGAAACGGAACTGGCGGCGGTATGCCTGGGCCATGATGTCAAGGACATCAACCAGCTCATCGCGCACGGAGCGGACACCGTCTACCTGGTGAACAGCCCGGACCTGGCGGACAACCAGGAAGACCTTATGGCGGGGGCCCTGACCAAACTTATCAAGCAGTACCGTCCGGAGATCGTCATCGCCGGGGCGACGGCGCTGGGACGGGCTTTCATCCCGAGGGTAGCTTCCGTCCTCAACACCGGCCTCACGGCGGACTGCATCGGGATGGACATCGATACCGAGCGGCGGCTGCTGCTCCAGACGCGGCCGACCTTCGGCGGGAACATCATGGCGACGATCATCTGCCCGAACAAACGCCCGCAGATGGCAACCGTGCGTCCGCGGGTATTCAAGAAGAACCCGGCGGACGAGTCCCGTAAAGGTAAAATCATCGAGGTGGCTTTCGATAAGGCGGACATCGAGCAGCGGTACAAACTCATCGACTTCATCGAAGAAGCCGGGGAGACCATCAAGATCGAGGACGCAGACATCATCGTTTCCGGCGGACGCGGGTTAGGCAAACCGGAGAACTTCAAGCTGCTGCAGGAACTGGCGGACGCCCTGGGGGCGGCGCTCGGGGCTTCCCGCGCGGCCGTGGACGAGGGGTGGATACCGTACAGTCACCAGGTAGGCCAGACCGGCAAGACGGTCTGCCCCAAGCTGTACATAGCCTGCGGGATTTCCGGGGCCATCCAGCACCTGGCCGGGATGCAGACGTCGGACATCATCGTGGCGATCAACGACGATCCGAACGCGCCCATTTTCCAGGTGGCGACGTACGGGATAGTCGGGGACCTTTTCGAGGTGGTGCCCAAGCTGATTGCGCAATTGAAGGAGTAATCAAGGTTGACAATCCCTCTCCTGTCTGCCAGAATGATACCTGAGAAAGCTGGAACTGCATTCCAGCTTTTTTCTTCACCAGGATATACTGGATAATGAGAGCACCTGCTCGACCACCAGGCAAGGGAGGCTCAAATGGCAGAGATAGAATACGGCATGGCGGTGTTGGACAAGAACAGCAACACGCTGGGTATCATTGAAAAAATAATCATGGACACCTGGAAAGGGGAACCGCGCAAATACATGGCACGGAGTGAAAATGAGACAGAAGCGTTCTTTTTCGCCCCGGAACATATCGCCACCGTCAATGACGGCACGGTGAAACTGAACATCGACCGTGACGACCTTGAACAGACCACCTGAATGGAAATATCATGGCCAAGGTAACCTGCCCCGCCTGCAAACACGTAGAGCATATCACACTGACAGAAACAGCCTACCAGGCGCCTTTTCACTGTCCCGGGTGCCTGGGGTTGTATTTCATACAAATAGAGAACGACGTCCTCGTTTACTGCGAACCATTGACAGAATCCGGTTATGCCAGGTGGAAACTGGCGCAGGTCAACCGGGACAACAACCATTAGTTACCTAATGTAACCATTCCTATCATTTTCACGCAACCGCTGTATTTTCTGCTTGACGGGCCATGTGCCGACCAACTATAGTATATCAATGGTTCCGTGTTAGTTTACCGCATGTACAAGTCTAGATTTGTTATTTTCATCTTTTCCGTCATAATCGGTTCACTGCTGTTATGCAGTTGCAGCATTCCCCAGGAGCAGTATGACGGAATACTGGCCGAGGTAGAGCAAGCCGGGGCCGAACTGGCTGAGGCCATCGATGCGCACTCCGCCGCGGTCGCCACACTGGCAGACATGACCGCCAATCTAACCGCGATCTCGGAAAAGCTGGCGGAACTGGAGAAGAAAGTCCAAGAAGCCGAAGAGACCAAGACCGCACTGACCTCGAGCCGCCAGGAAACCGAAGAAGCTATCGACGCTCTGGACGAATTGATCATCTCAGCCCGCCAGGAAATTTCCGATTTGCGGGACCGGATCCCCAATCTCGAGTACAAAACCTTCGAGAGCGATTCCATGTACTTCACGATGGACTACCCCGAAGACTGGAAACCGAACATCGATCTTCAGTCTTACGATTCAGGTATGGTCCTGTTCGCGGGAGACGCAACGAGTGAAGCTGCCTGCATGGTGATCTTCGGTCCTCCGGAGCCGGGCAGCAACCTGGACAATTTTTTCGACTCGTTCATCGATAACATGGGTCAGGCCGAATATACCGCTTACCTGATGCATGAAACCAAAACCCGTGTCGGCGAACGGGATGCGGTATCCGGGATCGTCGTTCTCGACCCGGAGGTCATCGACAATATCTGTTATCACATCGTTTGCATCGAGGACCACGGCACGTATTACACCATCGCGTTTTTCTGTCCGTGGTATGATTTCGTGTATCTAACGCACATGTTCAATGAAATGCTCGAAAGCGTCACATTTATTTAGGCGGCAAACCTGGAAATGTTATACCGGAAGAAATTGATCCTATCGGTTACGGTACTACTGCTCCCGTTCCTGGTGCTTTCCGGGTGCGGGATAGCGCAGGAGGAGTACGACGTCGCCGCGGCCGATAAAGAACATATCCAGGCCCAGACCGCCGATGTCCGCACTCGGATAGAGGAGATCGAAACCGAAACAGCCGATGTTGCACGCCAGATATCGGAACAGGAATCGGCGTACCTGTTACTGGAACAGGACCTTGCGGCGCTCGAAACTGAGAACGGAAATTTGAAGAGCGACATCGCGAGCGCGGAAGTAAGACTGAACGACAAAAAGGAAACCCTGGCAGCACTACAGGCCGAGGGTACGGACTTGAAAGAACGGATCCCGGTACTGGACTACGCTACCCTGGAAGACGCGGAGGCCGGTTTCTCGGTGAATTACCCGGAATCCTGGACGTATGAGAGCACGGAGGAAGCCGGTATACTGAGCTACATTTTCGAGGACGGCGGTTCGGGCGCCTTCATGACGGTCTCACGTGAAGACGCCGGCGGTCTGGGGACCCGTGAATTCTTCGAGTCGTATCTAAGCGCGATCGAGGATGAATACGGCAGTGATTACCTGTTCATCGGAGAAGCGCCGGGCATGACCGGCGGGCAACTGGGAATCCAGGCGAGCTATGCGTTCACAGAAACCGGGGCCAATCAGAAAGCCTGTTTTGCCAGCTTTGTCGTCAAGGGAAATAATGCCTGGAAACTGGTGCTGGTCTGCGACTGGGCCGACTTTACCGACATGGCCTTCATGTTCAACGAAATGCTGGACAGCTTCAGCCTGGACTAGCAGGACGAATCCTTCAGCGCTGGACTCTCCCCGTCATTGCCGGTATAATTCAAGTGCCATGAACGCTCAGGCTGCGCCGCAGGTGCTCATCCCCCGCAATGAAATTGATGCCGAAGTGCGTACACTGGCGGCTCGCATCACGGCGGACTACCGGGACACGAACCCGCTGCTCATCGGCGCGCTCAAGGGATGTTTCATGTTCATGGCGGACCTCGTGCGCTGCCTGGAATTCCCGCTGGAGATCGAGTTCGTCAGGCTCTCCAGTTACGGAGACGGCACGGAATCATCCGGCAAGGTCAACCTGGTGCAGGGTCTCAGCGTCCCGGTAGAGGGCCGTCACGTGCTGGTGGTGGAAGACATCGTCGATACCGGCCTCACCGTGGCATTTCTACTGGAATACCTGAAGGAACAGAGACCGGCGTCTCTGAAATGCTGCACGCTGCTGGACAAGCCCGCGCGCCGGCAATGCGAGGTCTGCGTGGATTACATCGGGCTGGAAGTGCCGGACCGGTTCCTGGTGGGGTACGGGCTTGACTGCGATGAGAGATACCGCAACCTCCCTGATATCTGTTACCTTGAGAAATGACGATGCCTCACGTTAAGAAGCTCCTCCTTTTCGATATCGACGGCACGCTGCTGCAGGCACAGAACGCGGGGAGAAGGTCGCTGGCGAAGGCGTACCGGGAAACGTTCGGGCTGAGCGACGCGATCGATGCCATGGAGTTCAGGGGCAGGACCGACCCGGAACTGTTCCAGGAAGCCGCTATGAAACTGCTCGGCCGGCGCCTGGACGAAGCCGATTACGCCCGTCTCATCGCCGCTTACTTCGCCATTCTCCCACAAGAACTGGAAAGCTGTGTTTTCACTCTAAAGCCTGGCATCACGGATCTGCTGCCGAAGCTGGCTGGATTGGAAAATGTAGTGATCGGTATCCAAACCGGCAACCTGGAGACGTCTGCTTACATGAAGCTGAAACGCGGCGGGATCGACGGTTATTTCACGTTCGGCGGGTTCGGGTCCGACCACGAAAGCCGTACCGAGATGGTGCGTATCGCCATTCAAAAGGCGCACCGGCTCCATAACGATGGTTTCAGTCATGAGGATATCTATGTCATCGGGGACACCCAGCACGATATCCGCGCCGGGAAGGAAGCCGGCGCCAGGACCATCGCCGTGGCGACCGGTTTCGTATCCGAAGAAACGCTGTTGGCGGAAAATCCGGACTACTTCTTTCCCGATCTGAGCGATATTCCCGCTTTTCTCAAATGCATCGACTGCGAGGTCTCATGAAAACGGTAAAGCAACTGCAGAAACTCATCGCCGCAGCGAAGGGGGACATCCCGGCGGACATCGTTTTTACCAATGCCCGCATCGTCAACGTCTTCACCGGTGAAGTAGAACAAGGCAATGTCGCCATTTACGGCGGCTGGATTGCCGGTATCGGGGACTATACGGACGGAAAGCGGGTCATCGACCTCGAGGACCGGTACCTCGCGCCCGGCCTCATCAACGGGCACACCCACCTGGAAAGCTCGATGCTGGACGTTGGGCAGTACGCCCGGGCGGTGGTGCCGCACGGGACCTCGGCCATTATCACCGACCTCCACGAGATAGCCAATGTCTGCGGCCTGGCGGGCATCCGCTACGTACTGGAGCAGGCCCGGCGGCTGCCGTTCGACCTGTTTCTCATGGCGCCTTCCTGCGTGCCGGCCACGCACCTGGAAACGTCCGGGGCGGTCCTTGGACCGGAAGAGGTGAAGGAGATACTGCGGTTCCGGGAATGTATCGGGCTGGGCGAGGTGATGAACTATCCCGGCGTGCTCTTCGGGGACGAGAACGTACTGGAGAAATTAGCCGCCACGAAAAGCGGACTGCGGGACGGGCATTCTCCGGGCGTCAGCGGTAAAGACCTGAACGCTTATATCGGGGCCGGCATACGGTCCGACCACGAATCGGTGGCTCTCGAAGAAGCCCGCGAGAAACTGGCGCGCGGCATGTACGTGATGATACGGGAAGGTTCCACCGAGAAGAACCTGGAAGCGCTGCTGCCGCTCGTGACGGACAGGACGTACCAGCGCTGCATGTTCGTGGTGGACGACCGCCACGGCGAGGACATCCTCCATGACGGGGACATCGACGCCGTGGTCCGCAAGGCCATCCGGCTGGGGCTGGAACCGGTGAGGGCCATTCAGCTTGCCACGATCAACGCGGCCAACTACTTCCGGCTGGACGGGCTGGGGGCAATCGGCCCCGGCTACCAGGCAAACTTAATCGTCCTCGACGACCTGGAAAAAGTGGCTATCGCTCAGGTCTATTACCGGGGAAAGCTGGTAGCGGAGGACGGCAAGCCGCTGTTTACGCTGCCGGAGAGGACCGGCGATTCCCTGCTGCATTCGGTAAACGTCAAGCCTTTCACAAAAGACAGCTTCAAGCTTAAAACCGCGGACGCAATGATGCCGGTCATCGAATTGGCGCCGGGGCAGATCGTCACGCGCCGCAGGGACGTGCGGGTGACCGTCAAAGATGGTTTCGTGGAACCGGATACCGGGCGGGACATCATCAAGGCGGTCGTCGTGGAGCGGCACCACGCCTCGGGGAACATCGGCATCGGGCTGGCGACGGGATTCGGGCTCAAGAAGGGCGCCCTGGCCTCGTCGACGGCGCATGATTCGCATAACATCGTAGCCGTCGGCGTCAGCGACGAAGACATCTATACCGCCGTCCAGGAAATTATCCGGATGCAGGGTGGGCTGGCGGTCGCCGCCGATGGCAGAATTTTGGAAAGCCTGTCGACGCCGATTGCCGGGCTGCTGTCCGCCAGTCCGCTGGAAGAGGTGGTGGCCGGACTGGAGCGCCTGGAACAAGCGGCAAAGGGCCTGGGCGTGACGCTGCCGGCGCCGTTCGCGATCCTGTCTTTCATGGCGCTGCCGGTCATCCCGGAACTGAGATTGACGGACCTCGGGCTGGTGGACGTCACCGGTTTCAAACTGCTACAATAAAGGCACTTCAGGACTAAAGTACGGAGGACGGCCCATGCGCCACTCGACCATCGAACCTGCCTTCGAGAACCGGTACGACGCCGGCAGGAAACTTGCGGAACGGCTCTGGGAGTATGCGGGCAAATCGGTCGTGGTGCTCGGCATCCCCAACGGCGGCATGGCCGTGGCGTTGAACGTGGCGCTGGCGCTCAAGGCGGACCTCGATATCGTCATCTCCCGCAAGATACCGCTGCCGTTGAGTCCGGAAGGCGGCTTCGGGTCGATCACGGACGACGGGACGATGATATTGAACCAGGCGCTGGTGAGCAAGATGGGCCTGACCCGCGAGCAGATCGACGCCCAGGTCTCGCAGGTGCGCCAGGACATCCGCGGCCGGAGCCTGCTGTACCGCAAGGACAAGCGCCCGCTCATCGTTTCCGGGAGAACGGTCATCGTGATAGATGACGGGCTGGCTTCCGGGTATACGATGCGGGCGGCCGTGGAATCGCTGCGCCTGCGCAAGCCGCAGACCATCATCGCGGCCGCACCGGTGGGACCGGAGAAGGTTACCGAGGAACTCATGACGGTGGCGGACCGCGTGGTGACCTGCGCCATCAACCCGGACCCAACGGCGTTCTATATTTCCGATTACTACAAGTACTGGGCTGACATCACCGACGACGAGGTCATCCAGTGCCTTAAAGAATGGCGGGTGCGGCGGTACCAGAGCACGCTGGAAGTGCCGGAGCGGAAGCCCCAGGCGCCCGGCGTTTAATACCTTGTTGTATAGATACCGGGCATGATGATATTGTCTCGAGGTTGAATCTCCCTCTATCCCTCTTTTGAAAGAGGGACGATCCATTGGACTGGAGCCATCAATTACCCATAATGCGCCGTCTGAGTCCCGGTATAGATACAGGCCGAGGGCAGGGACGCCCGCGCTACCCAATTGCGGGTGGCAGTTGATTTCTTATCGCCCGCCAAATAGCCTTCAATGCCGATGTGAGAGCGGCGAAATCTGACCAGTCGCTTTTTTAGACCAGCGACATGCCGCCGTCGACGCCGAGCACCTGCCCGGTGATGTAATGAGCTTCGTCCGAGACGAGGAAGGCAACGGCTTCCGCGACGTCCCGGGGGGTGCCCAGGCTCCTGAGGGGTATCTTGTCCGTGAAAGCCAGGCGGCTTTTTTCATCGAGGGCTTCCGTCATCTTCGTTTCGATATAGCCGGGGGCGATAGCGTTGGCGGTGATGCCGCGGGAGCCCACTTCCTTGGCAATGGACTTGGTCATGCCGATAATGCCGGCCTTGGCGGCGGAGTAGTTGGCTTGCCCGGCGTTACCCATAAGACCGACGACACTGGCGATGCTGACAATCCTGCCGTATTTCTGCTTGACCATGTACTTGAGGGCGGCACGGGCGCAGAGGAAAGCGCTTTTGAGGTCAATGTTGATGACGGTGTCCCACTGTTCATCAGTCATGCGCATGGTGAGGGCGTCCCGGGTGACGCCGGCATTATTGACGAGGATATCGACGCGGCCGAACTCTTTGGCGGCGGTATCGATGAGGCGGTTAACGTCCTCCGAGGAACTCACGTCCGCCGTGACATAGATGACCTTTCTGCCGAGCGCTTCAACCTCCGCGGCGGTCTCTTCAAGGGCCGGGACGGCGGCTTCGATATCATTGAGAACGATGTCCGCGCCGGCCTCGGCGAGTTTGAGGGCGATGGCTTTGCCGATACCGCGGGCGGAACCGGTGATGACGGCGGTTTTTCCGGAGAGGTCCATTGACATACCCCTTTCAGGTTTGCAGTTTAATGTTACGAGGTCGCCTCGTACTCCCATCGATTATACAACGGATGCTTCCGGCTTCTCACTAATTTGGGCTCATACCGGCCGCGGGCAGGGACACCCGCGCTACCCTGAAGAAAGAGACGGTTTCCCTGCACTTACCCGGCTTGTATAAACTTCCCTTGCGAGCGCGGCGATTCTCACGTCCCGATAGAACCGAGACTCAAAATGACAATATGCGGTCTACAGCGCCTGGATGGCCGGAAGGTCGTTGAGATTAACGGTCTTGAGATTTTTATCGATGCGCCCGACGAGACCGGTCAGGACCTTGCCGGGGCCGATCTCGATGACGGTATCGACGCCCTGGGCGGCCATGTATTCCACGCTTTTCTGCCATTGCACGGGGCTGGTAAGCTGATCGAGCAGTTCCTTCTTGACCGCCGCTCCATCCGTGAGCGGTAAACCGGTGCAGTTGGCGACGACCGGAACGGAGGGATCCTTGAACGCCGTGGCTTCCAGGTATTGTTTCATACCGTCCACAGCGGGTTTCATGAGCGGTGAATGGAAGGCGCCGCTGACCTGAAGCGGGACGACCCGTTTGGCGCCGGCTTCGTTGGCCAGTCCTGAGGCTCTGGTGATGGCGGTGACCTCCCCGCTGATGACGATCTGGCCGGGGGAGTTGACGTTGGCCATGACGACGCCGGCGGCCTCGCAGACCTGGGCGAGTTTCGCTTCATCCAGGCCGAGGACGGCGGCCATGGCGCCGGGCGTTTTTTGCCCGGCCTCGTGCATGAGGCGGCCTCTTTCGCGGGCGAGTTTGACGGCGGTAGGAAAATCGAACACCCCGGCGACGGCCAGGGCGGTGTATTCACCGAGACTGTGACCGGCGAGGAAAGAGGCGGCAGGCAGCCTGTCTCCGGCCAGGGCGCGGGCGGCTTCGAGGCAGGCGAAGGAAGCGGTCACGAGGGCGGGCTGGGCATTGATGGTCTGGCGGAGGTCATCGTCCGGCCCGTTAAAAATAAGATCAGTCAAAGCAAAGCCAAGGGCTTTATCAGCTTCATCAAACACAGCCCTGGCGGAGGGCACGCTGTCATAGAGATCGCGGGCCATACCGACGGTCTGCGAACCCTGTCCGGGGAACACCCAGGCAGTTTTCGTCATGGTCCTTTTCCTCCCTGGTACCAGATTTTATGTACAATGAAGCCTCTCACGAAAAATGCGGAAAGAGGGTATTTTCGCCGAGGCCGATGGACGAGCCGGACTAAGCCGAAGCCTTCTTCTTGGCTTCTACGTTAACCACCTGGCGTCCGTTATAGGTACCGCACACGGGGCAGGCGTGATGGTGCAGTTTGGGACTGTGGCATTGGGGGCATTCCATCAGCGCCGCAGGTTTGACAGCGGTATGGCTCAGCCGGTTGGCGGCACGTGATTTACTCTTCTTACGTTTTGGTAAAGCGCCCATATAAAAACTCCGTTTCTCCTCGAGGCTGGTGTAATAATGTCGTTCCGAGTCATCCCTCAGCTGTTCCGGTGGGTTACGCTGCGCTTCACCCACCCTAGTTTATCGAGTAAAGACTCAGGGTGGCAGTTCCAGCCTTCCTTATTTCAGTTTGTCCAGGGCAGACCACCGGGGGTCGGTACCTTCTTCCGGGCAGCCGCACGGACCTTCGTTCAGGTTCTTGCCGCACCTGGGGCAGAGCCCGGCGCAATCGTCCCGGCACAAGACCTTGAACGGCACCGCCATCAGGGCATACTGCCGGACGGCTTCCGTCATATCCAGTATGTGACGGGCGTCAATCGTAAACGCCCCCGGGTCTTCCGGGCGGTCCAGAGCCACGCCCGTCGTAACATCGACGGTCTGGATGAACTCTTCTTCAAATTCAACGTGAAGGGACTGATCGTAGTGTTCCAGGCACCGGTTGCAGGCCTGTTCCACCATCGTATCCAGTTTACACCGGGTCAGCACGCCCTGACGGGTGCGGAGCAGGTGGCATTCACCGCTGATCTGATGACGTTCTCCGTCATTAACAATATCAGCCGCTTCATCTATCCGGTAGTCCCGGACGGAACCGATCGGTTCCTGAAGCAGCTGAGACACGTTGATCTGCATTCCCCGCACCTCCACGCCTTTACATTATAGGTGAAAAAAGGTCACGCTGACAAGACATTTTTAGCGTGTATTGTTACGGGGCAGAATGAGACAGCCCTACTATCTCCTCAACGGACCGATGAAGGTTCCCTGGCCCAGTACCCTTCACGCTGGTAGTAGCCGTAGAGTTTTTGCTCGTAGTCGCGGGTAATCTCCATATCCTTCTTGTATTCCGGCGCCTCTTTGATCGATTCCTTTTTCAGTCCGGTGAAGACTTCCTGGTCAGACCAGCTTACCCGGTCTATCCAGTGCGGGGACAGCAGCACATCTTTCCCCGGCCAGAGGTTGGTGGTATCGACGACGAGGTAGCGGATCGCCCATGTCCGGCCGTCCAGCATGAAATCCTCGATGTGCCCGATGTCGCCATCCGGCGTATGAATATGGTACCCGTCCACTTCCCTGACGCTCCTGAGGTTCGAGTCCCATTCCTTTTTTTCGGCGCCGGCTTCCGGTTCTTGCGGAGGCAGCCGCTCCGGATAATAGTACGCGCCCCAGGGGTAGGCGCCGTACCAGTACGCGGGCCAGCCGTAATAGGAATAATACGAACGCTCGTACTGCCGTGAGACGGGGAGGTCCGATTCCATGGGCGGACTGTCCTCGACCTGCTGCCGGGTCAGGTCCGTAATAATCTCTTCAGACGATGTTCGTATGTCCTTGAGGGAATGCGGCGATATCAGCACCGGCCGTTGTGTGAGCCAGTTGCCCGTTTCCGCGACGAGGTAACGCACCGTCCAGACACGGTCATCGAAGAAAAAATCACTGACCTTGCCGATGTCCCCGTCCGTGGCGTTTATTTTGAAGCCCTTCATCTTTTTGGCACGATATAACATACCTCACCTCCCGGTGTATTCCTTGTATAGTTTCCTCCTGAATAACGGATACGTCCATCAGTATCTCTACGTATTGTCGCCCGCGGCGACACGGGATACTGCAAGAGCAGGGCGGAGACAGCGGGACATACCCGCTTTTCATTGTATTCCGGCCTGACGTATACTTGTTAGCGAGGAGGAGAACGTGGGAGTTATCGGATTTGCCATCAGCCTTCTGGCAGGGCTGTTCATGCTGATCGGGCTTATACCGTTCCTGGGGTGGCTCAACTGGTTCACCACGCTGCCCCTCGGCGTTCTGGCGGTCATTTTCAGCGCCATCGCCGTGGGACAGCGGCGGAGCGCGCTGGGAACGGCCGGGCTGGTGATAGGTATCGTCGTTTTAGCGGTAGCGTTCCTGAGATTGTGGATCGGCTGGGGCGTTATCTAGTGCTCAACGGGAAAGGCTAAACAGCCGGCTAGTCATTCACCGCAGGCCGCTCTTTCACCAGAAAGAGGGCGAGGTGGTCATCCACGGTGACTTGTGAGCCGGGTACAACGGGACTGGTCCCATAGTAGAGGCCGTTCCCGTCCGGCACGTAGCCACGGCGGGCATACATCTGCTGGGCGGGACCGTAATCAGCGTACAGCCCCACGCCGAGGCCGGCCAATGGGGAATGTTCGAAGATGATCCGTTCCGCCTCATCCATGAGGGCCGCGGCAATACCCCGGCGGCGGCATTCATCATTGACCCAGAGGTCGTTAATCTCCGGGGTGTTAGTTTCCCGAAAGTGCGGATAGTCCGAGCGGTATTTGACCGTCACGTGTCCGGCGAGTTCCCCGTCCGCCAGGGCAATGAGCACGACACGGTCTCCCCTTTCCTGTTCCGACAGGATCCTCCTGAAGTACTCGACGGAGCGATTACTTCTGGCCAGGTACGCAGCAATACCGTTATGCGAGAGCATAGCGGAATTAAGCTTTCTGATGGAAATATTCATGGCGTGTACTTATATTGTACCGGCAAGGTCAACAAACCGAACAGCGCTACCGGCGTTTATGGATCGGTGTTGATGAGCTTTCCGGTATCGAAGTCCAACTTCCGGTAGTAACAGTTGCGGGCTTGTCCGGCCCTGTTGCGGGTGTGGCAGATGCGGTCGCCTTTGGGGCGGACGATATAGAGGAGCGAGTTCTGCTCGCAGTTGACACGGACTTCCACCAATTCAAAGTAGTTGCCGGAGGTCATGCCCTTGACCCAGAGCTCATTGCGAGAGGTGCTCCAGAAGGTGGCGATGCGCGTGCGGAGGCTTTCTTCCAGGGCCGCCCGGTTGACGTAGGCCACCAGGATGACCTCCTTCGTGTCCGCGTCCTGGACGGCGACGGGAATGACGCCGGAGGTTTGGGCGGCGACTTTGGCTATTTTATCGAAGTCGAGCCGGAGTTCCGGGCCTTCTTCGAGCTGGTTGATTTCGTCTGTCATGGCGTTTGCTTACTGTCCGATACCACGCAAGTATAATAAACGGGCTGTTGTACTGTCAACAGCGGCGAACAATCCCGGTTTCAATTATTTCCTCCCACCACTGCCGATGAAGAACTAAGTCCGATCTCCGAGATTGCCACGGGGCCTGAAGGCCCCTCGCAAAGACATTTTCAAACTACTTGACTGGTTAATTCAAGCTCGTGCAGCTACCAGTTCCCTGATTCGTGCGGCGATGTCCCCGGTCGGGGTGCCGGGGCCGAAGACCGCCCGGACGCCGATGTTCTCAAGAGCGGGAAGGTCTTCTTCCGGGATGATGCCGCCGGCCACGAGAACAATGTCCGTCATCTCTTTTTCTTTGAGCTTTTCCGCGATGGCGCCGAACAGCGCGAGGTGAGCTCCGGCCAGGCTGCTGAGGCCGATGACATCGACGTCTTCCTGGAGGGCGGTGTTGACAATCATGTCCGGCGTCTGGCGGATGCCGGTGTAGATGACCTCCATGCCGGCGTCGCGCAGGGCGCGGGCGACGACCTTGGCGCCGCGGTCGTGGCCGTCCAGGCCGGGTTTAGCGATGAGGACTCTTATGGGTTTTTGTGTCATATCGTAGCCTCTTTAGTTTACTCTCATCCGGGTGAAATCTCCCTTGGTCCCTCTTTACGAAAGAGGGACAACCCATCGTGCGCACCCTTTCCCGCATGGGATTTTACATTTATAAACATTACACTACAAGGGTAGCGCGGGCCTCCGTGCCCGCGGACCGGCAGGGACGCCGGTCCCACCGGTACAAAGGGAAATCGTAATACGTCATTTTCGGACAGCCTCAGGATGACAATATCGCGGGTTGCAGTTAATGCGTAGTCTCTACTTCAACGGCTCCACCAGCTCGATGTAGACGCCGCCGGCGCCTTCCGGTCCGACAAAGGCGATACGGGAACCGGGGCCGTCGCGGGGTTCTTTATCTTCCAGCTTGACGCCGAGGGCTTCCAGCTTCTGGAGTTCGCCTTCGATGTCATCCACTTCATAGGCGATGTGGTGAATGCCTTCGCCGTTCTTTTCTAGGAACGCCTCGAAGGGACTGCCGGGAGAACCCTCCAGGAATTCCAGCATCGAACCGCCGAGTTTGAAGCTGGCCAGGTTCAGGTGCGCTTCTTTCATCTGGATGTGGGAGACCGGCTCGCCGCCGAGCATACCGCCGTAGAGGGTTATCGTCTTCTCCAGGTCCTTGACCACGATACCGACATGGTGCAGGTTCTTGATCATAATCCACCTCTGTTTGGGTTATTCGTGTTCCCGCGGCATGACGAGTTCCACCAGGACGCCAGCCGCGGACTTGGGATGCAGAAAGCCGATCTTGCCGGCGACGCCTTCCCGGCCTTCTTTATCGATAAGCCGGAAACCGCGTTGTTCCATGTCCTTGAGTTCGGCGTTGATGTCATCGACCTCAAGGGCGATGTGGTGGAGGCCTTCACCGCGTTTTTCCAGGAAGGAGGCCACGGTGCTGTCCGGGCCCATGGGTTCGACGAGATTGATCTCGACACCTTCATCTATCTTGAAGAGGGCCTCGGTGACCTTCTGGCAGGGGGCGCCGGTAACTTTGGCCTTGACGCCGAGGAGTTTTTCAAAGACGGGGATGGTCTCATCGAGGCTTTTCACCGCGATGGCTATGTGGTGGACTCGTTTTATCATGTTTAGCTCCTTGATCGGGAGAGGGCTGCACCCTCATCCTAACCTTCTCCCATCAAGGGAGAAGGGACGTCCTGCTTCTATCCAGTAGATTACTTCACCGGACCCACCCTATGGCTTTTACTCTATTGCTTGGTATGGACGGGAGAGGGGAAAACCTGGCTAAAATATCAAAAACTCTTTCTGAACGCCGAAGACTCCCCGCAGGGTATCGCAGATCTCACCGAGGGTGGCGTAGGCTTCCACGCACTTGATGAACGCGGGCATGGTATTGGCATCGCCGGAGGCTGCAGTTTTGAGTTCTTCCAGCGCGGCTTTCACAGCTTCATCGTTGCGTTCCCGTTTCACCGCAGCCAGCCTTTCCACCTGTTTCTTTTCTTCGGCGGGGTCGACGCGGAGGAGGTGTGGAATTTCCTTCCAGGCGCCCTGGAACCTGTTCACCCCGACGATGATGCGTTTTCCGGCCTCGACTTCCTTCTGGTACCGGTAGGAGCTTTCCTGCACTTCCCGCTGCTGGTAGCCTTTTTCGATGGCGGCCAGCGCGCCGCCGAGGCCGTCGATCTTCTTTATGTAATCTTCCGCGGCGGCGATGATGTCCCGCGTCAGCTTTTCGATCATCCACGAACCGCCGAGAGGGTCCGCTGTGTCCGCGACGCCGCTCTCGCAGGCCAGCAACTGCTGGGTGCGGAGTGCGGTGGTGACGGCCTCCTCGCCGGGGGTGGCATAGGCTTCATCGTAAGAATTGGTATGCAGCGACTGCGTCCCGCCAAGCACGGCCGCCAGGGCCTGCACGGCCGTCCGGACGATGTTATTGTGCGGCTGCTGGGCGGTGAGAGAACTCCCCGCGGTCTGGGTGTGGAACCGGAGCATACAGCTGCGGTCGTTCTTTGCGTGAAAACGCTCCTTCATGATGCGCGCCCAAAGGATACGGGCGGCGCGGAACTTGGCGACCTCTTCCAGCAGGTTGTTGTGGGCGTCGAAGAAGAACGATAGGCGCCCGGCGAAATCGTCCACATCGAGTCCCTTATCCACGGCCGCCTGCACGTAGGCGATGCCGTCCGCCAGGGTAAAGGCTACTTCCTGCACCGCCGTCGAGCCGGCCTCCCGGATGTGGTAGCCGCTGATGCTGATGGTGTTCCAGCGGGGAAGCTCGCGGGAACAGTAAGCGAAGATGTCCGTGGTCAGGCGCATGGAAGGGCCGGGCGGGTAGATATACGTGCCGCGTGCAATGTATTCCTTGAGGACGTCATTCTGGATGGTGCCGTCGAGTTTCTTTATGTCAACACCCTGCTTTTTCGCCAGGGCGATATACATGGCCAGGAGAACCGGAGCGGTGGCATTGATGGTCATCGAGGTGCTGACCTTGTCCAGCCGGATGCCGTCGAACAGGGTTTCCATGTCCCGCAGGCTGTCCACCGGCACGCCCACCTTGCCGACCTCTCCCAGGGCAAGCTCGTGGTCGGAGTCGTAGCCGATCTGGGTGGGCAGGTCGAAGGCGATGCTGAGGCCGGTCTGGCCCTGCTCCAGCAGGTAGCGGTAGCGGCGGTTGGACTCTTCGGCGGAAGCGAAGCCGGCGTACTGGCGCATCGTCCAGAGACGGCCGCGGTACATCGTCGGCTGGATGCCGCGCCCGAAGGGGTACTCGCCGGGGTAGCCGAGCTCATCTTCGAGGTCGATATCAGCAACATCGTCCGGGCCGTAGACCGGCGCGATGTTCATGCCGGAGGTCAGTTCGAACGACGGCTGCCGTTCCGGAAATTTTTTCATAGCGGGTGCGAGTGTTTCTTTTTCCCAGTGTTCGCGGTGCTGGCGGGGCATAACAGGTCCCTCCGGTGTGATCGGTATACTAAGAACGATACCAAAAAAAGGCTTGCGTAACAAATTTACGTAAAAACGATGTAGACAGTTGCGAACGGTACGGATTCCGCCTAGAATGGTTCGTAGCTATACTGAGGTATATGCGAACGACAGAGAAGAAGTCGGCTGAAACGCATCGGGGTTTCCTCGGGGGCCTTCTGACGAGTTCGCCTCCGAGGACATACCTGTACTATGTGGCCGTCTTCGTGGAACTTGGGGCCTCCGCGGTGTCCGGCGTGGGGTTCGTCCTGGAAGACAGCCACTACTTTCTCGGCGGGACCGTGCTCTGGGCAGTCTGGTTCGTCCTGATGTTCATGGTGACCCGGCCTACCGCTGACGAGTGGCTGCGCCCCCAGAGCAAGTTCCTGCACCGCGCCGCCGCCGTCATCTTCATCATACTGTTCGTGGTCGGAGTAGCGGAACTCGTCGGGATGGCCGGGCTTTATCCGCGCCTCATCCGCCACGAGAGGACCGGCGGTGAGTTCGTGGAAGTGCTCCAGGGCCTGAACACCGTCTTCGAGTATAACGACAGCACCATCCTCGTCCAGCAGGCCAGCGAGAACCTGCTGAAGGGCGATAATCCCTACGCCCATGCCAACATCATCGAAGGCCTGATACAGTTCGACGGCGCTCCGGACCGGGTCACGCCGCTGCGGCGAGGCAAGTTCGAAAATGTTTTCCCGTACCCTGCCCTGCACCAGCTCGAACTCCTCTACGCAGAGTCCGTGCAGGACCCGGAAAATCCGCCGGTGGAACTGGAATCGCGGTTCTGCTACCCGGCCGGGGCGTTTCTCCTGCCGGCGCCGTTCATCGCCATGGGAGTGGACGATATTCGCTGGATTCTCGCGGGTTTTGCCCTGGCGGGGCTGGGTTATGCTTTGTGGCGGATACCGCGGGGAGGCAACAAGCTGCTGTTCCTGGGCGGGGCGCTGATCAGCCTGGAGTTCTGGAACAGCGTGGGGGCGGGGGAAACGAGCATGATGGTGTTCCCGCTTTTGATGGTGGCATGGCTGTCCCTGGACAGGAACCGCTGGGTTTCCCTTGTTTTCATGGGACTGGCGGTGGCCACCAAGCAGACGGCCTGGTTCGTCCTGCCGTTCTATCTTGTCCTGTTCCTCAAGACGTACGGCTGGCGGCAGGCGCCGGCGGTTGCCGGCATTATCGGCGGGGCTTTTATCGCACTGAACCTGCCGTTCGCCACCATGGACTTCAAGCTATGGCTGGATTCCGTCCTCTCCCCGATGGCCGACCCGATGTTTCCGCTGGGGGTCGGCATCATCACGCTGGTGACGAGCGGCCTGGCTGATGTACG
>CAZPSP010000010.1:0-32321 GCA_964589285.1 uncultured Dehalococcoidaceae bacterium | reverse complement strand
TGCCGGTATTTCACCAGACGGAGAACCTTTTATGTGTATGTCCTGTTGTAGTTCAAGCGGCAGACGAAATCAAAAAAGATGATGGGTTGGGTTACCTTCTTGAAGACCAGCGGGCAATGGTAAAGTCCTGCTTTCACGTACACCGTGGTATAGGACGTAAAGACGTGCTTTTCCAGGTTCTTCCCGTCCTCGCTCATGGTAAACTCGACCTCTCCTCCGAGGTCCAGCATGTTGTGAGGATTACCGCTGAGAAACACCAGATATTGATCAAAGTCATGGAAATGGGTTTCTTCCTCGTCCACGTAGGGTTTATCGATGCATTTCCAGTACATCCAGTAGTTCTTGTTGCCGAACTCTTCATCGCACCTCAGGACGGGGATCGGCGCGGTAACCGCGGCGTGTCTTGAAGGCCGGGTTACGTTCGTTCTGACATATTTAGAGGTTTCCATTCTTGTTACTCTCTTTCTGTGGTGTTGGATGTGCCTGCCGGGAACTTATGGCTGGAGCTTTCTGTAGTTATCGGTAATGGCAAAGTTGTAAAAAACAAAGGGCCTTTCAACTTTGGTGAAAACGAGCGGGCAGTGATACAATCCGGCCTTGATAAAGACGGTCGCAAACGTAGATAGTACGTGTTTTTCCATATTCACGCCGTCTTCACTCAAGGTGATTTCCACTTCACCGCCAAGGTCGAGCATGTTGTGAGGATCGCCTCCCAGGAAAACAAGAAACTGGTCAAAATCGTGGTAGTGGGATTCCTCTTCATCTACGTAGGGTATCTCAATGCATTTCCAGCTCATGTGGAACCCCAGGTTGCCATAGTCCTCACTGCTCTTGAGGAACGGGATCGGCGTGGTGACCGCGTCGTGCCGCGAGGGACGAGTTGTGTTCAATTTAATGTATTTGGCCGTTTTGAGCTCCGTAGTCATAGAAAATTTCCTTTCACCGGTTTAGTAACGATATACCCGGCCGATCCAGGCATCTGGCAAGGCTGCTGACCTCAAGGTCACCGGCAAGCCTGGTATTGCTGCGCCGTCCGTCTTTTCCAAGAGCATAGATTATTTTTCCGTCCAGCTCCTTGTCCATTTTCCAATTATAGGAACCGGCTGTATACAGTGTCAAAAAACCCTGAGTAAACCCGGCCCTGGCAGTAGCAGCCTCGATGAAACAACGTGCAAGGCGCACCGGTACGGACGATTGAAGGAAATCAACTATTGAATCTCTACCGGCGGTGTACTTTAATAGAGGAAATACGGTAGTATGTGGATACTATACCGCACCGGTCAATACCGGAAGACTGCAAGAGCGATATCCCAGAACAGTTACGAAGGGAGAGAAAATGGCATACACAGGCAAGTACAGTCGTTATTTCACGACGGACATCAGGGAAGAATCATTACTGCCGGGCATCATCGAGAGTCCGAGCTTCGGGCTGCGAGGCGCGCGCATCATCCCGGAAGCCAAGGCGAACTTCGGCTGGAATATCATCACCAAACCATATTTCCTGGACAGGGTGACCCACGTTCATGCCGGTGATGAATATCTGTGCTTTCTGGCGGGACATGTACCGGATTGCTTCAGCGATTTCGATGCCGAGATCGATTTCCGCATCGGCAAGGAACAGGAGCTCTATACGATCACGGAACCCACGGTCGTGTATATCCCGAAAGGCCTCCTGCATTGTCCCCTCGAATTCCGGAAGGTGAACAAGCCGCTGCTTTTTATGATGATATTACTGATGCCTAAATTTGAACTGACCGATATCGACGGGAACAAGTCCGCTTTTGACGGCCCGGGGATCGATGGCGCTCCAATGACGATAGATCTATCGAAGCTCGATTGACGGCCACGGTACCTACCTCCCCGGCTGTTCAAGGTCCGGCAAGATAACTCCCTGGCTGCGCAGGGAACTTTGCAGCGCGGTGGTGTTCACGTTCCGGACGTTTACATTACTCTGAAGAGCTAACGCCGCCGCGGTCCCGGCAGCCTGGCCGAAGCATAAACAATGCGGGATGAGGTTATAGAGATCGTTGACCGCATCGTCGGAAGAAAAGGCCCGGCAGGCCACCATTAAACCCTCGACGGAAGCCGGTATCAGGCTGCGGTAAGGGATATACATCTTCGTATGTTTCAGGGAGGGTTCGCCGCGGTACCATCCTGATACTGGCACCAACCTCGGAATATCCGTTCATACGGTCAGAGTGCATGTGCGCAACATATGGAAAAGCCTGGCGTCAATAATTGGATGCACGCGGTCTATCTGTCTGTCATGAATGAATTGACTCTGACGAGGGCTTCAAAAGTGTTCTCAAAAGGTGAAGCTGTAAAACCGATGGTCCGAGGTCATGGCAGAAACGGCGGACGGTAATCCATCCCGAGCAGGTCCCGCGTAACATCCCGGAGTTTTTTCAAAATAGCATCTAAGTGCGCTTTTTCTTCGGAAGACAATTTTTCAAAGATCAGATGGATGGAGCGCTCGGTGACCTGGTGGTGGTACAGAGAGCTGCCTTTTTCCGTCAAGGTCACATACGTTTTCAAGTCACCGGGTTTTTTGATCTTCTTAATCAGGTCCTTTTTCTCCATCCGGTTGATAAGGGTGGAAACGGAGTTGAACTCTTTCAGTGTCCAGTTGGCAAGCTCCTCGATGGTTGCCGGCTTGCCTTCTCGGGAAAGCATCGTCAGCACCCTGGCCTGAGGCTGGGTGAGATGAAGGTGTTTGATCTCGAGTTCAACGGCATTTGTGATGATGCTGTCTACCTGGTCAAGCAAGATATAAAGGTTGATGTCCGGATCGTTCTTTTTTCGCTCGCGTACTTTCTCCAAATCATCATCGACCGGCTGCATGACAAAGGACCTTCTCTTTATAGTGAATCGAGTCACTTCAGCTTAGAATAAAGACTAGAATGTGTCAACAAAGAGACGCTAATCGGGTTTTATTTTATAGGTATCCACCGGCACCGGCTGCGTCTCCAACTTCATATTGCCGTCTTGTTGTTTGATGATGACCCACTTCAGCCATTTCCCGTCATCCCGTTCAGGGAAGTCTTCACGGAAATGAGAGCCGCGGCTTTCTTCTCTCATCAAGGCGGCGCGATAGGTGAGTTCGGCACACAACACCATGCTTTTAACCTCGTGACACTTACTGAGGTAATGAGGGTCTTGAGCATGTAACTCAGGCAGTTGTGCCTTGAGGTTTTCTATGACCTCCAGCGCCTGATTCAACCGTTCCCCGCTACGGCGAAGGTTGTATTTGATGGGAGCAGTGACTTCTTGCAGGGAATCGATGACATCACCGGGCGGAACCCCTTTAGTCCGCTCAAGAGGTTCGTAAATATCCTTTTTCGCATCTCGTATTTCCGAGGCACCGATGTCATTTACGGACTCTTTTTCCAAGGCATAACGGGCCGCGGAGGGTCCGGCCCAGGCGCCGCTGATAACCGCGAACAAGATGCCAGCGCCGGGTGTAATACCGGGAGGGGAACATACCGCTCCAGCCACAGCGGAACCGGCATAACTGGTATCACCGATGGCCCAGAGCCCTGGCAAGGAAGTACCCATTTCATGATCTACCTTGATGCATGAGGTTTCCCCGTGTAACGGTATCGCAATCTCGCGTTTGGAACCCGGAGGTAATCCGTATTTCGCTTCTTTTTCAGCCATGAGCTGCGACCACTTACCAAGCTTTGGCAGGCCCATCTTTGGATAGCCGCCACCCTGGGCGGGCGGCGGAGCGAAAGTTATCGGGCCTCTCCCTTCGGCCACTTCCTTTTCCAGGCCTACAGCCAGGGGTACCGGCAGGAAAACGCCCGTGGGACCGGAGCCCGGCAAATATTTCTGGGCCAGGTTCTCTCCCTTTGAATTGAACAGGAACTGGTGACCTACCATACCGCCATCGGTATCCCGGTAGACGGTATGACCGTAAAGGTTGCCGTATTCCGCGTTACGCATTTCAGCGCCGGCACGGTAGGCCGCGGCAATACCGTCGCCAGTGCCGGCTACCCAGAACCGCCGTACTTTATAACCGCAGCTGCCGTTGGCGAGGACCGTTGCTTTAGCTTTGAAAACGAAATATTTACCTGTTATGATATCAAAACCCGCCGCCCCAATCACGGTAGCATCCTGTTGCAGCAGGTCCACCACATGGATTTTATCAATAAACCTGACGCCCAATTTGCGGGCTCTTGCCCGAACCGGCAGCATTAAGTCGATATCGATAAAGGTCATGGACAATTCAGGAGCGAAATTGTTGGGGAAGGCAAGGATTTTATCATCCGGAGTGCGGGCGAATTTAGCACCCCAGGCATCGAGGTCCTGAATTGCTCCGTATGAACTCTGTATATATTTCGATAACAAGTCCTGGTCGTTCAGGTAGAGTCCTGAAGTACGCACCTGAAAATCAAGGAATTTTTCTTCACTTTTGTCCGGCCCGAGGAATGCCAGGATACCGCCGATTTTCGTGGCTTTGCCGGCCCAGCCGGAGGTCTGTTTTTCCACGACCAGAACATCGGCTTCCGGAGCAGCTTCTTTAGCTTTGACAGCCGTTACCAGCCCGCCGATGCCCCCGCCGACGATCAATACATCCGTAGAAATTATTTCATCGAGTTCACTGTTATTAGCCACCCTGGGCCTCCTTATGTGGTTTCCTTTGCGAACGGCTGCATTCAGTAAGAAGAGCGTAAAGGCGCGGGAATATTGGGGACGACTTCTATGCATTGCGCCGGGCAAGCCGCCTCACAGGCCAGGCACCAGACGCAATCTTCCGGGTAGGCCACGACAGGTATTTTTTCAGCTTCGTTCCAGCGCAGGACATCAACGAAGCAGGCGCTGACGCACGTCATGCATTTTTTACACTTATCCAGGTCTATTTCGATTTTCTTGACCCAGTTTTCCGGCTTTTTCATACATCACCCTGCTTTTATATATAGATAAATTTCCCGCCCTCTTTTTTGACCTTGAGCGAGGCCTGGCGGTTGATAGCGGGATCAGTGACCGCCTGCCAGATGCCCCAGAGCGCCGGGAGGAAGGCCTTGAACGTGCTGACCTCGGCAATGTTGTGAACGCGCCAGCCGCCGCCGGTCGGTTTCTTGCCGCTGGGGTGCGGGGGCATGGCAGGCATGGGGCCGGACGGCGGACCGGGCGGACGCCCGCCGGGAATACCATGCATGCAGGAACGCATTTTACAGCCGCCGGGTATGGCTTCCCATTGGTGGGAAAGCACGATAGGCGATTTATCGGGTGAGCGTGGGTCGGTGGGACCTCCGGCTGTCAGCAGGTGTTCGTACGTCCAGAAGTCTTTTTGCTCGTCCGTTCCGAGGTTGGGATCCATCCAGACGATGCGCAGGTCCATGACGGGGCCGTAATCGATGCTTTCCGAAGCTATCTGGACCGCTCCGATATGCCCGCCAAGAGGAGGTTTGACCTCCCACTTGAACCCCTTATGTTCGTCCGGACACCAGAGTTCATACCCTTTCTCCATGTTGACCCACCACCAGTCGATCATCTCCGCCGTCACTCCAGGAACAATATGGTCCACGACCGTCCAATTTTCAGGGAATTTTTCTTCCGGCATATTTGCCCCCTCTATGCATTTTTCGACTTGACAAAATTCGAGGAAATCACTATTATTGTCACTAATCATAAGCTATATTTAATAAGATGTCAATAAGCATATGCTATATGAAGTTCAGCTTCTGAAAGAGGTCGGAAATGAAAAATCTGTTTGATCTGAGTGGAAAAGTCGCGCTGGTTATCGGAGGACATGGAGGCATCGGTAAAGCCATCGCCCTTGGCCTGGCGGAGGCCGGCGCTGACATCGCAGTAGCCAGCCGCAATCTTGAAGCACTGGAAAAAGTAGCCAAAGAAATACGGGCTAAAGGTAAGAAATCACTGGCAGTAAACGTCGATGTCACCGATGAAAAATCCGTTAATGAAATGGTAGACGTGATAAAAAACACTTTCCAGCGTATCGATATTCTCGTCAATGCAGCCGGCCTAGCCATTCGAAAACCGGCGGACAGTTTCCCTATCGAGGAGTGGCAGAAGGTCATGGACATCAACACCCGGGGCACGTTCCTCTGCTGCCAGGCCGTCGGCAGGGTCATGCTCAAACAGCAAAGCGGCAGAATCATCAATATCTCTTCCGTCCGGGGCCGGTACGGTCTTCCTTCCGGTTACGCCGCCTACTGCCCCAGCAAAGGCGCGGTGGATACCCTTACCCGGACCCTCGCCTGCGAATGGGCAAAATCGAACGTCCTGGTGAACGCCGTTGCGCCGACCATCGTCGAGACCGACCTCACCAAAGATGCGCTGGCCGATCCGGCATACGCCAAGCAGATGAAAGACCGTATCCCGATGGGGAAATGGGCGCTTCCTGAAGATATCGTCGGTCCGGTCATCTTCTTTGCTTCTGAAGCTTCGAGCTTCGTCACCGGCCAGATTCTCTATATCGACGGCGGCGTGACCACCTGGTAACCGGGGAAAACAGTACAAGGAGATCAATATTATGGGTAAAAAAGTATTTGTGGACCTGACGCATCCTTTCAGCGCGGAAATTCCCCGCTGGCCGTATTTCGACAAGCCGGTCATCGATAACGCCCACACCATGGCCAAGGGCGGCGTCTTGACACAGAAGATCACCTGCACGATGCATACCGGGACACACTGCGATGCTCCCCGTCACGTGATGGAAGTTGAGTTCGACGGTAAAAGAGCGCGTTACACGCATGAAATGCCGGTCGACGCGTACACCGGCGACGCCGTTTGTCTCCCCATCGAGATAGAACGCTGGGGGCTTATCGGCCCGAAACACCTGGAAGCCGCCTGCGAAAAAGTCGGTATCAAGCCAAACGAACTGGAAGGCATGATCATCTGCCTGAACACTGGCATGCACCGTAAATTCGATGATTCCAAGGAATACTATCACTACTCCTGCGGTACCGGCATCGACGCCGGCAGGTGGTTCGTCGCAAAGAAAGTAAAATGCGTCGCCATGGATTCGCAGGCGCTGGACCATCCGCTCCACACCGCCATGGGCAACAACGGCATGACCCGCATGAACCTCATCGGCGCTTCCGGCAGGACCATCTGCGAGGAGTACATCGAGCAGTTCGGTGAAGAAGCCTATGCTGAATTCGATAAATTCACGTACATCAAAGTTCACGGTAAAGAAGCGTATGATAAAAAGTTCGGAGACCTGGAAGCCATCGGTAACTGGGGCACCTGGGAACCCTGCCACAAGATGATGCTCGGTCACGGCATCGTCGGGGTGGAAAACCTCGGTGGAGACCTGGACAAGGTGTCCGGCAAGCGCTTCCGCTTCTTCTGCTTCCCCCTCCGCTGGTACCTGGGTGACGGCTCGATGGCCCGCTGCGTTGCGGAAATAGACGAAGACGACCTGAATGATGTGCCCGACCGGACTTACAGCTACGGCGGCTGTATCTGAGGAGGATAAAGGAAAAAGATGAAGAAGATAACACTGGATGAGGTCAAGCCTTACGCGGCGCCGGGGCATTTCGGCATGACGGCCATGAGGTTGTGCGGGAAAGAGGAAACCGGGGCACAGAAATTCTGGGTGGGGATGTCCCATTTCCTG
This sequence comes from uncultured Dehalococcoidaceae bacterium, assembly GCA_964589285.1. Lineage (GTDB taxonomy): Bacteria > Chloroflexota > Dehalococcoidia > Dehalococcoidales > RBG-16-60-22 > DAOUEG01. Next base: position 24,733 of record CAZPSP010000010.1, on the reverse strand, counting down.
CCCGGCGGCGGGGCAGAATGGGCGTACGAGGACAACCCCAACGACAAGTTCTACTGGGTGCTGTCCGGAGAACTTACCGTCAAGACCAAAACGGAGACCTGGAAAATAGGCCCGAATGAAGGGATCTTCATGGGGCCGAACGAGGGACGGGAAATCATCAATGAGACAAACCTTCCGGTAAGTATGCTGGTAGTCATCAATTATTAGAGGGAATAAACCGGGGTGAAAAATAGGGAATAATGGCTGGAATACTGGATGGTGTAAAAATAATCGGATTCGAACAGGTAGTGGGCGTACCGGCCGCCACCGCCGTACTGGCTGATTGGGGCGCCGATGTTATCAAAATCGAGCCGACATGGGGCGACTGGCAGAGGAGCCTGGTCAGTTTCAACAGGAGCCCCCTTCAAATCCATACGGATAAGGGAGACATTGAGCTTCATTTCGAGTTCCTGAACCGGAGCAAACGCAGTGTGGTATTGAACCTCCGGGCTGAAAAAGGACGGGAGGTCCTTTACCGGCTCCTGGAAAAGGCTGATATTTTCGCTACTAATTACTCGATGGATGTGCTGAAGAAATACAGACTGGATTACGTCAGCCTGAAAGATACGTATCCCGGGCTGATTCATGCGGTACTTACGGGATACGGCTCCAAAGGGCCGAAAGCCAACGATCGCGGCTACGATTACGTGGCGGCCTGGTCGTACGGCGGGCTGATGGACCTGGTCAGCGCCGGTCCGGAGTATCCTCCGCCGATCTCTCGTCCGGGTATGATGGACATCGTCGCATCCGCTCATATTACGAGCGGTATTCTGGCAGCCCTGTATCATAAGCAAAAAACGGGGAAAGGGCAGGGACTGGAGATTTCACTGTACCACACCGCGGCATGGACGCTGGGGCTGGATGTCCAGACCGCCCTGTTCGGCCATCCACAGCCCAAATGGGACAGAAAGCGCGCTCCGAATCCGATGTATACATCCTACCGGTGCAAGGACCGGTGGTGCATGATGTGCCATCCTACCCAGGAATACTGGGCGCCGTTCTGCCGGGCCATCGGCAAGGAGGAATGGATCGATGACTCCCGCTATGCCACGATGGAAAGCCGGGAGCAGCACGCCGAAGAACTGGTGGCCTCCATCGAACAAGTGATGGCTTCCAGGAACTGGGCGGAATGGGAAACCGAGTTCCGGAAGAATGACCTCATCGCCAGCGGCAACCAGACCATCGACGAAATACTGGACGACGAGCAGGCGGCGGCAAACAATTTTTATACAGATATCGAACACCCCATTGCCGGCAGTGCGCGGCTTCTCAACAGCCCTGTCCAGTTCAGCGAAACTCCGGCTGATATCCGGTGGGCGGCGCCTCAACTCGGTGCGCATACCGAAGAAGTCTTGCTCGAAGAAGGTTACAGCTGGGAAGAGCTTGAAAAACTTAAAGAAGCGGGCGTAATACCTTAATGGAAGAAGCATTGAAGCTCAAAGGCAAGAGCGCTCTGGTGACCGGGGCCAGCCGTGGGATCGGGAGATCGATCGCATTGGCACTAGGTAAGGAAGGAGCGGATGTCGCGGTCAATTGCTCTTCATCAGTTGACAAGGCAGAAGTCGTCGCCCGGGAACTGGAAAGCCTTGGACGAAATTCTTTCGTGGTCAAGTCTGATGTTGCCGATAAATCTTCGGTCAAAGCCATGGTTGATGAAGTGGTCAGAAAGTTTGGAAAGATCGATATCCTGGTCAATAATGCCGGAATAGCCACGGTCGCCCCTTCGGAAACCATGGAGGAAAAAGTGTGGCGCCGGGGCATCGATGTCATGTTGACCGGGACGTTCTTCTGCAGCCAGGCCGCCGGTAAAGAGATGATCAGGCAAAAAAGCGGTAAGATTATCAACATTACTTCCATCAACGGCATCGTTGCCTTCCCGGAAAGGGCGAGCTATTGCAGTGCGAAAGCCGGCGTGATGGCTTTAACGAAAGTACTGGCCTCGGAATGGGCGAAATACAATATCAACGTCAATGCCGTGGCGCCGGGTTACGTCGAGACGGAACTGGTGCATGATCTCGTCTCCCAGGGAACGTTGAAAATAGAAGAACTGAAAAAGAGAACTCCCGGCGGAAAACTGACCGGTGAACAAGACGTTGCTGAAGCCGTATTGTTCCTAGCTTCAGACAATTCGCGAAGCATCAACGGCCAGACGATTGTCATCGATGGCGGCTGGACCGCCTATGGTTACCTGGAATCCTGGTTGAAGTAGACCTGGCTGGGGCACCGGGCAAGGTGACGAATCAGCCACGATATGGCAGGCACAACCAGGTATGTAGTAAACCTGGTATCCAACCGCCCTGAAGTGCCGTTATTCTATGGCCGCGTTAATGCCGGCCACTCGTCCAAAATGGATGGCCATGCCGTGGCTGAGTCCGGGGCACATGGTGGGATAGTCAACCGCGAAGCGGTTGCCCATGGTGTTTCCGGCAAGGTAAATCCCTGGAATAGCTTCCCAATCCTTATCGAGCGGCTGCAATTGTTCGTTGACATTCAGGCCGCCCATTACCGCCAGCAAAGAATAACCGCTTTTTCCTGCATAATACGGCGGACTATCGATAGGAAATAACCTGTCAGGCCGTTTCCCGAAATCCAGGTCTTTTCCCAAACGTGCCAGATTGTTATATCTCTCCACGGTGGCTTTGAAAGCATCGACAGGCAGTTTCATCTTTACAGCCAGTTCTTCGATGGTGTCAGCCTTGATCGCAACCTTCTCCACTTCCTGCTGCACCTTTTCCTTGGCGACGATTATTTTACCGAGACCTATCCCCAGATACGGAAGCTCCTCCGGATACCTGGAGTCAAACACCTGCCATGTCATCATCCCGGGCTGACGTTCAACGGCATTAACATTGCTTTGAATCGGAACATCTTCATTCTGAAATCTTTTTCCGAGGAGGTTTACCTGCAGGAAGGCGGAAGAAAGCAGCGGTCCGGCCGGCCCGTGGATCATCGGTGTATGCGGTCCCGGTTCCATGACCGCGCCGATCCACATTGCCATCATATGCCCGTCCCCGGTTGAGGTGGGTATCATTGACGCGAGATAGGCTGATTGAGGGCAGTATTTGGCCATCATCTCAGCGTTGTTTCCATAATCGCCGGTGCAGAGAATGACCGCTTTGGACGCATTGAAACGCAGATACTCCCCGGAAGCATTTTGAGCGATGACGCCGGTAACACGGCCTTTCTTTTCCCTCACCAATTGCAGTGCGCGGGCCTTGAAATGGACATCAACGCCTTTCCTCAGGGCATTGTCCAGTAAACACTTGGCTACCGGGCGTTCATTGTGAAAATGGTGAGTCACCGGGTATTGGGGGTAATATTCGAGCGCGTTGTCGAACGCCGGCGGAGGAGGGTAATGATTTATAATCACTTCAAGTCCCGCGGCATCCGTCATATCCATGAGCCAGTCCGCAGTCTCGCCGCTTCCTTCCGCCCACATTCTTATCAATCTTTGGTCGGGCTTGTTGGCTCCGTATTTCATCAGGTTCAGTATGATTTCATCTTTATCGATTTCTATCCCTAGCTTTTCCTGAAGCCTGCTGCCGATAAAAGCGTTATCGTGACCGCGGGCCTGGACGGCCCCTGTCTTTTCCAGTACAACGACAGAGGCCCCTGCCTCGGCGGCAGAAATGGCGGCGCTCAACCCGGCTATTCCGGCGCCTATCACGACAACTTGTGTGCTTACCTCTTTCCGGATTTCACTTGATGGAATTGGATCCGGGGGTATCTCGAAATCATAGCGGATTTCCCTGACTCCGTCTTTCCTTTTTTGAATCCTTTGTGCTTTGAGAGGGGGGAGATACCCGATCCTCGTGAGTATTTCCTGACGGTGAGACGTGGGTACTGTCTTATTTGAACGTATAGACAATTCGTTTCTCTCCCAATCATTTTTCAAAAAAAGTTGTTCTAGATACCTTCGAAGAAATTCCTTGGTCCCCTGACACAAAGAGTACTCAAAACAGCTTCATCTACTCCCATTTCCCTGAGTTGAGCCATGACCACTTTCTTGATGTAAAGATAGCCGTAGGGATTGCCCTTCTCATTGCTTTCTTTTACGTCAGGCGGATAAAACGCCAGGGGAGTAGCGAGGCCGAAGTCGTGTGAGGGAAGAAGGCGGTCGGTCCACCCGGCATCGATCAGCCATTTCAATGTTTCCGTACGAGCATAGGCGCTCAGGTTCAATCCCGGATAGCGGTCCATACCGATATAACACCCCTGCTCCAGCAGCCAGGTGATATATTCCATATCACGGGTATCATTCACATGGTCAACGGCCACTCTACTGAGGTTCACACCTTCCTCCGACAAGATTGCCAGTTGCCGTCTTGCCACCTGCTCCGGCGCGTAGGAATGCAGCATGATGGGAACCTGAGTCCGGCGGTGCGCTCTGGCAACAGCGCGCAACATGATTTCTCCCTCGGCCGTTACGCCGCCATAGTCCGCAGCGGATTTCAGGATCCCGGCCTTGATGCCGGTGCCGGCGATGCCCTCCTGAATTTCCCGTACGAACAGGTCCGCATACAGGTCGGGAGAAGTCCCGGCGATGAATTGGGGATAGTTCATCCACCACCCGGAGCAGGCTATGATGTTGACGCCGGTCCGCCGGGAGATTTCAGCAAGCAGCGATACATCGCGCCCGAGATCGAAGGTGGTGGCATCGACTATAGTGTCAACTCCTCCCTGTTTGGCGGCGGCTACTCCATCGATAATCCTGTCCAGAAACCCCTCGCCGAAGAGTTCGGGAAAATCCCGGGCGACAAAACCCTGGCTCATGACGTGTTCGTGCATCAGCGTGAAACCGAGGTCTTTGGTATCGATGGGTCCGAGAACGCTATTAATCTGTCTCATGATGTCCTGTTTCCTTTCCAACTACATTTTATGCGGCACGATACGTAATTCCGTCAAGTTTTCTTCGATGAACATTTCTGTCTACAATATATTACAACTCTTGTATTATATTCTATATAATCCTATAATAAAGCCCGATGAAACAGTCGGATGGGAATCGTTATCACCCGGTTGGAGCAGTATGCCATCATCACATGAGATAGAAGAGGTCAACGCCCGCATACGAAGCATGCAGCTGCCGCGCATTATCGTCTTTGCCGATGTTGTCAATCGTTACGTGCAGAAAATACTGAAGAACGACGTGAGCTGGCTCCGTGCCACCGCTCTCATATTCCTGATCACCCGGGGAGGAACACTGACACCGAGCCAGCTGGCCCGTATCATGCTTCGTCCGAATTACAGTATCACAAAGCTTATCGACGGACTGGAAGAAGACCATTTGGTAACGAGAAACCCGGATGGAAACGACCGTCGCAGTATCAAGGTTGAAGTCACCTCGGAAGGCCTTGAGTACGTCGTTTCAAATCTGGGTGACCTGGTTGAAGCCGAACAGGAACTAACAAGCTGGCTGGATGATGAAGAGATGGAAAACCTGGCAGCAACCCTGCGAAAACTGAGAGACAAGTTGATAGAAAAAGTTTCCGGGAGTTATGGACTCGGAGCAGATGATAGAGACGTGATTTTCGGCAATGCACAATCTAGATCAGGTCTCACCAGCTGACAAAAAAGTGCCCTGGTCGTTGACTATCGGTAGAAAAACCAGGAAGGGGGATCCTGATGAGTAAGATCAAGCTGGATACCGGCTACATTTCCGGGACTACGGCCAGTCACGCCGGTCAAACTATTTACCTGTACAAGGGCATTCCCTACGCTGCCCCTCCAACCGGAGAACTGCGCTGGAAACCGCCGCAGCCAGCAGCGCCATGGTCCGGAGTACGGGAGTGTACTGAATTCAGCGTTCAGGCGGCCCAGTACCCTGATCCTAATGCCGGGGCGATGAGAACACAATCATCCTCCGAGGACTGCCTGTATCTTAACGTACTGACGCCAGGTACTGACCCTGCCGATAAATTGCCGGTGATGGTCTGGCTCCACGGCGGCGGTCTCAGATATGGGAACGGGAACTTTCCTTTGTCCGTCAACCTCGGACTGCCGCTGCATGGCGTCGTCCAGGTGAACATCAATCACCGGTTAGGAGTCATGGGCCTGTTCGCGCATCCGCTTCTCACCGGGGAATCTCCTCACCACGTTTCCGGTAACTACATGTTCTTCGATATGATCGCCGCTTTGCAGTGGGTGCAGCGGAATATCGCCGCGTTCGGCGGCGACCCGGACAACGTCACCATTTTCGGTGAGTCCGGAGGAGGGCTGAAAGTTGCCGCCCTGATGGCTACGCCTTTAGCCAACGGCCTGTTTCACCGTGCCATCGTGGAAAGCGGCGGGCGCTACTTCGATACCGTACCGCTCGATGAAATGGAAACATTCGGAGAGAAACTGTTCCAGAAGCTTGGGGTGGATAAGGAAAAAGATCCCCTGGCCGCCGTACGCGAACTGCCGTGGGAGACGATCATCAACACCGACCAGGAATTGAACATCGAAATGGGACCGGAATACCTGTTCATGGGACCGTGGCAGGTGGTACATGAAGGCTGGTTTTTACCGGATACCCTGGTCAACATGTTCCAGGCCGGACGGAGGAACCGGGTACCTTACCTGATGGTGGCAAATAAAGGAGAACTGACCGGCCCCGGCAGCCTCATCGCCGATATGATGATCAAAGATTACCTGAGACTGATGAGCGGACCGAGTGATAACAACTCGCTGGTGTATGCCGCGGTCTTCGACCGGGCGCCTGAGGGCTGGAAGCGCGAGGGGTGCGTGGCCGCCCACGGCATGGAGCTGCATTACCTGTTCGGCGCCCTTGACGACACCGATGCCTGGGCAGCCGCCCAGCCGGGATACGCATCTTCCGGGGCCAAATCCCCCGTGCCCGAAATATCCGATTCCGACCGGAAAGTTGCCGAAAACATCCAGACAATCTGGACACACTTTGCCAGGACCGGAAACCCCAGCGTGGAAGGGCTGATCGAATGGCCCGCATGGGACCGCGAGACGGACAAATACCTCTTGATAACGGACCCTCTCCAGGTCAATGATGGATACACCGGCCTGCTGGACATCAAGCCCGATACCTCCAAGCAGACCATTTTCTAGCCAAAATAACCCTGGAACCAGAGAGTTGCAATCGTGATAAACACTCAAGGAGAAAAAGGAACTGTCTTCAACATCCAGCGCTATTCCATTCATGATGGTCCGGGGATACGGACCAATGTTTTCCTGAAAGGCTGTTCTCTGCGCTGTATCTGGTGCCAGAACCCCGAGTCACAATCGTCCAGTCCCGAACTGTTTTTCTTTACGGAAAAATGTATCGGCTGCGGCAGGTGCGTCGCGGCCTGCCCGGCCCATGCCGTCCGGCTTATCGAGGCAAAATCCGTCACCGACCGCGATGAATGCAAAGGTTCGGGAAATTGTGTTGAGGTCTGTCCCAACGAAGCAAGAAGCCTCATGGGCAAAGAGATGACGGCAGCAGAAGTATTCCGCAGTATCAAGAGCGACGAGGTATTTTATAAACGATCGAGCGGAGGGGTGACGCTTACCGGTGGCGAACCGCTTTTCCAACCTGGTTTTTCCGCCAGCATCCTGTCGCTCTGTCAACAATCAGGAATCCACACCGCCATCGAGACCTGCGGGTACGGCTCATGGAAAACACTTAAAGCTGTTCTTCAGTATGCGGATCTCGTGTTATATGACTTAAAACACATGGACTCTAAAAAACACCGGGAATATACCGGTGTTCCCAATGATTTGATTTTGGAGAATGTCCGGAAACTGCATCATGAACTGCGAATCCCGATATGGATAAGAATTCCCGTAGTACCTGGGTATAATGATTCGGTCCAGAACATTCGGGAAGCAGCCGGATTTGTAGCTTCTGAATTGGACAAATCGGTGCCGGTCCATCTGCTGGCTTACCACCGGCTTGGGGAATCCAAGCACGAAAGGCTGGGTATGCCGGGAAAAGACCCTTCAATAATCCCGCCGACGGATGAACACATGCTGGAACTGCGAGATATAGTTGCATCCTACGGACTGGAAGTAAAAACCGGCGGCTAGTCGCTATACGTATCAGGGAGGTATCAAATATGGAAAAACTGATGGGAAAAATTGTCAGGGGAGGATTTCCTCTCTGTGTAGAAAAAGCGCGGCTGATCACGGAGTCACATCAACAAACCGAGGGAGAACCAGCAATTTTACGGTACGCCAAGGCCCATGCGTACATGCTGGAAAACATTCCCGTATTGATAGATAAGGATGAATTGTTTGTTGGCGAGGGGGCCAGCAAGCCCTGGGGCGCTGAAATCGACCCGTTCCTCGGAGTCTGGAAAGAAGACGAGATCAGGAGTGCGGCGGAGGACGGAATCGTCACGATTGACGAGTCTGACTGGCCGATGATAAGGGAGATAGGGCGGTACTGGGAAAAGCGATGTTCCGAATACGCTCAGTCAAAGCTTTTCGACGATAGGTTTTTCAACTATCTCCAGGTCGGCATCACCCTCCCGCCGATGAAGAACAAGGATGAATTCAGAGGGGCGTACGCCGGCAGCGGGTTGTGCCTGTCCTTCAATTTCACCGATTGTTATACAGACTTCGCCACATGGCTTAACGGACTCAATCCAATCATTAAGAACATCGAGAATGAATTGGATAAGCTGAAGCTCCTTTCCCAGGATGCCGTCGAAAAGAAACTCTATTTGGCAGCTTCATTGATAGTTCTCAAGGGCGTCATCAGGCTTGCTAACCGGTACGCAGAAACAGCCGAAAACCTGGCAAGCAGTGAAATTGACCCATTGCGGCGAAGTGAGTTGAAGAGAATTGCGGATGCATGCCGTCAGGTGCCGGCCAATCCGCCGAAGAACTTTTACCAGGCGATGCAGTCGTTATGGTTTAACCAAATCCTGTCGACTCCTACCTCGACGCACAATCTCGGCCGGTTTGACCAGTACATGTACCCGTTCTATAAAAAGGACCTGGATGAAGGGCGTATTACTGACGAAGAAGTCCTGGCATTACTCGGTGAACTGCGCATCAAGTGCATGAGACCGGAAAATATCAAACTGTCACGGGCCAAGCGGTCACAGCACGCCGGCTTCGCCAAGTGGCGCAACATGACCATCGGCGGCGTCAACGCAGACGGCAGGGACGCCAGTAATGAATTGACCTACCTCGTTCTGGAAGCAGCCAACCGGGTCAGGACGCCGCACCACACTATTACGTTGCGGGTCCATGAAGGAACACCGGAAGAGCTACTGGTGAAAGCCCTGGAAGTAGTGAAGACGGGCATGGGTATGCCCGCCCTGGCGCTCGACCGGTCTTTCCTCGACTACATGACCTCCGGAGGCATACCGCTGGAAGACGCGCGCAATTACCATCTCGCGGGCTGCGTGGACCCGGCCATTCCCGGCAAGGCGAGTTTCCTCGCGGGTCTCTTTTTTGTTGTTCCGAAGGTACTTGAGATCTTTCTGAATAATGGCAAAGACCCCCGGACAGGTCTGGAGGTAGGTCCTGCCGATACAAGTGTTGAAGAGTACGAAACATACGAGGATTTCTATGCCGCATTTAAAGCTCTCCTGAAATACTTCATAGGTCTCTGGCACGAACACAGTTTTCTTCTCAACGGGTATTCCGGAGATATCCAGGACTATTATGATGCGGTGGAAATACTGGATACCGCGCTGATGGAAGATGGAATAACGATGGGGAAGCCCCTATCGAAAAGAAAACCGGTACCTCCGTATGATTTCAGGGCGGTGATGGTTCCCGTCGGCGCCATCAACGTAGCGGATTCGCTGGCGGCAATAAAGCTCCTGGTCTTCGACAGGAAGACGATATCCATAAAGGACCTTAAAAAGGCACTGGCTGCAAACTGGGAAGGTCATGATGACATCAGGAAAATGTGCCTGCAGGCCCCAAAATACGGTAATGACGTCGATTATGTCGATCTGATAGCCAGAGACCTCTACGAGTTCCTGCTTGACGAAGAATCCCATTACCATACATTTGGGCGCCCCGTTGGCGGCAGCATCAAAGGCATTGGCGGCGCTTCCATCTCATCCATGTTCGCCGGGGGAACGATAATCGGGGCGACGCCTGACGGCAGGCTGGCCGGCACAACGCTATCCGATGGAACAGTCTCGCCGGCCCAAGGGAGAGACATCAACGGGCCCACGGCAATGCTGAAGAGTGCCGCCAAGATGAACCAGGCTGCCTGTTCGTCGACGCTGCTCAACGTCAAAATGCATCCATCAGCCCTCACCACCCAGGATGACCTTAAAAAGCTGGGCATCCTTATCCAGACCTATGCCGACATGGGCGGTAAATGGGTGCAATTCAACGTTGTCGGCAACGAGCAGTTACTCGATGCGCAGCAACATCCGGAGAACTACCGCGACCTGATCGTGAGAGTGGCCGGCTACAGCGCCTATTTTACCGATCTGAGCAAAGGCGTCCAGGATGACATCATACGGCGGATGGAAGTTTCCATTTAGGGTTTGATACTCCAAATCCCATGGAAACGCGGACGTTGTAACAGATGTTCACCGAAACCAAACGTGCTTCCGGACCGGCAATGAGGAACAACCTTGCAGTAAAGGGAGACTCTTAAATAGGAAACTCGAAAGGATAAGAAATTTGGGAGAACAACAAAAAGACTGGTCAAAACTCACCTGGCAGGAGAAGCGGGAGGTCCGTTTTGAACGGTGGCTGAATCCGCCCGACGCGCGTTTCATCAATGCTGAAGCCGAGGCCCTGTACAAAGCGAGAGTGACCCGGCTCATCAAGGCGATCAAACTGGAAGAACCGGACCGCGTGCCGGTTATGCTGCCGGTTGGAAATTATCCGGCATATTACGGCGGTTCTGATTTCAAGACCGTTATGTATGATTACGCCGAACTGCGGCGTACCTGGCTGAAGTTCATGGATGACTTCGGGGACATGGACACGTTCATGGGGCCGGGGCGGATATCTCCGGGAAGGATTCTTGACAAAATAGATTCCCGGGTGTCCAAGTATCCCGGTCACGGTCTGCCGGATACCGCTCCGATGACGCAGATCGTGGAGGGCGAGTACATGTTCGCGGATGAATACGACCGCTACATGTTGGACCCTTCCGATTATCACTTACGGGTAAACCTGCCGCGGACGGCGGGACTTTTCGAACCTTTCAAGAACCTGCCGCCGCTGCGTACGCTGGAAGGGCTGGGTTGGATAACTACGCTCGCCAGGCCTGACATTCGCCGGGTTTTCCAGACCATCATGGACCTGGCCGAAGAATATGAACAATACCAGAATGTCGTCCGCGAGGTCACCGAGATAGCGATCTCCCGGGGTTACACACAATTCAGGGGCCTGGGTCCGAGAACAGGCGCCCCCTTCGATCATTTCGCGGACCTGCTGCGGGGAACTCACGGGATCGTCCGTGATATGTTCCGCCAGCCGGCCAAGCTTCATGAAGCGATGGAACACTACCTGCAGATGAGCATCGAATCCGTCCGCGGATTTCCTGTGACCTCCTGCCCCGTCATCATGATGCCGCTTCACAAGGGCGATGATAGGTTCATGTCCGATAAGCAATTCGCGGAGTTTTACTGGCCTTACCTGCGGAGGGTCTTCCTGGCGATGATAGAAGAAGGCCTGGTCCCCATGCCGTTCGCTGAAGGCAGCTACAACCGGCGGTTACGCCAGATAGCAGACACACCGAAGAGCGGCGTGGTCTGGTACTTCGACCAGACTGACATGGCGGAGGCGAAGAAAGTACTCGGTGATATCTGTTGTATCGTGGGCAATGTACCGACATCCGTTGTCATGACCGGCACCGTAGAACAAGTGAAAGAAAACTGCCGGACGCTCATCCAGAATTGCGCGCCCGGTGGCGGCTATATACTCGCCGGCGGCGCTTCCATCGACACCGGCAAGTTTGAAAATCTCAAGGCCATGATGGAATCCGCGTACGAATACGGCGTCTACAAATGAGCCAGGTAAAATTCGCTGCTTCCCGTCTGGTAATATACGGAGGAACTGACCAATGAGTCCGGAAGGACCACCGGAATTCATTGTCGAACCGGTAAAAAAGACAAGGGTCTTTAAGGAGGCCGATGTTCTAGTAGCAGGCGGAGGCGTGGCCGGAGTCGCCGCGGCCGTGGCGGCGGCCCGGAACGGGGCAAGAACTGTACTGGTGGAAAGGTACGGGCACCTGGGCGGGCTGGCTACCGGGGGGCTGGTGCTGGTCATCATGCCGATGAGTGACGGCACGAAAAACCTGCAAATCGGGGGTATCTGCCGGGAGATGGTGTCCAGGCTGGACGCTTACGGCGGGTGCATTCATCCGCGGGAAGAAGATATCGGCTCGAGCGATGAAAAGCTTGTCGAATACTGGCGCAACTATCCTTTTTGCGTTATCGAGAACCGTGTCATCATGAGCGTCCCCTTCGATCCGGAGACATATAAGATGGTCCTGAACGATATGGTGGAGGAGCCAGGAGTCAACCTCTGCCTCCATTGCTGGGGAGCGCAGGCCATCGTGGAAGATGATGCGGTGAAAGGGATCATCTTCGAAAGCAAGCAAGGCAGGCAAGCCATACTGTCCAGGGTCACGATAGACGCCACCGGTGATGGAGATGTAATCGCTACGGCTGGTGCGGCGTACAGTGACGATATAACCCCAGATCTCCGGGCCCATATGGCGCTCCCGTTCCGGATCGGCGGCATCGACTTTAAGGCCTATGCGGATTTCCGGAAATCGCATCCGGCTGATTTCACGGAGCGAATGAAGGAACTCAGTCACAAACTAGGTCTGGAGGGGACTTCGCCCAACTTTTTCCTGCTGAGGTATTCCCAGCCGGACGCGGCATGGGTCAACAACAGCTTCGCTAATAACGGTCTTACCATCGATAGTTTTACTCAGGTAGAAGTAGAAGCCCGAAAGAAAGCCTGGATACTCCGGGAATATTACCGGAGGAACATTCCGGGATTCGAGAAATGCTTTATCATGGATACGGCGGCGCAAATCGGCGTACGCTGCAGCCGGAGGCTGGTGGGAGAGCACGTGATCGACCACATGGAACTACTGAAAGGCACGGTCTACCCCGACACCATCGGCGTTTTTCCGGACCACCATCACGTTTATTCACCCGAGCACCCGCACTGGCATATCCCGTACCGTTCACTGGTGGCCCGCGACCGCGAAAACCTGCTGGTTGCCGGCCGGCTCCTTTCCGCGGATGCCGTTGCCAATGAGCTTTTAAGGCCGATCCAGGGCTGTATTCTCATGGGCGAGGCTGCCGGTACGGCGGCGGCCCTTGCCGTGAAGGCGGGCGTGACACCCCGCAACGTGGACGTAAAGGAGCTGCAGCGGCAACTCCTCAAACAGGGCGCTCTCCTGGAGGGTGTTCCTGTTTAAATCGTTGCCGGAAAACTACATAAAAAAAGGAAAATCCGACATGTCAAAACTGTTTGAACCCTTCACAATCAATGGATTGAGTATCAAGAACCGGTTTGTCCGTTCGGCTACGGTCGACAACCTCGGCGAGGACCTGAAGGTGAGCCGAAGGCAATTGGACTTTTACCGGGAGCTCACACGGGGAGAGATCGGCCTTATTATTTCCAGCGGGCTGTTCCCCAGCCTGGACGGATGGGCTGCCCCCGGCCAGTTGGGAATCCATGATGATTCGATGATACCGGAACTGGCAAAGCTGGCCGACGTCGTTCACCGGAATGGCGGGAAGATAGCCGCACAGTTGATGCACGCGGGCTGGTTCGGCAACCCTGAAATAAGCGGATGTGAAGTAGTGGGGCCTTCCGCGATGGTCAATCCGGCTAATAACTTGAAGGTGAGGGCACTTTCCAGCGACGAGGTTTACGAGCATGTCAATGATTTCGTACAGGCAGCGAGAAGAGCGGTCGAAGCCGGTTTTGATGCGGTACAGATCCATGGGGCACACAGCTGGTTCGTCAGTGCGTTTCTATCTCCGGCGACCAACCTCCGTCAGGATGATTGGGGAGGCACGCCGGAGAAACGGGCAAATTTTGTCATCCGCTCTATTGAGGGGATACGGCAGGCAGTCGGGCCGGATTTCCCCATATTGATCAAGTTGGGACTCAAGGACTATCACTCCAGAGGGAAAACAACGGCTGAGGGTATCGCTTCAGCCCTGGCGTGTATCGAAGCAGGACTCGATGCCGTGGAGATCAGTGAAGGTGTCGAAGAAAAACCGTTCCAGCACATCCGGCCCGATGCCAGAAATCCGTACTACCTCGAAGAATGCCGCGAAGCCCGGAAAGCTATCGATAAACCGTTGATCCTCGTCGGCGGCATGAGGGAACTGGCGGATATCCGCGAAGTCGTTGAAGGGGGACTCGCCGATGCAGTCTCACTGTGCCGTCCTTTCATTATGGACCAGCACATCGTGAAAAAATTCCGCCTTGGCTCAATTTCCAGGTCGAATTGTACTTCGTGCAATAAATGCATCCAGGAAATGCACAACCGGAGCCTTCACTGCGTGTTCAACGACGGTTTGCTGCATTTCTAGATTGGACCTGCCAACGAGGAGGGTCCTTTAAGGCACAAAAGCGCGGTTCAAGATAGCGCACCTGGTTATGCCGTTTTAGACCCAGGGGGCAAACGGAGCCTGGCACATGAGGCCAGGCCCCGTTGCTCAATCGTTCAGTGAAGAGAATAATTTTCTTCTCTTGGATTTCCTTCCCAGCCTTCAATTTTCCCGGATGCAAGCTGGCTTCTGAGTTAATGCCATCAGTCTCTCCGGCGCCGGTACAGCACTATTATCATCACAGCAACGATAATGATTGCGCCAATGATGATAAGCAACCACATCCAGCTCAATCCAGCATCGTCCTCCTCATCCTCCGGGGCCGGGCTGACGGGTTCCGGTGTGATAACCAGGAAGGTTCCCCTGGCCGTCTCAATAGCCACATCATAAAGCCCTTCAGCTTCCCGGCTGACCGTAAAGGAGACCAGCGCACTATCTCCCGCATCGAGAGTAACACCGCGAGTTTCCTCTTCGACTCCACCGATGTACAGGATGACGGTATCTGTGGCTGTAATTTCCCCGGTATTGGTCACCACCGCGGATATGGTCACGGTCCCGCCCGGAGCAACTTCACCAGGTGTCACCGAGAGGTCTGAAACCGAGAACCGGATGACCCCGGCTACTTCACCCAGATCAAGAACCTGATATTCAACAGCTATCTCTCCGACCCGGGCCAGGCGCTGCCCGGCCTCACCGGCCACTAACGAAAAGGTGGTCTGGATGGTTTCTCCAGCTTCCAGGGTTACCTGGCGCGTTTCTCTGGCGACTCCATCTATGCTGAGAGTAACCAGGTGGCTGCCGGCGATGGCGCCTCTGTTCCTGATCTGGACTTGTATGCCGATGCTACCGCCCTCGTAAATTTTTTGCGGAGTAACCGTAACACCAATAACCTCGATGATAGCCTGTTCAACGACGGGGGTCGTTTCCGGCTCCTGCACTTCATCATCTCCGGGTTCGTCATCGGCGGGCGGCTCAGCCGGTTGGGGCGTGGGTCCGCCTACGGGAACGGCCGGCGGGACATTGCTGGATATTACGATACTCGAGCGTGCGGTATCCGTCCTGGCAGGTTCATTATCATCCGTCACGGTCAGGGTAACGGTGTAGGTTCTGCCCAGACTGTAAGCATGTGTGACGACTTTACCATCAGCAGCAGAGCCATCGCCGAACTCCCAGTGATAGCCGATGATATTGCGTTCAGCATAGGTATGATGGGATGCCAAAGCGTCGAACGTCACTGTCTGGCCGGTTAACGCCTGCGAGGGGCTAACCGTAAAGGCGGCTACAGGACGGTTCTCGTAGATCGCCAGCGTGGTGTTGGCCGTATCAGAAAGATTGAATGAATCGGTAACGGTCAAAGATACGTTCCAGATACCCGTACCGAGGCTTGCTGCCTGTTCTTCAGATAGCGTGACATTCTCACCGGAAAGGCTCAGAAGCTCTCCGATATTCCATTCATAACTGACGATGGTATCTCCAG
This sequence comes from uncultured Dehalococcoidaceae bacterium, assembly GCA_964589285.1. Classification (GTDB taxonomy): domain Bacteria; phylum Chloroflexota; class Dehalococcoidia; order Dehalococcoidales; family RBG-16-60-22; genus DAOUEG01. Next base: position 8,707 of record CAZPSP010000010.1, on the reverse strand, counting down.
CCGGGCTGTTGGCGTCACTGGACCCGCTGCCATTCAAAGCGATGATACTGCCGAGTTCAGCTTGGTACGGGCCGCCGGGATTGGCCGCGGGCGCAACGTTGCCGAGATTGACCGAGACGGTAAACGTGGTAGTATCCGTCCTGGCCGGAGTATTGTCATCGGTGACAGTCAGCGTGACTGTGTACTCGCCGAAGGTAGTATAGGTGTGCGACACGGTAACGCCGCTGGCCGTTGTGTTGTCTCCGAAGTCCCATTCGTAACTAATTATCCCGTGTTCAGGGTGGCCGTGGAACGAACTCGAGGCATCGAAGCCGATCATCTGTCCTGGAGCAGCCGGGTTAGGACCGGCGGTAGAGGCGGCCACCGGTTCGTTCCGGTAAATGGTGAGAGCGGCCAGTGATGTGCCAGTGAGTTCGGAATCGGATACTCTCAGGCTGATCTGGATGTTGGGCAGCCCCGTCGATGGGTCGGCAGGGTAGTCCTCCGGAGTATTCAAAAGATCGGCTACCTGTGCCCAGGTCAGGTTGACCGTAACGCCGCCGGCATCGGAATAGTCGCCGTCGCCGTCGAGGTCCCACTCGTAACTGTCAATGGAGTCTTCAGTATCGGGGTCGCTGGACCCGCTGCCGTCGAGGTGAAGTTCCTCGCCGATGGAGATAACGTATGGTCCGCCCGCATCAGCGACCGGAGCACGGTTGTCCCAGTTGACCGTGATGGTCGCGGCAGCCGTATCCGCTCGGGCAGGGCTGTTATCGTCCGTCACGGTAAGGGTTACCGTAAAGGCGCCAACATCCGAATAGGTATGCGTGGCTATACTTCCGTTGGCGCTACTTCCATCCCCGAAGTCCCAGCTATACCCCACAATGCTGCGCCCCGGGCCGGTATGATACGAGGCCGCGGCATTGAAAGTGACTTCCTCGCCCGGAGCGGCGTGGTCCGATGAAGCCGTAAAGAGCGCCACCGGTTGATTGCCGTGGATAGTAAGGTTGGAACTATCGGTATTTTTAAGACCGGAGGAGTCCTCAACGCTAAGGCTGATATTCCAGGTCCCGATTCCCAGGGCGCTGACCTGCGCTCCCGTGAGAACGGGGTTTTCTCCGGAAAGAGTTATGATTTCCGCGATGGTCCACTCATAGCTAACGACGGCGTCACCATCATCTATATCGAAAGACCCGCTGCCGTCGAGAGTGATATCGTAACCGAGTTCGACGTAGTACGGCCCGCCGGCATCGGCTGTGGGCGGACGGTTGCCCTGATTGATGAGGACATCGGCTGAGAAAGTATCGACATTAGCCGGATCGGCATCGTCAGTGATGGTTAATGTCACCGTATAGGTCCCGGCATCCGCATAAGCATGTCCAACGGTGACTCCGCTCCCGCTTGTCCCGTCCCCGAAGTTCCATGCATAGCTGACGATGTTCCTCCAGGGGTTTTCATGAGCTGAACCCGTGGCGTTGAACGTTACGGTCTGTAAAATCTCCGCCGGGTCAGGGCTGGCGGTAAAGTATGCAAGCGGACTATTGCCGTAGATGGTGAGCGTCGTTAAAGCCGTTTCACTTACACCGAATGAATCGGTGATCCGGAGGCCGATCTGGACCGTGGCCGGGTAGCTGGTCGTGTCAACCAGGGAAGAGACCTGGGCCCAGGTCAGGATTACGATGGCGCCAGCGGCGTCGTCGAAGATTCCGTCCCCATCGATGTCCCACTGGTAAGCTGCGATATAGTCTCCGTATTCGGCATCAGGGTCATTGGAGCCAGTGCCGGCCAGGGTCAGCGATTCTCCGGCGGACATGGTGTACGGACCCCCGGCATCAGCGACCGGCGCACGGTTGCCCTGGTCAACGGTGACAGTCGTCCCGACGGTGTCCGTCTTGGCCGGATCGTTGTCGTCCGTCACGGTCAGCGTCACGGTGAAAGCCCCGAAAGCCGGGAAGCCGTGCTGCGCGGTCACGCCGCTTGCCGTACTCCCGTCGCCGAAGTCCCAATCGTAGCTGACGATGCTGCGGTCCGGATTGGTATGGGATGACGCCGAAGCATCGAAAGTGACCAGTTGTTCCGGCGCGGCATGACTGAGAGAAGCGGTGAAGCTTGCCACCGGCCGGTTATCGATGATCGTTATCGTGGTGGTATCGGTATCGGTAAGACCGTAAGAATCGGTGACGGTCAGAGTAACATCGAAGGTACCCTCGCCGAGTGAACTTATCTGGGCTGCAGAAAGTTCAGGGTTCATGCCATCAAGGGCGAGCGAACCGGCGATGGTCCAGGCATAGGTTACGATGCTATCGCCGCGTTCGGCGTCCGGTTCCCAGGACGAACTGCCGTCGAGGTTGAAAGGCTCGCCCAGGTCGGCATTGTACGGCGCGCCGGCATCGGCGATGGGCGCCTGGTTGTCCGGCGTATAGACGTCGAACTGGAAGTCGAGCACGGACGTCTCTCCGGCGCTGACGGTTACGGACAGCGTCTGGGAAAGGGCTTCTGAGTAAGTTGCAGTGATCTCCCATGTCTGGTCCGCATTGTCCGGACCGAGCGGCACGTTAAGAAACTGGTAGAAACCGGTCGGGCCGGTAGTCATGGATTCCCCGAAGCCTGAGCCGATAAATACTTCATCGAGCGGCATGCCGTTACGGGAACTGGTGACCCGCCCGGTGATGGTTCCGAAGGCCGTCTGCGGCTTGCCGAAGTCCACCGTGATGTTAGCGCCGCAGAAAATGGTGACTGTCTTATATTGCGGATAGAAGCCGTCGGCAGTGACGTAAACCGTTACCTGCGACGGCGAGTTGTTGTTGCCGACGGTCAGCCCGTCCAGCTTGAAGTACCCGTTCTTATCAGTATAAGTAGACTTGCCTCCGGCGCTGACCTCGGCGCCTTCGATCGGCGCCAGTGTCACGGAGTTCATGACCAGGCCGGAAATAGAAGCGCCGGTGCAGACCTTGATGAGTTCGATTTCTATTATCGTCGTTTGATCCGCTTCGACGTTTGCCTGGGATGTCGTCCCCCAGTAACCGGTGGCCGTGATATTAAAGTTAACGGTACGCGGCTGGTTTAGCTCACCCAGTTCGATGGCACCGCTGGTGAATGAACCATCAGCGCCGGTGACCGGATTACCGGGCAGACTGAGCATTGCGCCGGCCACCGGTTCCCCGGTTACCGCGTTGCGGACGGTGCCGCTGATAAAGCCGTAGCGTTTGGCCAGCAGGTTGAAGTCAAGAACCGTTTCTGCGTTAGCCACGACGGTCGCGAGCTGGTCCTGCGTCCAGTAGCCGTCTGCCACGGCATAGACCGTGACGTCCCTTGACAGGTGGTCCTCATCAAAGCCGGTGACGATGTGCAGTTCGTAGTAGCCGCTGCTATCGGTGCGTGTGGTCTCGTTGGCTGAAGATACCTGGACATCGAAGAGCGGTAATCCGGTATCAGCGTCTTTGACGTAACCTTTCACCGTCCCGACGTTGGGTACCGGGTCAGGCGGGAGTTCTTTCACGCGAATATCAACATTGACCATCTGCCCGCACTCGTTCAGGGTGACGTTGGCGCTGCCTTCGTATTTCGGCGTAACGCCCTGCGGGCTGCGGGCGAACAGTTCATAGGTGGCGTTCCGGTTATTATAGCCGAGCAGCACCGAATTCCACTGGAAAGCTCCGTCGCTGTCTGTTTCCGAATTATACGATGCGCTCTGGATTAAGTTGCCGCGTTCATCCCGGACGATCCTGTACGTGGAGACGGTGTAACCGGCAACAGGCTCGCCGGTAGTATCGTAGACCACCGAGCCGGTGATGCCTCCGGTGCACTGCCTGACGAGTGAATATTCGCCTTGAACGGGGTCTCCGGCGCTGAACGTGAAGTGGTCCGCGTACTTCCAGTAGCCATCCTTAGTCATCGTTATGGAGTAACCCATCGTCCCGTCCCGGCCTACCGAGAACGGGCCCAGTTCGAACGTGCCGTCCGGGCCGGACTGATCGCCTCCTTGCCAGTAGGGCATCCAGTTGACCTGGTCGTCCGCGACGTAGCTGACGCTTACATTCTCGATCGGACCGACGTCGGAATACCCGATGGGGTAGGGCTGGCCTTCCAGGCCGTTGACCGTACCGAACAGCCCGCTTGTTTTCCTGGGCTGGATCTGAATATCCAGGTTCGTCACCACGCCGCAGATCGCTGTGCTCTCGGCGGCGCTCGGCCAGTAGAATTCATCCGGGAAAGGAGCGGCGACGAGGTTGACCGTTATCGGCGCGTTGTTCGCGCCCAGGCCTACACTGGCTATCAGATACCTGCCTTCGGAATCAGTCACCGCGGAGCGTGAGCCGAGGCTTACCCCGACTCCCGCTACCGGAAGCCCGGTCTCCACGTCCGTCACGATGCCGGTGAAGGCGCCATAGCACCTCGGCACCAGGCCGATGTTCAGGGCGATTTCTCCGCTGGTGGTATGAACAATGTCGCCGCTCGTGCCGGTGATGGTGACCGGGAAGTCTCCGGTACCGGCATTCGGTCCGGCGGTCAGGGCCAGGACGGACGTTCCGGGGGGCGTAACCACCGCCGGGTAGAATGCGCCGGTGACGCCTTCCGGCAGGTCTTCCAGCGTGAGGGTGACGGGGTCGCTGAAGCCAAGCCAGGCATCCACCGTCACGATGAAGCTGGACGAACTGCCGGGCGCCAGCGACATGGTTGACGGCGTCACGGAGAGACTGAAATCAGGCTCCGTTGGCGGCGGTACCGGTTCGGCTACCGGGACGGTTATCGAAGCTGTATTATTGTCTTCGTCTGATTCGGTGACAGCATTCGTCCCATCCGCCGCCGCCAGGACCAGGCGGTCTCCGGGGTTCAGGCTGTTGGCCGGTAGTACCGGGGCGAGCTCCGCTGATGCCCCTGGAGCGAGTTCCGGAATATCAATGTCCGCCAGCGGCGCTGAAGCCGTAGTTTCACTATATATGTAGAGTTGTGCGCCGGCAGGTACCGTTCCCGAGCCGTAGTTGGCTACGGTCACTTGCAGGTCGATGGGTTCATCGGACACGGCGGGTCCCGCGCTGAACGCCGTTACCACGAGGTCCGGCAGGCCGGAAGTATCGAGAGACGCGTTGAGTTCGAACAACCCGCCGGCGCTGCGATAGCCGCCAAGCTGGATGTAATAGGTCTGCCCGCCGGTCACCATGTGGAACAAGGAAGAAGTCTGTTCACCGCCGTCATCATCATTACAGGCGAGCTGTTGGAGGTTCCATAACTTATCTCCGGTGTAAACAGCCAGGACCGTATCGAAGGAACTGCCGGCGGTGTTGACCTTCAAGGCGCCGTCGGCGCCGGGCACGACCCTGAACCAGACGGTCTTGCCGAACGTCTTGGAACCGCAGTAGAGCGGTTCGTTGTATTCCGTCGTCGCTTCGCCTGTATTGCCGCTGACATGCGCCGGCAGTAACAGCAGGTTGGCATCCTCAAAGTTATCGCGCTCCAGCACCGCAGGCTGCGTGATCACGAGGCTTGTTTCCGCTATATTGTTGTCCTCGATGATTTCCGCTACTTCGTTCCAGCAATCGACGGCTGCCTTGAGTACATGGGTCCCCGGTTCGAAGCTGTCCGCGGGCAGCATAAGAGAGATTTCAGTGTAGTTTCCGTCCCATATGGTCTCGTTAACGGTATAGGACAGTAACGGAGAGTATGGCGTTGTTGCGGGGTCCGAAGTATCGCTGTAGAACCGGACCAGGAACTGGTTTTCGGTAGCGGCGTTGCCCTGGTTCTCTATGGTAATGGAAACCGGGATTTCCTCATCCGCGTGGGATTCCGCAGCGGTGAACTCCGTTACCGCCAGGTCCGGCGCGGGCCCGTAGGACGTGTACATGGTGAAGTTTCCGCCGATGCCGCCGCCTTCGGAAATGTCCCCAAGCTGGATGTAGTAAGTCTGCCCGGCCTCCACCATGAAGATCAGGTAGTCCCAATTGCCGCTGGATACCTGCTCCAGGTAGTCTTCGTTCTCGACGTAGACCCTGGCAGACCACCAATAATCGGCGTCGACCATAACCTGGACCTGGCCGTCGGTATCGGCGGTGTAGCGGTACCAGACGGTGTGGCCCATGCCCCAGCCCAGGTCATATTCGAATTCTTCCAGAGTTGCGCCGATGGTCGTTCCGGAGAGAGTACCCGGCACGGGGAGGTCGATCATGTCCTCGAAGTCATCGTTAACCGGCGGCAGGTAGAACTGCAGTTCAAGTTCGAACGAGCCGGCTGAGCCGTCCCAGTTGCCAAGTTGTAGGTAGTACGTCCGGCCCGCTTCCAGTTGCGCGAACAGGCGGGTCTCGAAGGTATCATAGTCCCTATCGCTGTTCACCTCCCAACCCAGTTCATCATCCCAGTAGTAGGAATACAGGTACATGTCCGGATGGAAGGAATCGCTGGTAGCGGATGCCGTCAGCGTACCGTCTGCAGCAGGGGTAAAAGTATACCAGACGGTATTCTGCAGTTGGTATTCATCCGGTTCCGTGGTCGCCCGCAGCGTATTGCCGGTCAGGGATTCCGGGAAGGTAACCGGCTCGGCATCGGCGAAGTTGTCGTTGGCCGGCCGCTCACCGATGGATACATCCAGGACCAGGCTGCCGCCGTGGGCGGTGCCCGGGAAGTCGGAAGCGCCGCCGGCCTGCAGGTAGTAGGTCTGTCCGGCGGTAACATTCGTTACCAGGGCGGAAATCATTTCGTCGCCCATGTCGTCGTTGCAGGCAACAGCGACCAGGTCATCGAGTGAAGCGCCGGTGTAAAGCCCGAGGCGGGTATCGAAGGTACTCCCGGCCGTGGAAGCCACCAGGATACCGCTCGTATCCGGGGTAAAGGTATACCAGACGGTCTTCCCGATGGCGCCGCATTCAACGGGCGCCGGTTCGCCGCGTTCGGTGGTGGCGAGGATCGTGTGCGTATTGACCGTTGCCGGCAGCGTCAACTGTTCCGCGGCGGCAAATGCATCATTGGCCGGCGGTGCCAGCGGAACCGCCGACTCCTTTATTGCCAGGGTATGATAGCCGCCTCCGGCCAAACCGACAATTGAGTTTAATCCTGATATTACTTGGGGGGTAGCCCATTCATCTTCGCCTTCACCAAGTTGCCCGTACCAGTTGTACCCCCATCCCATCACCGTTTTATCATGGAGCAATGCAAGTCCGTGGTCTTGCCCGGCTGCAATCGCATCCGCATTCACTACCCCGTTCTCGACCGGGCGAGTTTCATATCCTATGGGAGACGTTACCCCGAGTTGGTTTTCGTAGTTATAACCCCATCCCCAAACGGTGCCATTTTCTGATACGGCGAGGCTGAACCAATCGCCAGCGGCCACAGCTTTTATGTTCTCCAGGAATCCGGAACCATCCGTGTTGTAAACCTGTAAAGGCAGCGGCTTTTTTGATGTACTTCCGAGGCCCAATTGCCCGTAGCCGTTACCTCCCCAGGCCCAGACTGTCCCGTCATTCCGCACCGCCAGGGTGTGATAGTAACCTGCGCTTACGGAGACAATATCACCGATAGGCGACATATCCGCGGACAGTACCTGAATCGGAGTATTCCGGTTTGTGTAGGTGTTATCACCCAATTGACCATAATAGTTGTCTCCCCAGGACCAGAGAGAACCGTCCGCACCTATTGCAAGGCTGTGCGACCCCCCCGCCGCAATGGCGACTATTGGCGGAAGCCCGATAACCCTGACAGGAAGGGTGCGATCTGTATTGGTACCATCACCAAGTTCTCCCGAATTATTGTTACCCCACGCCCACACAGCCCCATCTGCATCGAGCGCCAGTCCGTGGTAAGTACCAGCGGCAATTGCGACGATGCGGGTTAAGCCACCAACCGGGCCGGGAACGCTTCGGCTGTCCCAGGTCCCATCACCGAGTTGCGCCATCCAGCCGGCACCCCAGGACCAGACGGTACCGTCCGAAAGCAGAGCGAGAGAGAAACTTTCGCCAGCATCAACGGCCACCACACCGGCAAGATTCGATACAGGGGTGGGGGTTGATACATCATCTGTAGAACCATTCCCGAGTTGGCCGTTACCGCCGTCGCCCCAGGCATAGAGGTCGCCGGGAGTTCCGGGCGGAGTCATCGGCTCAACTATCTTTATGGTGACAGTTGCTACTTCGGACTGGGACTCCGCATCTGCAGCCCGGTACGTGAAGGAATCCTCTCCCAGGAACCCGGCATCCGGCGTGTAGCTGAAGGAACCGTTGGGGTTGAGGTCAAAAACGCCGTGGGTTGGGCCATCCACCAGGACAGCATTGAGGCTGTCCCCATCAATATCCGTATCATTGGCGAGGACGCCCGGCGCCGAGGCGTTCAGTGTCTGATCCTGGATAACGGTAAAGGTATCATTTGCAGAAACCGGAGGATCGTTCACAGGATTGACAGTTAACCTGATGTAGGTATAGCTGGAATATGAAGAACCGTCATAAGCCCGATAGCGATAGGTATAGTAGGCACTGCCGTTAAAATCTTGTTTAGGGGTAAACGTCAAGCTGCCGTCAGTATTGAGTTGAAGAGTGCCATACGTGGTTGGTTGGGAGTAATACGGGTAAGCAAAAAGCGCATCGCCTTCCACGTCATAGTCGTTTTCAAGCAACCCGGGTGCGGGCAATACCAGTACCGTATCTTCATCCACACTCAAGAAATCCTCAACGGCTGTTGGAGGATCATTTATCGGGTTTACCGTTATCGTAACCGTGGCGATATTGGAGAAATAGGCGCCGTCGGT
>CAZPSP010000009.1:0-32792 GCA_964589285.1 uncultured Dehalococcoidaceae bacterium | reverse complement strand
ATATCGTCCTGCTGGTTCTTCTGGAAGGCGTCTTCCCGTTCCCCGGTCAGCTTGGTGATCTCGTCCCGGTCATTGCAGAACTCCCAGACAGCCTCGTTGCTGATGACGTGGCTCTTCCACAACCGCACCAGGGCCTGATCCAGCAGTTCCATGCCGTGCTGGGTATTCATACGGATGGTATTGGGGATCTGGAAGACCTTGCCCTCGCGGATGAGGTTCCTCACGGCGGAGTTGGCCAGCATGACCTCGATGGCCGCTACGCGACCATTGCCGTCTTCCGTGGGCACCAAAGCCTGGCAAAGAATACCGAGGAGGAGAGAGGCGAGACGGGTCTGCGTGAGGTTGCGTTCATGGGGCGGGAACATGTTGATGATACGTTCCACGGCCTGTGATGCGCTGGGCGCGTGACCGGTGGTCAAGACAAGGTGGCCGGTCTCGGCCACGGTCAATGCCGCGGAAGCGGTCTCCAGGTCACGCATTTCACCGACGAGGATAACATCCGGGTCCTGTCTCAGGACATGCCGCAGGGCTTCCGAGAATGAAAGCGTATCCGCGCCGAGTTCTCGCTGGGTAATGGTACACAGATTGTTCCGATAGGTATATTCAATTGGGTCTTCAATCGTAATGACCCTCTTATTGTGGGTCTTGTTCAAATATTCAATCATGGAAGCGAGCGTCGTCGATTTACCGCTACCGGTAGGTCCGCTGACGACCACCAGTCCCCTGGGTCTGGTAATGAGGTCCTTACAAATAGCCGGAAGGCCAAGGTCCTCCGGATCAGGCACCTTGTCCGGAAGCAGACGGTTGACGAAGCTGATGGAACCGCGCTGGCTGGCGGCGTTAAAACGGACGCGGCCGACGCCTTCCACGCTGGCGCCGAAATCCAGCTCATGAGTACGTTTGTATTCTTCCTGCTGCGCTTCCGAGGTTACCTGACGGAGGCCTTCTTCCAGGTCTTCATCAGATAACACCGGCAGGTCATCCGCCGGCTTGAGGCTGCCGTGGATGCGCATCAACGGCGGCATGCCGCAAACGAGATGGAGGTCGGAGGCTTTGCGCTCCTTGGCGATAAGGAGCAGTTGTTTCATGTCCATATCAGTTCCTGTCCGTCAGGCGTATGCCGAGACTAAACGACACGCTGCCCGAATCCGGATCTCCATTGATACTTAAAATCGTGACTTCAGCGAACCTGCCGGTATCGAACAAGTCACGCGCGTACCGGATCACTTCTTCTTCGCTGGTTGCCGTACCGCTGATGGCGAGCGCTGTACCGTTGTGGTTCAGCGTGCCCAGATCAAGCTGCGGGACCAGGGTGTCAACGGACGCTACCAGATCGGCATCGATCTCTTCACCGTACTGGCTGATGACCGCAAGGGCTTCTGCATAGGAATTCGACTGGGTGTCGAGGCCGTTCAGTTGGTTTTCCAATTCGGCTATCGTTTTCGACAATTCCGTTTGTTCCGTCTGCTTTTTCTCCAGCAGGAAATTTGTCGTCTCTACCTGGGACTGGGTGGTTTCGAGACGCCCGGCAGCATCCTGTATGGTCATACCCAGCAATGCTACCAGCGCTACAGCAGCGGCCGCGGCGGGTATCGCCATGAGCTTATTGGTGGGGATCTGCCGGGGTTGATAGGGTTCAGGGAGGGTGTTGAAATTAGCAAGCAACGGTCCGGCGTCCCTGAGCGACTCTTTCAGGGTCAAACCGACATTCGCAAGGTATTGAGAAGGATCCAGGTGTTTGAGGCACTTAAGCGGGGATACCAGCAATTCCGTCTGCAACCCGATGTCCGCACCCAGCACCTGGTAAATCTCCGGTTCTTCGGAGAGTTCACCAGAAACAAGGATGGGGGTGCTTGGCGGTACCTGAAGGTCCGGGTTATTGGCGTTATAAAATTCAAGCGTTTTTTCCAGCTCGTTCTTAACTATCAGCGCTTTATCGGAAAGCGTCAGTTCTTCTTGCGGGAACGATACGGTACGTATGGGTTGCGGAAGACCGCCGACCATTATGACGATGTCGAATTCCAGGGACTGCACATCAACGAGAATAGAAGTGGCTTCACGGGCCAGCCTTGCCAGGGCAACCGGTTTGATGTCCATGAGATATGGTTTCAAGCCGGCGTTATGGAGGATACGCATGAGCATATCCGCCATCTGGCGCGGAACAGCAATCATGAAGACCAGCAGTTTTCCAGCGCTGGCAGCAACGACCTGCCAGGAAATATACAACTGTTCCGGCGGTACCGGCAATACCCGCTTGGCTTCCCGGACAACCGCTTCGCCGATCATGGCTTTCGGCAATTCCGGCAGCGTTACGGGACGGGTAAGACAGCGAAGTCCGCTGATACCGAGAATCACCTTCTTTTCCGATATTTTGTTGCTCCTGAAGAGTTGCCGTATCTTTTCTGATAATTCCTGCTCTTTTTCAGGCGTATCGATGTAATTCAGCCCGGTTTCAAGGGGAACACTGGCCAGCTTGGTGATCCTTTTACCGCGGGTGACCAGCAGGCGGATACCGGCATCATCTATGTACAATGTCGTTGTATTTCTGGACATTTATTTTACCTCACGGGAGTACACAAATACCTGGAGATTGCAACTCGCCGCGCCCTGCATATCGTCATCATCCGGGATTCCATCCACTCTTATCTGAGCCGTTACCGTGTAGCCCGTGGTGAAATTGTGGTTCAAATTGATGATGAAATCCATGATGTTTTCGAGCGTGCCATTGACGCTACTGCTCAACGAGGTCTGTTGAACACCGACACCGCTCAGATTACTGTTGGAGATGGGTGTATCGCTCACGTTTGAGACGGTTACATCTGAGAATTCCGCGATAGCATAAAACTGCTCGACGACATCAGCGCTGACGACGGTACTCTCAAGCCGTTTCTGGGCTTCTTCAACTTCAGTTTTTTTCTCTTCGATCAGCCTCGAAAGCTCTTCGACACGGTAACGCAGTTGCGTCAGGTCATATTTGGCGAGTCTCGTTTCCGCGAGGTCCAGCTGTTCCTGAGCGATGGACTGTTGTTGCATCTGCTGGTTCCTGGTGACACCTAACCCAGCCAGGACAACGATAAACACCCCGGCGGAAAGAATGAGCCAGCTTGTTTTGCTCAGCTTGATGCTCTTCATATACTCTCCGGTACTGCCTCTTAAAATGCCTGCCCGTACATGCCGTACATGGCCGAAATCATCGATATGGCGATCAATCCGACGACGCCGGCAATGGCGACCGTCATCACCGGCGGTATCATACCAATCAGCGTTTTGGTCTTGTCCATGGCTTCGGCCTCGTAATTTTGGGCCACAGCCAGCACCGAGGAGTCGAGACTGCCCGTCTCTTCTCCTACTTTAATCATTTGCACCATCATCGGCAGGAACAACGGGTCTTTAGCCATGGGACGGGCCAGCCCTTCTCCCTTCATCATGTCCATCTGTACGTTGTAGAGGGACTGTGCCATCACACGGTTGCCGCAGCCCTGAACAACCATGGGCATTATCTCCGTCAACGGCAGGCCTGCGGTGTACAACAAAGCGATGCTCCGGCAAGCCCTTGCCAGTTCGTTGAGCTGCCTGACCCTGCCCATGAGAGGTATTTTAAGCAACAATTTATCTAACTTGTATTTACCGTCGGGAGTGCGAAGATAGATGGTCACTAATCCCCCGGCAATCAGAAGACCGAGCAATATCTTGAGAATGTGCTCTTTCAAAAAGCCGGACGCACTCATCATGACTTGAGTAATGGCGGGGAGTTCCGCGCCAAGCTCCGCGTACAAGCTGCCGAAGGCCGGCAGCACGAATATCATCAATACCGCGACAACGACGATGGCAACAGCCCCGGCTATCATCGGATAGGTCAGGGCGCCTTTAACGCTCTTTTGCGTCACTATCTCCCGTTCCATGTAATCGGCTACCTGGCGCAGCATGGTTTCCATACCGCCGGTCTGTTCACCGATGCTGAGAGAACGGCAGGCCATCTGCGAAAATACCGTCGGGTGCCGGCCGAGAGCGATGGACAACTGGGTCCCGCCGCGAATGTCCCGGATAACATCTTCGACCACCTTCTTGAACGTCCGATTTGTCATCTGTTCCTTGAGGAGTTCCATGGAGGTGATGATGTTGACGCCGGATTCCAGGAGCAACGCCAGCTGACGGAAGAGCATGATCACATCGCCCGTTTTGACAGGGAACAGCTGCGCTGTAAATTTGCCCAGACTGAAGAACGGCACAAAAGGTTTGAGGTTGATGAGACGGTATCCCGCGTAGCTCATCATCTCCGCGATGCTGTCTTCATTCGTGGCGCTTATTTTACCTTTGACGATTTCTCCTGCTTCACTGCAGGCAATGTACTGATACTGCATAATCTCCGTTTACATGGAATAGGCGTTACGCAATACTTCCGTGGGTGTCGTAACGTTCTGCTGTACCTTCTTCATACCGTCTTTCAGCAGGGTGATCATACCCTGTTCGATGGCTTTATCTCTCAACTCGTTCGCCGTGGCGCCCTTCAACAGCATGGTTTTAAGGGCGTCGGTACTGGTGAGTATCTCGAAGATGCCGGTGCGTCCGCGGTACCCGGAACCGGCGCAGGACTTGCAGCCGGCGCCGTATAAGAACTCTTTCCGTTCTTCTCCGATCTGCTGTGCGTAGACCAGCGTTTCTTCAGGAGATGCGTCAATAAAACGAGCGCAATTCGGGCAGATACGGCGAGCCATCCGCTGGGCGATAACCCCGATCAAGGCCGAGGCAACGAGAAATGGTTCTACGCCGAGATCGACGAGTCTAAGAACAACGCCGATGGTATCATTAGCATGGATGGAGGACAGAACGAGATGTCCGGTCAGGGCGGACTGGATGGCGATATTCGCCGTTTCCGCGTCACGGATCTCGCCGATGAGGATGACATCCGGGTCCAACCGGAGGATGGAGCGAAGGCCGCTGGCGAAGGTAAGACCGGCCCGCGGATTGACCTGAATCTGATTGATGTTGGAAAACCGGTATTCCACCGGGTCTTCCACGGTAATGATGTTACGCTCGGACTCGTCCAGCGAGTTCAGCGCTGCATAGAGCGTGGTCGTTTTGCCGGCGCCGGTAGGACCGCTGACCAGGATAATACCATAGGGCACCTTGAGCATCTGTTCGAGCTGGTTCAGGCTTTCCGGAAGGAACCCGAGGTCAGCCAGATCAAGAGTAGCACGGGACTTGTCCAGCAGCCGGAGAACGGCCATTTCCCCGTAAACCGTGGCAATGATGCCGACGCGGATATCCACGGTACGGCCTTTTGTCTTCATGGAAAACTGACCATCCTGGGGCCGGTGATGGTCGGCGATGTTCAGGTTGGACATTATCTTGATCCGTGAAATCAGGGGCGTCAGCGTGCTCAAGGGCAGGGAGAACATATCATGCAAGGTTCCGTCGATACGAAACCTTACCCTTATCTTCTCCTCGCCGGGATGGAGATGGATATCCGAGGCCCGGGCTTTTACCGCTTCATCGATAATGAGTGAAAGCGCCTGGGCGACCGGCGCATCATTGGTGGTTTCAGTGAAAAACGTCCCTGTTTTCTGTGCGGTTTCCGCGGGTGAGATGCTGGATATCTGGCGTTCTATTTCATCATATGACTTATAATTGGAGTCGATTGCTTCCAGTATGGCTTCTTTGGACGCCGGTTCGACCTCGATACGCATCTGGCTCCAGCTCGCCAGCGCCTCAAGAGCGATGATATCAGAGGGGTTTGCCATGGCGACCCGAAGAACATTGCCTTCGATGGATATCGGAATAGCCAGGTATTTCCGGGCCATAGACTCAGGAATCATTTGCAGAGCATCGCTCTGCGGAGGCGTTTTTTCCAGAATACCGGGAATGTAGCTGGAAATATCGGGCATGGGTTTTCGTACCTCGGACACAGTATTACCAAACACTATGGGAATCTAATTTTATTGTTATATACGTTCGTACGGTTTACAATAGCGAATTGGTAATGGGAGAGACGAGCCTGATGCTGCCGGTTTGCCCGGCGCCTTTCACCCACATGCGGACGGCTTTTCCGATTGACAATATTATGTTAAAATGCCTATCATACTTCTGGGTGAACACCGTACGGGTATCCAACCGCAATCCAAAGGAGATGCTATGGTAGAGCAAGTGGAAAGTTTTCTGCACTATCTGGCAATTGAAAAGGGCTATTCCGAGCATACGATCGCTGCCTACCGCAATGATCTTATGGCTCTGACCGACTACGCGAAGAACAATGGTTCTTTATCGTCCTGGAGCAATTTCTCCCGGCAAACAATGCTCGGCTACCTGCTGGACATGAAAGAAAGAGGGTACGTAGCAACGACCGTTGCCAGGAAAATGGCTGCAGCGCGGTCATTCTTCGCTTTTCTCGTCAATGAAGGCATCGTGAAAAAAGATCCCACCGAGAACATGAGTTCTCCGTCCGTAGGCAAAGCCCTCCCGAAGCCCATACCGATCAGCCAGGTCCGCCAGTTGCTCGAACAGCCCTCAAAGCTTTCTACTTCCGAAGCGAAACGCGACCGTGCCATGCTGGAACTGCTCTATGCCAGCGGTATGCGTATCAGCGAAATGGTGGCACTGAACATGGACGACGTCAACCTGGAGGGAGAATACTTCGTCCGCTGTTTCGGCAAGGGCCGGAAGGAGAGGATCATTCCGCTGTATGAGCAGATAGCACGTGCCATCAAGCAGTACATCGACGAGGAGCGACCCAAGCTATCCAAGGGCCGTAAAGAAGATGCGCTCTTCCTCAATGCCCGCGGTGAACGGTTGACACGCCAGGGATTCTGGCAAAAACTGAAGGAATACGCCAAGGCCGCCGGTCTGAGTTCCCAAATTAGTCCTCACACCCTGCGCCACAGCTTTGCCACCCACATGCTGAGCGGCGGCGCGGACCTGAGGTCAGTCCAGGAACTACTCGGCCATGCCAATATTTCGACCACCCAGGTATATACTCACCTCACCACTGAACGGGCCAGGCGCGATTATGACAAAGCGCACCCGCGGGCGAAGGACTGATAGTAAGGAGGCATACGGATGCCAACTCCAGCCAAGAAAAAAACGAAGCATCCTCAAAATAGTAAAAAAGCCAAGACGATACAACGCCAGAAACAAGGCGTGATGCGCAATACCGAGGCGGAACCGTTAAATCCTGCCGGTCCCGTTGCACCGGCGGCGGTGACCCCCAGCGCTCATGAAGGCGCCGCTCCGGCAGCCGTAAAGAATACGGCGGTCCGTGAGGTAGACACGATGGAATATCCGTTTCTTGCAGGGGAACTAAAGAGAATCGGAATCCTGGCGGGGATCATCATTGTCGTGCTAATCGTGCTGGCGCTTATCATCGGGTAGGCCCCGGACACAATCATGAGTTATGAGGAACGCCGGGCCGTGCTTATGCAATCGTTGCGGCGCGATATCAGGGACTCTCGTGTTTTGGCTGCCATGTCACGCATTCCCCGGGAACTCTTCGTGCCGGCTTCCTTGCGGGACATGGCTTATGAGGACCGCCCTTTGCCTATCGGTGAAGGGCAGACTATCTCCCAGCCTTATATCGTCGCATTCATGACGCAAGAACTTCAACTCACCGCCGAAGACAAGGTACTCGAGCTCGGCACCGGCAGCGGCTACCAAACCGCCATTCTCGCCGAACTGGCGAAACAGGTGGTCACCGTCGAGCGCGTTCCATCGCTGTCTGATAGCGCCCGCAGTCTCCTGGAGAGCCTCGGTTATACCAACGTCGAATTTCGGACAGCCGGAGATACCCTCGGCTGGCCCGAAGAAGCCCCATACAATGCCATCCTGGTCACAGCCGGAGCTCCGAACGTGCCGGATGACCTCGTAGCCCAACTTGCAGAAGCCGGCCGGATGATCATACCGGTGGGTTCCCGTTATGACCAGGAATTGTACCGTGTCGTACGGGTTGGAGACACCATACAACTCACGGACCTCGGCGGTTGCCGCTTTGTGCCCCTGATCGGCAAAGGAGCCTGGGAAGAATAGCCCCCGGAGCCTCTTTATTTCTCCGGCAGGATTCGCAAAGTCAGCCTTTCTATGAGATAATAGCTGCAAAACGTTTATTCAGGAGGTCGACACGTGGAATTGTTTGAGGCTATCAAGACCCGGAGAAGCATACGGAATTACACTGATGCTCCGGTTGACGATACGAAGATACATGCTATCCTCGAGGCGGGCCAGTGGGCGCCGTCGTGGGCCAACACGCAATGCTGGAAGTTCGTCGTGGTGAGGGACCCGTCCATCAAATCCAAACTCGCCGATACGCTGATGAAAATCGAGTTGCCGGACCGTATCGTTGAAAATCCCGGCGTCAAGTCCATTAATACCGTTCCCGTCCTCATCGTCCTGTGTGCTGAAATGGGCGTGTCCGGAGGCAAGCCGGGCGGCGGTGGAGAGTTCAAGTATGTCACCGACAAGGGAGACTGGTTCATGTTCGATGCCGCGCTGGCGATGCAGAACATGTGCCTGGCCGCACATGCCCAGGGTCTTGGTACTGTCATCATCGGCGCCTTCGATGCCGAAGCCGCGGAGAAGGTACTCGATACTCCGGAAGGCACCCGTGTCATCTGCCTGCTGCCGGTCGGCGTGGCAGCCCGTGAAGGAAAGGCGCCGCCGCGCAAACCTTTGACCGAGCTTGTGATTAAAGACAAGTGGAGCGCTTAGCCTCCCACCGGATACTCTTCACAAGCCGCGGAACAACCGCCGCAACTTGCCCGATGCCGATGTCGTGACGTGATGCCGGCGGTTTGCGCTTGCCGATAAAAACGTACTGTGAGTATAATGATAACGTAATTCTGTTTGCAGGTGATTCGATGACGAAATACGGGCTGGACAAAATCCATAACACGGTTCTTTTATCTCATGGAGGCGCCGGGAAGACCTCGCTGGCGGAAGCGATAGCTTTTAACAGCGGTCTTATCAACCGTCTCGGTAAAGTCGATGACGGTTCGACTATGTCCGACCATGAGCCGGAGGAAATCAAGCGGAAAATAAGCATCAATCTGACAGTATTACCATGCGAATGGCAGGGGAAAAAGCTTAATATCCTGGATGCGCCGGGGTATACCGATTTCGTCGGAGAAGTCAAGGCCGGCATGAGGATCAGTGAAGGAGCCATAATCCTGATTGACGCCACAGCCGGTGTTGAGGTCGGCACCGAGCTTTACTGGGATTACTGCCAAAAAGCTTCTCTACCCCGGCTGGTCCTCGTCAACAAGATGGACCGGGAAAACGCCGACTTCAAGAAAGTCGTCGATGATATCCGTGCCAGGTTCGGTACCAAATGCGTACCTCTCCAGGCGGCTATCGGCGCGCATACGTCCTTCCAGGGAGTTGTCGACCTGCTGTCCATGAAAGCTTATACCGGCGCCGGCAAGGACGCCAAGGAAGGCGATATTCCAGACAGCGTTAAAGACCAGGCGCAGTCCTTCAGGGACATGCTCATCGAGTCCGTGGCGGAAGTCGACGATGCTTTGATAGAAAAATACCTCGGCGGTGAAGAGATCACGTCCGAGGAATTAACGGCAACACTCAACAAGGCTGTGAGAGAGGGCACCGTTGTTCCCATTCTGGCCGGCTCCGCGCTGACGAACATCGGTATCAGCCGTCTGATGAATGCAATCACCGAGTACCTGCCTACACCGAAAGAAGGAAAGGTCATTCTGGAGAGTGGGGAGACTGATCCCGATGAGAACGGACCGCTGGCCGCCCTGGTATTCAAGACCACCGCGGACCCCTACGTTGGTAAACTCACGTATTTCAGGGTCTATAACGGCACGTTCAGCGGCAATTCTCAGGTCTTCAACACGAACCAGAACGCCGCCGAGAGAATCGGTACCATCTATGTCATGAAGGGAAAGAACCAGGAGCCGGTCAATGAGATCGGCGCCGGAGACATCGGCGCGGTAGCCAAGCTGAGCGTTACCGAGACCGGCGATACCCTCTGCGCGCCTGAGAAGCATGTCAAGCTGGCGCCTGTTGTCTTCCCTGACACGACGTTCAGCGAGGCTGTTTATCCCAAGACCAAGACAGACATCGACAAGATGGGGGCGGCCCTGGCGCGACTCGTTGAGGAAGACCCGACGTTGACGGTGCACCGGGAACTCGGCACCGCCGAGACCATCCTCTCCGGTATGGGCGATACGCACCTGGCCGTCGCCGCGGAAAAAATTCAGCGCAAATTCGGGGTGAACGTCGAGTTAACCACGCCCAAGGTGCCCTACCGGGAGACAATCACCGTTCCGTCAAAATCCGAGTACAAACACAAGAAACAGTCCGGCGGACACGGCCAATACGGCCATGTCCTGCTGGAACTCGAACCTCTGCCGGAACGGGGAGAAAATGAGTTCACCGAGCGAATCGTCGGCGGTTCGGTCCCCAAGAACTATATTCCCGCGGTTGAAAAAGGCGTCACGGAAGCCTATAACGAAGGCGGTCTGGCCGGTTTCCCGGTGGTTGGCGTTAAAACCACACTTTACGATGGCAGTTTCCATCCGGTCGATTCCTCGGAAATCTGCTTCAAGATAGCCGGTTCCCAGGCCTTCAAGAAGGGCATCCAGGACGGGCGTCCGATCCTGCTGGAACCCATCGTTAATCTGAAAGTGACCGTGCCGAACGACCTCACCGGTGACATTATCGGGGACCTCAATACGAAGCGAGCCCGTGTGCTCGGCATGAACCCCGAGGGCAATATCAACACGATAGAAGCCCAGGCCCCGCTGGCCGAAGTACAGCGCTACGCTATCGACCTCAAGTCCATGACGCAGGGACGCGCTACCTACACCATGGAATTCGACCATTACGAGGAAGTTCCCGCCCAGGTAGCCCAGAAGGTGATCGCCCAGGCACAGGCCGAAAAAGAATAGTACCCGGCCTCAACCTTGTAAGAAATACGAAGCGCCCCGAAAAACCGGGGCGCTTCTTTTATCTCACACTAAAACTAAAACGGAAGCTAAGACCCGACCAGTTCTTTCACCTTGGCAGTGAAGGCAGGCAGTATCTTTTTCCAGTCGCCTACTGCTCCGTAACGTGCATAGCGAAAGATATTGGCTTCCTTGTCCTTGTTGATAGCGATGATATTGCGTGAACCGGAACAGCCGCTCATATGCTGGCTGGAACCCGATACGGCCACGGCTATGTAGAGGTCAGGAGCGATTATCTTGCCGGTCAGGCCGACCTGGACGGTATCCGGTACCCAGTTGTTATCGCAGGGGGGCCGGCTGGCTCCCAGAGCGCCTTTCAGAACTTTGGCCAGTTCGGCAAGTTGCTGGAACCCTTCCTGGGAACCGATGCCGCGGCCGCCGACCACGACGCATTCGGCGTCTTCCAACTTAACGCCTTCGCTTTCCTCGACGACGCGATCGATGGTCCTGGTGCGAATGGCAGCGCTATCGAAAGTGACAGAAACAGCAATAATTTCTCCCGCTCGTGAGGCATCCGGCTCCAGCGCGGACATGGCCTTGGTGCGAATGGTGACTATCTGCGGGACGGATGAAGACTCGAAAACGCCCATAGCGTTACCGCCGTAAACAGGCTTGGTGGCCGAAAGCTTTCCGTCCTTCAGTGAAAGGGCGACGCAATCCGTCGTCAGGGCCGTGTTCAATTTGAACGCCAGGCGGGGCGCCAGGTCGCGTCCGATGTCGTCCTGTCCCATAATGATGACGGCGGGGTCCGCTTTTTCTACCGCCTGAACTAGCGCTTGAAGATAGGCATCCGGTTCGTAGACAGCCAGTTGTTCGTTATCGACCACATAAGCTGTATCCGCTCCGGCAGCGATAGCCTGTTTGGCGACATCTCCGAGGTTGTTGCCCAGGCAGAGGGCCGAGACCTTCCAGCCGGCGCTTTCCGCCAGCCGCCGCGCTTCTCCGAGCCCTTCCGCGGATATCGCAGCCAGGTTCCCTTTATTGTTTTCACAAAAGACGGCTATTCCATTCTTATCAGACATAATTCAATCCTTCCCGGATCATTTGTTCATGCGGGTTTCGGTGCACCCACCCTGCTTTCCGTTATAATACTTTGGCTTCCCGCAGTTTGGTGGCCAGAAGAGCACCGGCTTCTTCGGGGGTCTCGGCTTCGATGAGTTCACAGGTCCCTTCGAAGACCGGTTCGTAAAGCTGTTGGAGCGTTATCTTGCTCCCGGCGGCGCCGATGGACGCGGGATCGAGCCCGAGGTCGGACGGCGTCCAGGTAACCGGCTGTTTCTTCTTGGCGCCCATGATGCCTTTGATGGTGGGATACCGGACTTCACCAATCTCATTGCTGACGGTGATCACCGCGGGCAGGTCCGTTTCGACAACATCGTACCCTTCCGATGTCGCTCTTTCCACCCTGGCGATGGACCCGTTTATTTCTATTTTACGGGCAATGGTGACGCAGGGCAGATCGAGAAGAGCGGCAATAGCAGGACCGGTTTGACCGGCGTTGGTATCAGACGCTTCACGGCCGCAGAGCACGAGGTCCACATTCCCTATCTTCTTGATGGCTGCCGCCAGGGCGGTAGCAGTAGCGCGGCTGTCTCCGCCGATGAAGGCAGGGTCTTCCAGCAGCACCAGTTCATCGGCGCCCATGGCCAGGGGTTTCTTGACCACGTCCCGCTGGAGATTTTCTCCCAGGCAGAGAATGGTGATAGAAGCCTCCCCCGCATCCTTGAGCTTCAGGGCTGCTTCAACGGCATACTCCGCGAAGGGATCGATGACGGGATTGGCTCCGCGCATCTGGGCGGTCTTGGCCACGGGGTCGATAGTAAAACTGCTGGGAGGCGCTTCGGGGTCGATAACCTGCTTGACGCAAACAACGATGTTCATAAGTCAATCTCTCTCATTAGCAATAGTGTACGGGTATACTATTTTTTTAACTCTAGCACTTACCTGAAAATCCTGTCAAACGTACCGTGACAAGGCGCTCGATACCGGCAAGATCTTTCAGGACATCGATCGCAGCAGCAGGTAACGCCACGCCGAGCGCCGCTCTCACGGTCTCAACTTGACCTATCCCGAGTTCCATGAGCAGGCCGCCGCCGGGTTGGAGATAGAGGGGAACGGACCTGCAGAAACGCACCAGGACATCCGTGCCCTCCGGCCCGCCATCCAGCGCGATATAAGGCTCATAAGCGAGAGGTCCTCCAGATGGCAGTTCTCCCCGCGGAACATAGGGCGGATTAGCGCAAATCAAGTCCACCGGTCCGGGTAAGGCAGTGAGCAGATCACCTTGATGAAAGGAGATCCGGTCCTCTACCCCGTGCCGGCGGCTGTTCTCCAGGGCAACCTGCAATGCCTCTTCGGAGACGTCTGTTGCGATTATGTCAATTTCCGGCAGGTGAGCTGCCAGACTCACGGCAATGATGCCGCTACCGGTGCCTATATCCGCGGCGGTCCGATAATCATACTTACGACACCACTCGATGGCGGTTTCTACGAGGAGTTCGGTTTCCGGCCTTGGAATGAGCACGCGGCGGTCGACGAGGAAGTCCAGCCTGAAAAACTCTCTATGTCCCGTGATATAGGCGGCCGGCTCCCCTGCCAGGCGTCTCTCCAGGCTTTTCCGGAAAGCGGCATACCGTTTTGCCTCAATCGGTGCTTTCAGCGATGAAAAAAGGCCGGCCCGGTCTATACCGAGGGTGTGCCTGAGAAGGACTTCAGCTTCGAGAGCTGCATCGTCGATTTTGCTCCGTTCCAGATCCTCTCGGGCTTCCTTTAGAACCTGACCGAGGTTCACACGGTTTGTCCTTCGAGCTGTCGGGCATGGGCATCCGCGATGAGGGCATCTATAAGTTCGTCGATCTCACCATCCATGAACCGGGGCAGATTGTGAACGTTCATGTTGATGCGGTGGTCGGAGACCCGGTCCTGGGGATAGTTGTACGTGCGGATTTTTTCCGAACGTTCCCCGGTACCGACCTGGGAGCGCCGCGTTGAAGTGATCTCTTCTTCCTGCTTGCGCCGCTCGATATCCAACAGCCTCGTCCGCAGGACGGACATAGCCTTGATCTTGTTTTGAAGCTGTGAACGCTCATCCTGGCAGACCACGACAATGCCGGTGGGAACGTGCGTCATGCGGATGGCGGTGGCGACCTTGTTAACGTTCTGGCCGCCGGCGCCGCCGGAGTGAAAAACGTCCGTCTTGATGTCATCCGGGTTGATATCGATATCAATCTCTTCGGCCTTGGGGAGTACAGCCACGGTAGCGGTGGAGGTGTGAATACGTCCCGAAGCTTCAGTGACAGGCACCCGCTGAACGCGGTGGACGCCGCTCTCATATTTTAAACGGCTGTAAGCGCCTTTACCGCGCACTTCAAATATTATTTCCTTGATACCGCCCCGACCGCTTTCGCTGAGGCTCAGCACATCGGTCTTCCAGCGGTGCTCCTGGGCGTAACGGGTGTACATGCGGTAGAGGTCCGCGGCGAAGATGGCGGCCTCATCGCCGCCGGTGCCGGCCCGGATCTCCATGATGATATCCCTTTCATCGTTCGGGTCTTTGGGAATAAGGGCGGTCTGCAGTTTTCCCGTGAGGAAATCAAGGTTATTCTCCAGGGATTCGATTTCCTGGACGGCCATAGTACGCATTTCCTCGTCGGTCTCTTCTGCCAGCATGGTACGGGTCTGTTCGAGCGAGTTCTGCGTATCGCGGTACTGGCGGTACAGCTTGACTATTTCTTCCAATTCGGAACGTTCCTGGGCCAGTTCCTGAAGCTGGTTGATGTCCGTAGCTATTTCCGTCTGCGCCATTTTTTCATCGATTTCCCGGTAGCGCTGATCCACTTTTTCAAGTTGTTCAAACATAGATATTTCCTGCTCCAAAAAAATTATAACATAGCAGGCACGAGCCTATAAAGATAGAGCTAGTGGAGGACGGATTGACAGTCAATTTATTGACAGTAAACTTGATAATAACCTATAATGGAGTGATTGTTTAATGATTGCGTACGTATATTCAGGCAATGTTACGCAATATTATCATATATCAACGTATTGCACTTTGTTTGCGTAACCTGTTTAGGCAGAATATTTGATAATCAGCTTCAGGAGGCTTCACCGCCATGACCATCGTCGAGATGTTGACGCGCAACGCCCGGTTGTTACCGGATGCTAAAGCGCTTATTGAGGTCTCACCGAGCAAAAATACCCGACGGGAACTGACCTGGAGAGAATTCGACGACCAGGCTACCCGGTTCGCCAATGCGCTCATCGAACGGGGCGTCAAGAAGGGCGATGTTGTCGTTCACATGATGGTCAACTCCATAGACTGGCTGATCGCCTATTTCGGTATCCTGCGGGCGGGCGCAATGGCAGCGCCGTTGAATTTCCGCTTCATCGCCCGCCAGATCAAGTACTGCATCGATATCGCCGATCCGGCAGCCGTCGTCCTGGATGAGACATTCAAGGAAAGGGTCCTGGAAATACTCCCCGGCCTGAGTACGGTGAAGTCTTTTATTTTCCGCGGCAGTAATCCTCCGGAAGGTATGGAAGATTTCCGGCAGGTGATAGACAATGCTTCGACGGAACCACTCCGGGTAGAGATTTCCGGTGATGACGAAGCCGGTCTGTATTTCACCTCCGGGACAACCGGAGATCCCAAGGCGACCTGCCTGTGTCACCGCAGCCTGGAGCATGTGGCGGTGAACGAAAACTTCTCCCATCGTGAAACCAAAGACGATTGCTTTCTCCTGCTTCCGCCTCTTTACCACACCGGGGGAAAGATGCACTGGTTCGGGAGCTTTATCGCGGGCGCCAAAGCCGTTCTGACGCCTGGTGGCGAGAGGATCAACGCCAAGGTCATCCTGGACCTTTTCAGCCAGGAGAAAATCACCCTGGCCATGATCCTCGTGCCATGGATGCAGGACATCGTCGCCGCGCTTGGCGGCGGCCAGCTCAAGATATCCGATTATGATTTAAGTTCCGTGCGGCTCCTGCATTCCGGCGCTCAACCGATACCTCCTTCCCTGGTCAAGCGCTTTCTCAGCTACTTCCCGGGCGCGCAATTCGATGAGAATTACGGGCTGACGGAATCAGCCGGTCCCTGCATGCACCTCGGGCTGGAAAACTTCCATAAGCTCGGTTCTTTCGGGCGGCCACGCCTTAACGTCGATGCCCGCGTGGTAGACGAGAATGGCAACGACGTTCCCTGCGGCACCGTGGGGGAGATGATCATGCGCGGCAACCATATCATGAAGTGCTACTACAAGAACCCGGAACTGACCGCGGCCACACTGAAGAACGGCTGGCTCCATACCGGCGACATGGTCCGGCAGGACGAGGACGGCTTCATATATTACGTCGACCGGAAGAAGGACCTCATCATCAGCGGCGGTGAAAACATTTATCCGGTGGACCTTGAATCAGTCCTCATCGGACACCCCGACGTCAAGGACGTGGCGGTCATCGGTATCCCGGACGTGCGGTATGGAGAAGTAGTAGCGGCTGTCGTCCAGACCGTGGAAGGCAGAGAGATGACCGAGAGCGCCATGCGGGCATACTTCGAGCCGCTTCTCCCGAAATATGCCTGGCCGAGGCTGATCGTCTTCGATGATGTGCCGCGTAATCCCACCGGAAAAATCGAGAAACCCAAGCTCCGCCAACGCTACGCCGAACTGAAGTGGGAATCCTGAGTCTGGAACAAAGACCGGTTTGACAATTTTCTGCTCCCATACTAAAGTGAACAACATCCGCACCTTCCATTAAATGGAAGGCCATACGGAAAAACACTTTATGAGAGGAACAATTATGTCAACCATCAAAGAGTGCGCTGAATTCGCCAATGCCAACAAGACCGCTTATCTTGCTACCTGCGACGGAGACCAGCCCCGCGTACGCGCTCTGGGTATGTGGTATGCAGATGAGACCGGCTTCTACTTCCAGGCCCAGTCCGTGAAAGCAATGATCAAGCAGCTTGAAAAGAACCCCAAGGTGGAGATCAGCTTCACCGACGGCCAGAAAGTGCTGCGCGTTGCCGGAAAGGTGAAGTTCATCACAGATCCCGAAATTCGCGCCCGTTGTATCGAGGAAAGGCCCTTCGTCAAGAACTTCGGCATCACGACCCCGGACAATCCCCTTCTTTCCGTCTTCCAGGTCTATACCGGTGAAGCCTTCTTCTGGACGTTCGCGGACAGTATGAAAGAAGCCGATATTCCCCGGATCAAGTTTTAAAAAGAAAAGATAAAACAGGTTACGGGCCGTGATTATATTTAGTCGCGGCCTGTTTGTTCATAGAGGAGGAGCAACATGACCGAGGGCAAATACAGTAATCTTCTTTTCACCAACGCCATTCGTCCGGGCAGATTCTGCGACCGGCTGATATTCTTTTCTCGAGACCATGTCGGCGAGAAGGATTTTTCGGTCCTGTGGAACTGCATTACCGAACCGTTCCTCATGGTCAACGACCCGCACAGCCATGATTACGACCAGTTCCTTCATTTCTACAGTGCGGATTCCCTGCATATCACCGACTTCCAGGCGGAGGTCGAGATATCTCTGGGGGAAGAAGGCGAGAAGCACACCATAACGGAACCCACGGTGCTCCACATTCCCGCCGGCATGCTTCATTGCCCGCTGTATTTCAAAGTTGTCAGAAAGCCGGTCATCTTCATGAACGTTGCCCTGACACCGGAATACGACATTGCCGGAAGGCTTCCCGCTCCATAGCCGGTAAGGAGCATTTGCGTAGCAATACCGCCGTCCAGCCGTTATAAACTGACCGGTAATCCCTGATAATGGAGAATCCTTTGCGCAATCTGCTGGACAGGCGGCCGGTGTTTTGAGTATAATGGGCTGTGACTATCGTCGCGCCGCACCAGATTTCGAAGAGCAGGGTTCGTGTACCCTGCTCTTTTCTTTTTTCCATCTCTAATCAACCCGGGAAGCTTTACGGATTTTTGTTTTCCGGACCCGTCCCGGTAACAATAACTACTTTGAGCTGAACTTGTCAGCTGGAAAAGAGGTGAAATGACGCTTCCTGCACTATTTTGGGTCGTGCCGGCAGCAGGGGTGATTACCGTCATCTTTGCGATCATGCTGGCAAGGAACGTTCTCAAGCGTTCCACAGGCACACCGAAAATGAAAGAGATCGGTGACATTATCTTCCAGGGCGCCTGGGCGTTCATGAAACGCCAGTACCGGACGATCGCGATATATTCCATCGGCATCGCTATCGTCATCGGTATCCTGGTGGGCGTCCTCGGCGGGACCGAGGTCGAAGGCATGAGTGCCGTTGAGATCGGCTGGAGGACCGGCATCGCTTTCCTTGTCGGGGCCTTCTGCTCCGCGCTCGCCGGTTTTATCGGCATGTACATTGCCGTCAAGTCCAATGTCCGCTGTGCCGCCGCAGCGCAGCGGAGTCTTAAAGAAGCCGTTGACGTGGCTTTACGCGGCGGCGCGGTTTCCGGCTTTCTCATCACCGCGCTCAGCCTCATCGGCGTAACGATCATCTTCTTCGCTTATGGTGGTTACAGTAATCCGGACATCGCGCCCCATCTTATCGTCGGGTTCGGTTTCGGCGCCAGTTTCGTAGCTCTGTTCGCCCAGCTTGGCGGCGGTATCTACACCAAGGCAGCCGATGTCGGCGCCGACCTCGTAGGTAAAGTCGAAGCCGGTATCCCTGAAGATGATCCCCGCAATCCCGCCGTGATTGCCGACCTGGTCGGCGATAATGTCGGCGACTGCGCCGGCCGCGGCGCTGACCTCTTCGAATCAACCGCCGCGGAAAATATTGGCGCTATGATCCTCGGTATCGCGGCCTACCTCGTCACCCAGGATATCGTCTGGGTACTGTTCCCGCTCGTCGTTCGCGGTTTCGGCATGTTTGCGTCCATGGTAGGCCTGCTCTTTGTGAAAGCCAAGGAGACCGGTGACGCCATGGCCGCTCTCAATCGCGGTTACTATGTTGCCATCGCGCTTTCCATCGTCGGTCTCGGCATCTCGGTCTACTACATGCTCGATAACTGGTGGCTCTTCGCCGCCGGCATGGTCGGCATCGTCGCCAGTGTCGTCATCATATACGTTACCCAGTACTACACGGAATGGAAATACAAACCGGTCAGAGACATAGCCGAAGCATCCAAGACCGGTCCCGCCACCAACATCATAATGGGCATGTCCGTGGGCTTCTCGACCACTTTTGCGACCGCGGTCATCATCGGCGCCGCCCTGCTGCTGGCCTTCTGGTTCGGGCAGCAGAATGACGCCCTGGTCGCCATCCTGGGCACTAACCTGGGTCCTGACGCCGCCAAACACGCCGCAGGCGCCTTCGGGACCGCCGTGGCTACGATGGGCATGCTGATGACTTGTCCCTACGTTCTCTCTATGGACACCTTCGGCCCGATCACTGATAACGCCAACGGCATCAATGAGATGGCAGGCGCCGGTCCTGAAGTAAGAAAGATCACCGACCGCCTCGACGCCGTCGGCAACACCACCAAGGCCCTGACCAAAGGTTATGCCATGGTCTCAGCGGGCCTCGCCGCATTCCTGCTCTTCCAGGCTTACCTGGACCGCGTTTCCTACATCAAGTTCGGTGAAGTCGGTCTCTATGACGTGGTCAATATCGCCCGCATCGAGGTCTTCGTCGGCGCGCTGCTGGCCGCCATGATCGTGTTCCTGTTCAGTTCCTGGTCCATCCGGGCGGTCGGCAAGACGGCTTCAAAGATCATAGAAGAAGTCCGTCGCCAGTTCCGGGCCGATCCTGAGATCCTCAATCCGAAAGACCCCAGCAAACCACACATGCCGGATTACGGCAAGGCCGTTGACATCACCACCAAGGCCGGTCTCCGCGAGATGATCGCTCCCGGACTTCTCCCGGTGCTCGGCCCCATCGTTATCGGTGTGTTCTTCCGGTTCGTACCGGGCGGATGGGACGCCGCCATGGTGGTGGCTTCCGTCCTGATGGTCGGCACTATCGCCGGTATCCTCATGGCGTCGTTCATGAACAACGGCGGCGGCGCCTGGGACAACGCCAAGAAGATGATCGAAGACGGTCAGTTGAAGGATGACAATGGCAATGTCATCGGCAAGAAGACCGAAGCCCATGCCGCAGCGGTTGTCGGCGATACCGTCGGCGACCCGCTGAAGGACACGGCCGGTCCTTCGCTCCACGTTCTCGTCAAACTTCTGGCCACGATCACCCTGGTCATGGCCCCGTTGTTTATTCCAATGTAAGCATATTCAAGGCATAGTTTAAGGGGCGCGGCTTACGCCGCGCCCCTCTTTTTTGCTAACGAACCCACCCCACCTCATTCAGAAAGTGAGGCGGTGGCATTTTTGTTGGCTATAACTACACTGCCAAGTTCAGAATGGTGCTGTTCTCCCGACCTCATCCGCTACCTCCTCCGTAGACGAAGAAGGGCGAACGCCTTCTGCCTTTGTTTTTGACTATTAACTTACTTCAAATACGGGTTCGCCCGTATCTCCGTAGCGATGGTGGAGTCCGGGCCGTGGCCGGGATGGACGATGGTTTCCGGCGGCAGAGTGAGGAGCTTTGTCCTGATGCTGTGAATGAGGTCGTCATAGGAGCTGTCGATGAGGTCGGACCGGCCGATGCCGTAGTTAAAGAGCGTGTCGCCGGTAAAGACATGCCCCTCACCATAAAGACTGATGCCGCACGGGGTATGCCCGGGGGTATGAAATACGGTGAAGCGTAAAGTACCTGCACTTATGTTGTCGCCGTCAGCCAGGATGCGTTCCGGTTTGGGCGCTCCTTCGTAGCCTGCCGGGAAAACATAGCTGGGTGAATGCGGCAGGTACTGGGCGCAGGCGGCATGGGAAGCCAGTTCCGCGCCGGTAACCTCTTTGACTTTGGCGGCAGCGCCGACATGGTCCGGGTGCCGGTGTGTAAGGACGATGAGACGGATACGGGCTTTCAGCTTCTTGACCACGCGCAGTATCTCCACCGGTTCGGCGCCGGGGTCGATAATCATGCCTTCGCCGCCGGGCCGGTCCGCAACGATATAGCAATTACTGGCGTAGGTTCCGACAATGACCTTGCGTACTTCCATGTTTCCCCTTAATTCGGCTAACGATACCAGTATAGCCCATCCATGCAAGCCGGGAAAAACTTGCAGCCTTACAGGTGATACGTTACACTGAAAAAGCAGGCCCCAGTTCATCTTTCAGGAGCAGTTCGTGGCTGATATTCTTCCTTTTCGCGGCGTACATTATAACCCCCCCATGGTTGGAGATACCGGCAGGGTCATCTGTCCGCCGTACGACGTCATCTCTCCATCATTACAGGAAGAACTGTACAACCGGAGTGATTTCAACTTCGTTCGCATCGAATACGCGCGGGAGACGCCGCGGGATACCGAACAGGACAACCGGTACACAAGAGCGGCGTCTACGCTCGGTGAATGGCTGTCCCGCGGTATCCTCACTACCGATACCAGGCCGGCGATCTACATCGATGACCATCACTTTACCTGCCGAGGAAAAGAGTACCGCCGCCGCAACATCAGCTGCGTAATACGCCTCGAACCCTGGGAGACAAAGGTCGTACGGCCCCACGAAGCCACCTTTGCGCGTGCTAAAAGCGACCGCCTCAATCTGCTCTATGCCCTTCAGGCGAATACCAGTCCGATCATGGCACTCTATGAAGACAGGAACGGCAGTATCCCCACGGCGCTTACCAACCTTTCAGCCGCGACTCCTCTGTTCATCGCCGACACCGGCCGCGGGGAGTACCATGAATTTCATGCCGTCACCGAACCCAAAGCAATATCCACTATCTGCGGCGTGCTGGCGGACCAGCCTATCTATATCGCTGACGGTCATCACCGCTATGAAAGCGCCCTGAACTACCAACGAGAACGCCGTGTCCGGATTACCACACCTGCCGGCAGTGAAGCCTTTGATTATGTCATGATAACGCTGGTAGACTTTGCCGATCCCGGTCTCGTTATCCTGCCGGCTCACCGCATGGTACGGGATGTCAACATCGACAGGCTGAGTGCCGGACTGACTGATTTCTTTTCTGTACGCAGCGTACCTGTGGAGAAAGGCAATGAATCAGCCCAGGCAGAGACGCTGCTGGCAGAACAAAGCGGCAGTCCGCTCCTGGTCCTTTACGGTATCGAACCCGGATATTTCAGCGTACTCACCGTATCAGATGAGTCAAATATCGATTCCACCATGCCATATTTTCACACGGACGTTTACCGCACGCTGGATGTCAGTATTCTCGACCACGTCATTCTGGAGCGCCTTCTCGGAATCAGCGGTGATACGCTGGCCGCCCACATTTTATATACCAATGAGACGGCGGATGCGATCAATGAAATCAACCAGGGTACGTGCCAGTTCTCAGTTCTGATGAACCCCGTGAAGCCGGAAGCTATCAAGACCATTGCAGACGCCGGCGACCGCATGCCGAGGAAATCCACCTACTTTTATCCCAAGATACCAGCCGGACTGGTGCTGTACCGATTCGGGTAATAGTTGCGTTCTTCCGTTGAGACGGCCTCATGTAGTATAATGGGATATTGGCAGGCCTGATGCCCTTCAGAACGTTCATTTTTCTCACTATTCGAGGATAACGGCATCTATTGGAGTAACAAATGCTGGTCGAGGGAGAGTTAGCCCATCATTCACCGGACCGGGAAAGTCTCGTGACTATCGGTGTTTTTGATGGCGTCCATATCGGCCACAGGAAACTTATTGAAGAACTTATCGACCAGGCCGCCCGTTGTGATTGCGTCACCATCGCCATCACCTTCCGCCAGCACCCGGAAGATGTACAGGCCTCCCAGGCGAAGAAACTCCCTTTCCTGACGGATATCGAAACACGGATCAACCTCCTAAAAGAAGCCGGCGTGGACACTGTAATACCGCTGACTTTTTCCGCGGAACTCGCCAATCTGGATGCCCGGTCTTTTATCGAGTTACTCCTGAGACATTTGAAAATGCGCGGGCTGGTTATCGGGCCTGACTTTGCCCTCGGCAAGGGACGGGAAGGAACGAAAGAACGACTCAAACGTCTCGGTGAAGAACTGGGTTTCAGCGTGACCGTTGTGCCGCCGCTGACATTAAACGGCGAAAGGATCAGCAGCACCGCTATACGCAAGGCCATGGCGGACGGTGATATGGAAAAGGTCCGGGCGATGTCAGGACGCTATTTCTGTCTGCACGGCGATGTCGTTTCCGGCGCAGGACGAGGCACGAGCCTGGGATTTCCTACTGCTAACCTTCATGTCAAACCCGGCCAGGCGTTGCCGCCGGACGGTGTCTATGCTGGCATCGCCCATGTTAACGGAAACACCTACCCGGCCATGACCAATGTGGGGAAAAATCCGACATTCGGCAGAAACGAACGGACCATCGAGTCCTTCCTGCTGGAATATCACGGTGATCTTTATGGGCACGAATTGTCGGTCGATTTTGTAGCCAGGCTCAGAGACGAGAAAAAATTCAGTTCCGCGGAAGAGTTGAAACGGCAGGTCGCGGTCGATGTTGAGCGCGGCAAGGAAATTTTACGGAATATCGGGAATAACTAGACATGGCCGGAATCAACCTCGATTTGAATTACATCCTGAAACGGGCGGTTGCCGAGATCATCGTCGAAGATGAACTCGTCTCCCTTCTGAAGTCCGGGAAAAAGCTCCGTTTCAAGGAAGGTCTCGACCCCAGCGCACCGGACATCCACCTCGGCCATATGGTAATGCTGCGGAAAATGCGCCAATTCCAGGAACTCGGGCATAAAGTGGTCCTCATCGTGGGAGACTGGACGGCCCAGATCGGCGATCCCAGCGGTAAGTCGGCCACCCGGCCCATGCTGACCGCGGAGAAGGTCAAGGAAAACGCGGATACGTATTTGAAGCAATTTTACAAGATCGTGGACAAAGACAGGACCGAGGTCAGGTTCCAGAGCGAATGGTTCGGCAAGTTCGACCTGGCGGATGTGGTACGGTTGACCAGCAAATTCACCGTGGCCCAGTTCCTGGCGCGGGACGATTTCCATAAACGGTTCACGGAAAACCGCCCGATAGCCATCACCGAACTTCTGTACCCGCTCATGCAAGCTTATGATTCCGTGGCCATCAATTCGGACGTCGAATGCGGTGGCACCGACCAAAAATTTAATTTTCTCGTCGGGCGGGAACTTCAGGCAATGATGGGCCAGCGTCCCCAGCAATGTTTCATGGCGCAGCTCCTCGTTGGGACGGACGGCGTCCAGAAAATGAGCAAGAGCCTTGGGAATTACATCGGCGTAGCGGAACCGCCGGAGGTTATTTTCGGCAAGACAATGTCTATCCGCGACGATTTCGTCATGACCTATTTCGAACTTCTTACGGATGTCCCGGAAGAAGAACTGGCCGGGTTCAGGCAGGACCTGGCAAACGGCGCCAATCCGATGCCTTACAAGAAGCGTCTGGCAAGGGAGTTGCTCCTGCAGCTTTACAGCGCCAGGGAAGCGGATGAGGCTGAACAACACTTTCAGAAAGTAGTCCAGAACAAGGAAGTGCCGGAAGACATACCTTCAGTGACCGTAACAGAGACCAATCCGGACATACGCCGGCTCCTTGTGGACAATAAACTGGTCGCCAGCATGGGCGAGGCCGTCCGCCTCATTAAACAGGGCGGCGTGAAAGTAGACGGCAACAAGATAGAAGGATTCAACGCGGAACTGCATGACGGCAGCGTTATCCAGGCGGGAAAACGCACGTTCGTCAGGGTGGAACTGCTTGATAGATAAACAAAAAAGGAGATGACAATGGTACAGCTACGAATCCCCGGACCGACCCCGTGCCCGCCTGAAGTACTCCAGGCAATGGCCTGGCCCATGATCAACCATCGTGGGCCTGAGTACAAGAAAATGCACCTCGAGGTAACCGAGAAGGTGAAGGCGGTATTCCAGACCAGCAATGACGTTTACTTGCTAACCGGCTCTGGTACGGGCGGCCTCGAGGCCGCTGCTGTGAACATGATGTCTCCGGGAGAAAAGGTCCTGTCCGTTTCCATCGGCGTTTTCGGTGATCGTTGGGCGAACATTGCCCGAACGTTCGGCGCGGATGTCGTTTCCCTGAACTACGAGTGGGGACAGGCCGCCAGACCGGAGGACATTGCCAAAGCCCTGAAAGATAACCCCGCCATCAATACGGTAATGGTTACCCATAACGAGACATCCACCGGCGTTACGAATGACCTGGAGGCTATTGCCAAAGTGGTCAAAGGCGCCGGCAAATTACTGCTCGTCGATGCCGTCAGCAGTCTTTCGTCCATCGACCTTCAGACCGATAACTGGGGCTGTGACGTCGTAGTTTCCGGCTCTCAGAAAGGCTGGATGGTACCGCCCGGCATGGCAATGGTCAGCATCAGCAAGGATGCCTGGAAGGCATGGGAAAAAGCTAAAATGCCCCGGTTTTACTGGGACTTCGGGAAATGCCGTTCGTACCTGGAAAAAGGCGAGAACCCCTGGACGCCGGCGATTTCCATTGTTTTTGCTTTCTCCGTGGCGCTGGATATGATGCTCAAGGAAGGGCTTCCGGCCATTTTTGAAAGGCACAAGAAAATCTCTGCCATGACCAGAGAAGGGGTCAAGGCCATGGGTATGAAGCTCTTCGCAGCAGATGAGAAATACGCGTCCAACACCGTTACGTCCGTCCGCTTCCCGGAAGGCGTCGATGGCAAAAAGATGCGCCAGATACTGAATCAAGAATTCGGTATAGTGACGGCCGGCGGCCAGCAGAAGCTGGACGGCCAGATATTCCGCGTCGGTCACCTGGGATATGTCAGCGAACAGGACATCAAGGAAGTCCTCAGCGCGATAGACAAAACGCTCCAGAAGCTTGGTTATAAGAAGTAGGTGTTTATGGCCGAACAACGAAAGAAAGTCCTCGTCATGGACTCGATATCCGAGGAAGGCATAGCGCCGCTCCTTGGTGTAGCTGAGATCGTCATCCAGAATAAGTTGGCGCCGGAAGAACTGGTCAAAACCATTGGCGATTACGATGCCTTGATGGTACGCAGCCAGACCAAGGTGACCGCAGATGTCATCGAAGCCGGCAGGAAACTGACAGTCATCGCCCGCGCCGGTGTCGGCATCGATAACGTGGACGTGGAAGCCGCGACCCGCTGTGGGGTCATCGTCGTTAATGCGCCGACGGGCAACACCGTCTCCGCCGCCGAGCATGCCTTCGCGCTGATGATGGCTTCCGCCCGCAATATCCCCCAGGCTAACGATGCGCTCAAAGGCGGAGCGTGGAAACGCAACGAATTTATCGGCAGCGAACTCCGGGGCAAAACCCTCGGCATCGTCGGTCTTGGCAATGTCGGTTCGGAGGTCGCCAGACGCGCCAAGGCGTTCGAGATGAAGCTGTTGGGCGTCGACCCTCTCATCACGGTGGAATCCGCCACCAAGCTCCAGGTGGAGCTTGTGGACCTCCATAGGCTGCTGGCGGAATCGGACTTCATCACGCTCCATATCCCGCTGACACCGCAAACACGCGGTCTAATCGGTGCCAAGGAGCTTGCCATGTGCAAGCCCAATGCCCGTATCATCAACTGCGCCCGCGGCGGTCTGATCGATGACGAAGCCCTGGTGCAGGCCATCCGGGACAAGAAACTGGCCGGCGCCGCCGTCGATGTCTTTGAGAAAGAACCCTGCACCGAGAGCATCCTTTTCAGTGAGAACAACGTGATCGTGACGCCGCACCTCGGCGCCTCGACCGCTGAAGCCCAGGTCATGGCCGCCCGGGACGTTGCCGAACAGATTGCCGATATATTCCGTGGTAAACCGGCCCATGCCGCTATCAACGCGCCCTACATTACGGCGGAAACTCTGGCTATCCTCTCACCTTACATGGAGCTTGCCAGGAGCCTGTGCAAGATACTGTACAGCCTAGCGCAGGGACAGGCCCGTTCCATCAGGATCAAGTATCAGGGCGAGCTGGCGGACTACGATACCAACGCTATCAAGGCGACCATCATCGGAAGTTTGCTGGAAGGCATCACTGAAGAGAAGGTCAATATCGTCAACAGCAGCGTCATCGCAGCCAGACGGGGCCTCACCGTGGTCGAGGAAAAAGAGGCATCCTGCGCCGATTACGGCAGCCTGTTGACCATAGAAATAAAGACGACGTCCAATGATTACAGCGTTGCCGGCACCGTAAGGGACGGAGAGCTGCATATCGTCAAGGTAAAAGAATTCTCTCTGGACCTTGTTCCAGCGCCGGGCTCTTACTTCCTCTTCAGCGATCATCTGGACCGGCCCGGCTTTATCGGGGCTATTGGCAAGATCACCGGCGATGCGGACATCAATATCAGCTCCATGCACCTCGGTCGCCTCAAGCCGCGCGGCCCGGCGCTTCTGGTACTGACCCTCGATGAACCTATGGCGGAAGCTGAACAGGAGAAAATACTGAAGATACCGGATGTCTATTCGGTAACGCTCGTTGCCCTTTAAAACGGATAACAGACTCATACAGGGCGGGACATATGTGTCCCGCCCTCTTTCTTCAAAGAAGTACCATAATACATCCGCGGCAGTACCATAGTACCGCCCTCCGCAGTTGTTCATCAGTGAAGCAACAATCCCGGACACAAATAAGCATTTACGTATTCGTTTTATAGGTATATAACGATATTTTACGATTGACTTGCCCGGCGAGCGATGTTATGATACCCCCAGATAGAATGGAATATAGTTCTCGTGAGGATTGTTGATGACATCGCTGGCTGAACTCAACTCTCAGATATCCAACTGCCAGAAATGTGAAATAGCCCGGCATAGAACGAGGGTGGTGCCGGGCGAGGGAGCGGAAGATGCCGATATCCTGTTTATCGGCGAGGCGCCCGGGTTCCATGAAGACCAGCAGGGCCGCCCGTTCGTCGGGCAGGCCGGGCAGTTCCTGGACCGCCTGCTGGCTTCCATCGGGCTGGATCGTCAGAAGGTGTTCATCGCCAATGTCATCAAATGCCGTCCTCCAGACAACCGCGACCCGCTGCCGACGGAGATCCAGAACTGCCGTCCCTGGCTGGAGAATCAGATAGAGATCATCAAGCCCCGTATCATCGTTACCCTCGGCCGCTTTTCCATGGCTATGTACTTTCCGGGCAAGACCATCAGTAAGGTCCATGGCACCGCTGTGAAAAGGAACGGGGTCACCTGTTTTGCCATGTATCACCCTGCCGCGGCGCTGCACCAGCGCAGCCTCCAGCAGGCGCTTTTAGAAGATATGAAGAAAATCCCTTCACTACTGGCCGACCTCGGACCGGTCCAGACCGAAGAACCGCCGAAGCCCCAGGCCCAGCAGCTTAACCTTTTCGAGGTCTAGGCCATGACCAAGACCCGTGTAAAGGTAATCCCTCTCGGCGGCCTGGGTGAGATCGGCAAGAACATGATGGTCGTCGAGTACGACGGCGATATCATTATCATCGATTGCGGTCTCATGTTCCCGGAAGAAGAAATGCTCGGGATAGACCTCGTCATCCCGGACATCACTTACATTACCGAAAACCGCGAGAAGGTCCGGGGGATCGTCATTACCCACGGCCATGAAGACCATATCGGCGGCCTGCCGTACCTCTTGCCCCAGTTGGAGAATGTGCCCCTTTATGCCAGCAAACTTACCGCCGGCCTGATCAAGGTCAAGCTGAAGGAGCGGCGTATCCGGGACAACGTGGACCTCAATGTCCTGGACTACGGGACCAATCTCAATCTCGGGCAGTTCAGCGTCGAACTGTTTCCGGTCTGTCACAGTATTCCGGATGCGTCCGGCGTCATCATAAGGACCCCGGAAGGCACCATCATCCATAGCGGCGACTTTAAAATCGACCACACGCCGGTCAGCGGCCAGGGGACCGATCTTTCCCGCCTGGCCCAGCTTGGCAGCGAAGGGGTGCTCCTGCTTCTCTCGGACTCGACGTATGCCGAACTGCCCGGCTACACGCCGTCCGAGCAAATCGTTGGAGAATCACTTGAGACGGTCATCGCCAATGCTCCGGGCAGGGTCATCGTGACCACTTTCTCCTCACTTATCTCTCGTATTCAGCAGGTCATCGATGCCGCCGCCCGGCATGACCGTCGGGTATTCATCGTCGGCCGCAGCATGTCCGATACCGTCCGCATCTCCCTGGAACTCGGATATCTTCACGCACCGGATGACATACTGGGACGCATCGATGAGATCAAAGGCACTCCGCCGTCAAAGGTGGTTATGGTGACCACCGGCAGCCAGGGAGAGCCGACCTCGGCGCTCGTTCGCATGGCCAACCACGACCACCGCCATGTGCATATCCAGAAGGGGGATACGATCGTTCTTTCCGCGACGCCCGTTCCGGGCAACGAGTCACTGGTCAACCGGACCGTGGACAGCCTGTTCCGGCAGGGGGCCAATGTCATATACGACCGGCTCGGCCGGGTGCACGTCCACGGGCACGCCAGCCAGGAAGAACTGAAGCTAATCCTCAGCCTGGTAAAACCCAAGTACTTCGTACCCATCCACGGCGAATACCGTCACCTAAGCCTGCATGCACGACTGGCACAGTCCATCGGCATGCCCCCGGAAAATGTTTTTGTCCTGGAAGACGGCGATGTCCTGAGCCTCAATTCTACATCCGCCAGGCTGGAAGGCAAGGTCAGTTCAGGGCATGTTTACGTCGACGGGCTTAGTGTCGGGGACATCGACGGCGTCGTCCTGAGGACGCGGCGGATGCTGTCACGGGACGGCATTGTTGTAGTCATTATCGCCGTCAACGGGCAGACCGGTAAATTGGTAGCCAGTCCGGACATCGTTACCAGAGGTTTCGTGGATACGCGTGAATTCAAGGAAATGATGGACGAGAGCCGCGCCCTTCTGGCGGCCACGCTCGATCATGGCGGCGGGCACGTCACCGAATGGGGCCTGATTAACACCAAGGTAAAAGATACCCTGGAAAAGTTCTATTACAATAAAACGAAGCGGCGGCCTATGATCTTGCCCTTCATGGTCAAGGTATAGACCGGCCGGATTTGAATACCGATGGCACAAAAGAAAGTTCCAATAAAAAACAGTAAACCGAACAATAAAACCGATAAAAAGGTAAAGGTTTCAAAGGACCTGCAGAAAGCGGCCCGGAACCGAAAAAACGTAGCAACTCAGAAGAGACCGGATGCAACCAAAGAGTTCTTCAAGCTC
Organism: uncultured Dehalococcoidaceae bacterium; assembly: GCA_964589285.1. GTDB lineage: Bacteria > Chloroflexota > Dehalococcoidia > Dehalococcoidales > RBG-16-60-22 > DAOUEG01. The sequence continues at coordinate 2,668 of CAZPSP010000009.1, read as the reverse complement.
CTGTTCTCCACACCTATCCGCCAGTTGCTGCTGCTCATCATCGTCATTATCGTGCTGGCTGTTTTTCACAAGAGCATCGAATCGTTCTATGAAGACCTCATGGTAGAGTTCGGCTGGGGCCTGATGTTCTTCGGATTCATCCTGGCAGCGCTCTTCACCCTCTGGATAACCAAACGATTGAAGTGGCTTATCACCTACTGGAACCGATGGGTCGGAGCGTTACTGCTTCTCCTTGCCGCCTGGGGGTTCATTTCCACATTCGACTATACCGGCGACCTGCTGACCAAGGGTCCGGGCGGTCTGTTCGGGCGTTCCCTGGTGAACTATCCGGATGACGCCATCGTCTATGTGCTCCGTATTGCCGGATTGGTAATCGTCGGCATTGTGGTAATCATACCGCGCTATACCATGCTGGGCATTAAAGCGACTTACGACTGGATAGTGCAGCAATTCCGCCGGGAGCCAAAGACGCCCGCAGAACCGAAACAGGCCCGTATCATGCCCGGCGCTCCGGAACACCGTACCCTCATGCCGACCCGTCCCTCCCAGAAACCGCCACTGCAAAAGGAATTCGAGATCCCGACCGTGGCTCCTGAAGTGGTCAGCGCGCAGAAGAAACTCGAGGAGCTGGCCCGCCGCGCTGAAGCATTACGCCCTTCAACAGACAAGATGACTGAAAACGCCCCAATCACGAAACCACCGGAAAAGCCCGCTACTAAGGAGCCGGCTTCTGAAAAGCAGACTGCGGAAGAGATACAGCAGAGGATCGCCGCGGCACCCACGCCGGCGGTCATGGAAGGCTGGCAGCTACCGCCCCTGGATATCCTGGATACGTCTCCGGAAATGCAGTTCAGCCAATCGGACAATATGCAGCGCGCGCAACTCATTGAGGAGACGCTGGCAAGCTACGGTGTGGAAGCCAAGGTAGTGCAGATCAACACCGGTCCCACGGTGACGCAGTTCGGTGTAGAACCCGGCTGGGACCGCAAGTACCGTGAGGTCAAGGAGCGAGACGACGAGGGTAACGTCCACGTTCACCTGGAAGAAGTATCCAAGACCCGCGTTAAAGCCGGGAGGATAAGTTCGCTCAGCAACGACCTGGCGCTGGCGATGGCGGCCCCCACGATCCGCATCGAAGCCCCGGTACCGGGAAAGACATATGTTGGCATCGAGGTGCCGAATTCCGTGTTTGACAGCGTCACCCTGCGCGGCGTACTGGAAACACCAGCTTTCCAGAAACTTGCCAACAAGACCAAGATGGCCATCGCGCTCGGCAAGGGCGCCGGCGGAGAATCGGTAGCCGCCGACCTCACCAAGATGCCCCACCTGCTGATCGCCGGTTCCACCGGTTCCGGTAAAACAGTTTGCCTGAACACGATCATCTGCGGGCTTCTCATGTACAACACTCCCAACGATGTCCGTTTCATCCTCATCGATCCCAAGCGCGTGGAACTCGTGCAGTACAACAGCATCCCGCACCTCGCGACGCCTGTCATCGTGGAAACGCCGCGCGCCCTGGCCTCGCTCCGCTGGCTCTGCCAGGAGATGGACGAGCGGTACAAGAAGTTCTCAACGGTCGGCGCCAGGAACATCGAGGCCTTCAATAAGAACAAGGAAGGCGCGGACAGAATGCCGTACATCGTCCTCGTCATCGACGAACTCGCCGATCTTATGATGGCCGGCTTTGACGAAGTCGAATCCAATCTCTGCCGCCTGGCCCAGCTTGCCCGCGCCACCGGTATCCACCTCATTGTCGCGACACAGCGCCCTTCCGTAGATGTCGTTACCGGCCTTATCAAGGCCAACTTCCCGACCCGTCTCAGTTTTGCGGTGACCTCGCAGATAGACTCCCGCACCATTTTAGACTCACCCGGCGCGGAAAAACTCCTCGGCCGCGGCGATATGCTGTACCTGCCGACCGATGCCGCCAAACCCAAGCGTCTGCAGGGCTGCTACCTGTCCGATGCCGAGATCGAACGCCTCGTTTATTTCTGGGGAGGCCAGAAGAGCGAGCAGCCGGACAAGATACGCATGGAATCCCTGGTCGGCACCACCCCTAACGGCACTATCGGCGGACATCCCCGCGACACGTTACTGGAGCAGGCCAAGGAACTGGCCCGTAACCACAGCGATGTCTCAACCTCATTTTTACAGCGGAAACTGCACATCGGCTATCCTCGTGCGGCGCGATTGAAAGAACAATTGGACGCCGTACTGGAAAAAGAGGGCATCAAGACCGAGCCGGAACCCGAGGAAGAGTCTGAGGATATCCTGGATATCCCGCTAGACGACGATTACTACAAGGGACAGGACTAGAGGCATACTACCCGGGTCAAGCTGGAGGTGTGCTTTCCGTGCGGACAAGGGATACCAGGGTTTGCAGCTTTAGAGATATCCCGCTCTCCAGAATACCGCCAGTGTGATTGCAGCGGCACAGCACATTCCGGCCAGCACCTGCATCGGCGTATGCTGGTTCAGTTCTATACGCGACCATGCTACCGCCGGAAGCGCCAGGAACATCAGGGCTCCCATGGCTCCGTAGACGAGGGTCAGCACCGTAGCCGAGGCGGAAACAAACGCGGTATGCAGGCTGATCTTCCAGAAAAAATTCACCATCATAGATCGGAAGAGCACACGTCTGAACTCCAGTCACCGCTCAGTATCTCGT
>CAZPSP010000008.1:30476-33134 GCA_964589285.1 uncultured Dehalococcoidaceae bacterium | reverse complement strand
CGGGTTTTTCCGGCCCAGTCTTGTGACGGACGACCGGGGAGGCGCCATCATCGCCTGGAACACCGGTGACCGGGCGGACAAGCCCGGAGACACTTTTATCCAGCGGTTCGATGGGAACGGCAATCCATTATGGGGTGAAAACGGCATCGACCTGCGCCAGATGACCGTGGATACCCAGAAATCAAACATCGCCGCGGCAAGCACGCTGACTACATCCGCCGCCGCAACCTCGAGTCCCTGGCCGGGAGTCCCGGCATACTGCGAGCCGTCCGGGGAGGTCGATGCGCCGGTAACGGGCCGGTTCGCGGCCGGGTTTCAAACCGGAGACGGTCCGGAACTGCAATGGGACACGAGCGCCAACGGGACATCGGTCTCGCTGCTGAGCTCGTCATATAAAGAAGGGGCGGCCTGGTTTCTCTTCCGGGCGGAAGTATCCGGCCGGACAGACCTCCCCTTTTACGTGCAGGCGGACGGTACGCCCAAGACAACGGGAATTGTCCGGGTACTAGTACGCGGGACGCTGACAAAAGAGGAAACCGCCAGGGTGATCGAGATAGCGCTTGCCACGCCGCGGTCAATGGAATGGCTTAAAGGGAAGACGGACTACCGGGTTAGCGGCATCGATTGGTACGCCATCCCTGACGCCGGCGGCGGCTGGAGTATCGTAGACTCACCCTCCGCCGCCACCTGGCTTCCGGACCCCTATAAAGATGAGGAAATATCTTTCTATCCGGGCGTGACCATTTCCAGGGGAGCAGGGACTATCTACCAGATGCAGACGGCTGTAGACCTGGGGACCGGTCAAGTGGTGATGGAGATGGGGCCCTACCCTTCCTTGAGTTCTCCGGACCGGTTCAAGGACATGTTGCCGTAACTCAACGTTCAGAGTTCAGAACTTAAAACCACAGTTTAAAGCCTCTTTCAGGCTGCACTTGGTCATTATGAAACTTTCGAGTTATGGCTCTGAGTTGTGAGTTATCAGTTTCAAGTTTTCCTCTCCGGTAGCAATCGGCGCCGGTATTTGCTGGCGGAGACCTTATTTCAACGGGACTGGATCTTCACTGTCCTCATTTGTTTTCTATAGATATCATAAGATATTATTAGCTTAAGCGAGCTGGTGATAGTTATTTGCCATTCTTTTGCTCTGCATCGTGTTGCGAGCAATGGCTGACTACAGTATTATGAAGGTGTTAGCACTCTCTTGATGGGAGTGCTAATCACGTCAGACAATCATTATTTGTACCATCGGAAAGGAGGATTGGTATGGCAACATTGCAGCCCCTGGCTGACCGCGTTCTGGTCAAACCCATCGAGAAAGAAGAAAAGACGAAGTCCGGTATCTACCTGCCGGATACCGCCAAGGAAAAGCCCCAGGAGGGCAAGGTCCTGGCTGTCGGCCCCGGCAAGATGTCCGATGACGGCAAACGCATCGTCCCGGATGTCAAAGTCGGCGACACGGTTATCTACGCCAAATACGGCGGCACCGAGATAAAGGTCGATGAGGAAGAACTCATGATTCTCCGCGAGAGCGACATCCTGGCGAAGAAGTAAACACTTGGGAGTGTAAGGAGGAAGCAAGTACATGGCAAAACAGATTATTTTCGGTGAAGACGTTCGCCACGCCCTCAAAAAGGGTATCGACGCTCTGGCGGACGCCGTTAAAGTTACCCTCGGCCCCAAAGGCCATTGCGTCGCCCTCGATAAGAAATGGGGCGCCCCGTCCGTCATCGATGACGGCGTCACCATCGCCAAAGACATCGAACTGCCCGATCCCTTCGAGAACATGGGCGTTCAGCTCGTCAAGGAAGCCGCCAGCAAGACCAACGATGCCTGCGGCGACGGCACCACCTCTTCCACCATCCTGGCCCACGCCATCGTTACCGGCGGATTCAAGAACATCGCCGCCGGCGCGGACGTCATGTCCCTCAAGCGCGGCATCCAGAAAGCTACCGCCGCTCTCACCGAGGAACTGAAGAAGAACTCGGTTGAGATCAAAGATAAAGAACAGATCGCCCAGGTCGGCACCATCGTCGCCAAGGACCCGGAGATCGGCAAACTCCTCGCCGAGGTCATGGAAAAAGTCGGCAAGGACGGCGTCATCACCGTCGAAGAGTCCAAGGGCACCCAGTACGAGATCGAATACGTCGAAGGCATGCAGTTCGACCGCGGCTACCTGAGCGCCTACTTCGTCACCAACGCGGAGCGCATGGAAGCCGTTATCGAAGACCCCTACATCTTGATTACCGATAAGAAGATCTCCGCCGTCAACGACCTGCTGCCCGCCCTGGAGAAGATACTCCAGGTCTCCAAGAACCTGCTCATCGTCGCCGAGGACATCGACGGCGAAGCCCTGGCCACTCTCGTGGTCAACAAGCTGCGCGGCACCATCAACGTCCTGGCCGTCAAGGCCCCCGGGTTCGGCGATCGCCGCAAGGCCATGCTCGAGGATATGGCCATCCTGACCGGCGGCACCGTCATCAGTGAAGATGTCGGCCGCAAGCTTGATTCCGTCACCATCGAAGACCTTGGCCGCGCCCGCCGCGTGACGTCCGACAAGGACAACTCCACCATCGTCGAAGGCAAAGGCTCCGAGGACGCCATCACCGGCCGCATCAAGCAGATAAAGGCCCAGATCGAAGAAACCACGTCCGACTTCGA
>CAZPSP010000008.1:0-30376 GCA_964589285.1 uncultured Dehalococcoidaceae bacterium | reverse complement strand
CCGGCCGCATCAAGCAGATAAAGGCCCAGATCGAAGAAACCACGTCCGACTTCGATCGCGAGAAGCTCCAGGAACGCCAGGCCAAGCTCGTCGGCGGCGTTGCCGTCATCAAGGTCGGCGCTTCCACTGAAGTCGAACTGAAGGAAAAGAAGCACCGTGTCGAGGACGCTCTTTCTGCTACCCGCGCGGCTGTTGAAGAAGGCATCCTGCCCGGAGGCGGCGTCGGTCTTCTGACCGCGCTCCCTGTCCTGGACAGCCTCAAGGTCGAGGGTGATGAAGCCGTTGGCGTGGACGTCATCCGCAAGGCCGTCACCGAACCCCTCCGCTGGATTGCCAGCAACGCCGGCAAGGACGGCTCCGTGGTCATCGATACCGTCAAGCGGTCTCCCAAGGGCGTCGGTTATGACGCTGAGAAGGATGAGTACGTTAACATGGTCGAGCGCGGCATCATCGACCCCACCAAGGTCGTCCGCACCGGCCTGGAGAACGCCTCCTCCATCGCCACCATGGTCCTCGTCACCGAGAGCCTCGTCGCTGATATTCCTGAGAAGGAAAAGGCAGGCGGCGCTCCGGATATGAGCGGCATGGGAGGCATGGGCGGCATGATGTAGTTTTGACAACCTAAAGGTCAAAACTCAAAACTGAAGACAACAGCCCCGGTATTTTGCCGGGGCTGTTTTTCCTTGAAATGTTATTATAACAATTTCTACGTCTCTCACTCCCTCGGGTGGGACGGGCGTCCCTGCCCGTCCCGTTACACGAGCATCGCTCCTTCGGGGAAGCAAATCCTTCGTTTGATGTACCACGACATGTCCCGAAACCAGTTGTAATGCTTCCCCTTTTCACGCGTATAATTACACGAAGAGAGGAGGAAGATAATGAGGTTCCGATACACCATCTCCATCGTCATCCTTGCTTGCCTGGCTCTCCCGCTCGTGGGCTGCAGTGGTACGGTTTCCACCGGTGCTTCTTCCACTCCTACCTCACCCATATCTCCAAACCCATCTCACCTGGCAGAACCGGTTGAGATCGTATCCGTCATCGGTCCCGAACAACCCATTAATCCCGGCGGTCCTTCCGTAACCATCACCCTGTATTGCATCTCCGATGAACCCATTGTAGCGCTGAAGGCCACATTGGAACTGAACCGGTCCTATGATTTCGACTTCCCCGCCAACTCCACCGATCCTTTCTCCAAAGGCGATACCGCGGCCCGCAGCATGACACTTATGAACGCCGGCTTTTCCGATGACGTCGCCTATCCCCTGATCGTTTCCGGCACATTCGCGGACGGCTGGCCGTTCTCTTTCACCAAAGAGGTATACATTACACCGCGCGCCACACAAACCCCTGTCACCACACTGGATGCCGGGGCAGTTACTGATTACCTGGACAGCGCCATGGAACGCTACCGGAGCGGTATCTCGTGCAGTGGAGGCAACCTGGGACCTGACATGGATATCGATGAAGCAAGTTTTCTGTCCATTCAAATCACCGGTGATGGGGTGCTTCATCTCGATGACAAACCATATTTCTATGCCGCCATACCGGACTACCTGGGGTACATCCGCGGAACGGTAGAGTTACCCGATTACACCATTTCCTTCACTGACCCCGAGCCCGGCGCAACCCGGACCGGCGGCGGCATGGCCGTGGTCGTAAAGGTTTCACAGGAAGGAACATTTGCAGGCGAGGATGATTACTACGATACCGTCTTCAACCTCTTTAACAAGTCGGTGGGCATAAAATCCCTGGACATCGAACAGGTCCGGATATTGAGTTTCTTCTACAAACCGGACTGTGAGAACATGGAAAAAATGACGCTTGTTCTGGTGCCTGTCCCACCGCCGCAATAACCGCTAGAGTTCCAGCAGGTCTTCCAGCGATTCTCTAGGATTCACCGGTCCGACTACCGCCAGTCTCAGTTCATCACTCACAAAAAGGCGCCTGGCCAGCCGCACCAGGTCCTCGATAGTCGTTTCATTCACCATCGCCAGCACTTCTTCCACCTCGTACACCCTCTGGTGAAGTATGGACTGCGCGCCCATCCAGCCCGCCACAGCATGGCTGTCTTCCAGGCGCAGCAAGGTGCGCCCGTTGAACAGTTGCTTGGCGCGTTCCAGTTCCTCCTCCGGAATGTCCTCCTTGAAGCGCGCCAGTTCCTTCAAAATAGCGGTGACAGCCTTTTTCAGGGTCCCGTTCTCCACGCCGGCGGAGATGGTCAGCGCGCCGGTATCCAGGAAATACTCCGGGTAGCTGTGAATGCTGTAGGCCAGTCCCAACTCATCACGGATACGTGTAAAGAGTCGGCTGCTCATGCCTTCTCCAAGAATGGTGTTGAGAATGCCGATTTTGAACCGGTCCGGATCCAGGACGGACAGTGCCGGCAGCGCCAGGCAAAGCTGGGTTTGTTCGGTCTTCCGGCGCTCGATCTTGACTACCCGGCCGGGCGTCTTGCGGTAAGGCTCGAAGCCGCGCCGGTACGGCCCGGGCTGCCAGTTGCCCAGCAGCCGGTCGAGTTCCGCCGCCACCTCGTCCTCATCGATGTTCCCGGCGATGGCGATGACCGTATTGGACGGTTGGTATTCGTGGTGAAGGTGCGTGAGGAGCTTTTCCCGTGACATGCCGCTGACCGTCTCGCGGTAACCCGCGATGTCCCGGCCCAGGGGATGGTCCGGCCACATGATCTCATCGAGCAGCATTCCCACCCGCTGTGACGGCGTGTCCAGCGTCTGGTTGATCTCCTCGATGATTATCTGCCGTTCCTTTTCAATTTCGGGTTCCGGGAACGTGGGGTTGGTGATGATGTCCGTCATCACGTCCAGCGATGACGCCCAGAATGGATCGGCAACCTTACAATAGTAGGTAGTCAGTTCCTTGTCCGTTCCGGCATTGAGCATCCCGCCCGTGCCTTCGATGGCGGAGCATATCTCCGCGGCGGAGGGCCGCTTCTTCGTGCCGCGGAAACAGACATGCTCGATGAAATGGGACATCCCGGCCTCTTCCGTCTTCTCATACCGGGAACCGGTCCCGACGAAAATGTTGATGGCGACCGACCGCGTTTGCGGCATCGCCGAGGTTACAAGTCTCAATCCGTTGGGCAGCGTCGTAGTGCGGTACACTTTTCTTCCCCTTGCAACCTAGTGTATGCCAAATCGGCGTTTCAGTCCAATTTACGCAGCCGGTCCCCGAACAGCAATATCATGACCGTTGCCGCCAGCAACACCGCGGCCAGGCCGCCGACCGCCCACTGGATGCCCATGGCATCCGCCAGCACGCCGCCAAAGACCGTCCCCAAGCTGGAAAGCCCGAACCCAAGCATCAAAAAGCTCATCACTCGGCCCCGGTAGACGGGATCGACTTTGTATTGGACGAGCGTTGTTCCGATGGCCATTTGCCCGGTCTGCCCGATGCCGATGAGGAATACGAACAGCAACGCCGGTATCCAGGCCGTGTTGAATGCGAACGCGATGAGCGACGCGCTCAGGATGATGCCCATGAACAGCATGATGAACCCGCGTTTCTTGTTCTGAAGGGACGCCAGCGTCAAGGAAACGACGATGGCGCCGATGCCGGAGACCGTCATCAGCCACCCCTGGCTGATCTCTCCGCCCCCGATGAGGTCCGGGTTGTCCGTGAACATGGGCAATAGCATATTGAAGGGCTGGCCGAGGATCGTGCAGGCAAGGGTAAAAGCGAGTATCAGTATCAGGATGGATTCCTTCCTCATGTACTGCATACCCTCGATTATCTCTCCCAGCGGGTTCCTTCCCGCGCTTTGCCGCGGAGGCAACTTGGGGAGGCCGAAGATGAAGATGATCGAACTCATGTTCAGCAGCGTGATAATATAGTAAGCCACGGTAAAATTCCAGGTGGCCACGATGAATGCCGTTGCTGCCGGGGCGATGATGCGGAACAGGTTCATGCCCATGTTATTGAGCGAAATGGCGTTCATCAGGTCTTCCGGTTTGACGATTTCCGGCATGACGGTGATGCGGGTCGGCATCATCAACCCGAAGATTATCCCCTGGATGGCGCTGGAGAATATGAGTACCCACCAGGAGCCTTCGTTTTCCGCGCTCAGGTATCCGGTGGAAAGCGTCAGGGCCACCATCAAGGCAAGCAGGCTGGCCGCCACCTGGCTCCATAACAGCATATTACGTTTTTCCACCCGGTCCGCCAGCGCACCGCCATACAGAGAGAGCAAGACCATGGGGATAGAGTTGGCCAGCGCCATGTAGCCGATGACAACCCCGGCATTGGTCAGCCGGTAAATGAGCAGCGTACCGACGAACATCTGCATCTGCATGGACGCCCAGTGGCCGACCATGGAATAGACATACATACGATAAGCGGGGTACCGGAACGAACTGAATACCCGCGCCGAGTACGCTTTCACCCTGGCAAACCTGCCGCTCCGGGCGTACTCGATACGTTGAGATGGATCACTGTCTGATGGTGTATTATTCACGCGTGTCCCATTCGTACATCCGGAAAAGGCACAACATTGCCACAATAAGGCTTGATTGTGGAGTTCCGGGAAAGACTCCCATTATTCTACACTGTGCCGCGGATTAGGACAAGAATACCGGGAAAATGGGCTTTTTCAACAAAAAACCCCTCATTTCTGGTTCTCCAGGGACTGGCGTCTCTGCCGGTCCTCGTTGACTTGCCATTCCGTCACTGCTACCATGAGACTGGAAAACCATGATGGAAATCCCTTCAATATTGAGCGTCTTTCCCCCGTCCGCCGCGGTCAACGCACGCGGCCATCTGGCCGTGGGCGGCTGCGATTGCGTCTCCCTGGCGCAAACGTACGGCACGCCGCTCTACGTCTTCGATGAGGCCGGCATTCGAGCCCGCTGCGCCGAGTTCCGCCGGGAATTCGGTTCCCGGTACCCGGACATTTCCGTCATCTACGCCTGCAAGGCCTTTACCAGCCTGGCTATGCTCCAGCTCGTCGCGGAAGAAGGCCTGGGGCTGGACGTGGTCTCCGGCGGCGAGATAGAATACGCCCGCGTGGCCGGTTTCCCCATGGCGGACATCAGCTTCGCCGGCAACAACAAGGCGCCGTGGGAACTGGAACTGGCCCTGACCTCCGGCGTCCGGCACATCGTGGTGGACAATCTGCCGGAACTTGAACTGCTCGGCAAGCTGACCGCAGGCCGCCGGGCGGACATCCTGCTGCGTCTCTCGCCGGGCATCGACCCCCATACCCACCAGTTCAACACCACCGGTACTGTGGACTCCAAGTTCGGCCTGACCCGTTCCACCTGGGACGAAGCCGTCCGCCGTGCCATGGAAACCGGGGGCCTGAATCCGCACGGCTTCCATTTCCACCTCGGCTCGGGACTGTTCGAGACCGGGCCTTACCTCGCCGCCATCGATATCGTCCTGGACTATACCGCTGACGTCCGCCGCCGCTTCGGCTTCGAGACACAGGTCCTCAGTATCGGCGGCGGCTACGGCGTCCCTTACCATCCGGAAGACTGTCCGCCTACCATCGCGGACTTCGCCGATGCTATCACCTCCCGCCTCCGCCAGCGGTGCGGCGACCTCGGTCTACCGTTGCCGCGCCTTGTCACCGAACCGGGCCGCGCCATCATCGCTGAATACGGCATAGCGCTTTACACCGTCGGCGTCATCAAGAATATACCCGGTGTCCGCACTTACGTGTCTGTGGACGGCGGCATGGGAGACAATATCCGTTACCCACTCTACGGGTTCGTACAGGAGGCGCTGCTCGCCAACAAGGCATCCGCCCCAGCGGTGAAGAAGGTCACCGTCTCCGGCAAATACTGCGAGTCCGGGGACATTCTGATACCGGAAGTAACGCTGCCGGAGATAGAGTCCGGAGACATCTTGGCCATGGCCGGGAGCGGCGCCTACGCTGTCCCGATGGCCAGCAATTACAACGGCAACTACCGGCCGGCGGTGGTGTTCGTGAAGGACGGGAATGCGCGCCTCGTACGCGTACGGGAGACCATCGAGGACCTCACCGCGCGGGATATTTGAGATGAAACATTCGGGTAAAATCATATGTGGCAGATAACGGGACACGCCCGCGCCGTGGAAATGCTGCGGCACGGCCTCGAATCCGGGCGTCCGGCCCATGCCTATCTTATTACCGGGCAGGAGCATATCGGCAAGATGAAACTTGCCCTCACGCTGGCACAGGCGCTCAACTGCACCGGAGACAACCCGCCCTGCGATGCATGCACGGCCTGTGCCAAGATAGCCGCCGGCGGCCATGCGGACGTACGGATCATCGGTCTCGCGGCGGACGAAGAAAAAGAAAAGAAGTCCATCAGTACCGAGCAGGTGCAGGACATGCAGCATGACGCCAACCTGCCGCCCTTCGAAGGCCGCCACAAGGTCTTCATCATCGATAACGCTGACCTTCTCTCCCTGAACGCCGCCAACCGTCTCCTCAAGACCCTGGAAGAACCCGTGCCCAACGTCACGTTCATCCTGCTGACGGTCAACGAAACATTGCTGCCCGTCACCGTGGTGTCCCGCTGTCAGCGGCTGGAACTGATGCCCGTCAACGCGGAGGACATCGCCGCCGCCCTTGTGGAACGCGGCATGGAAACGGAAAAGGCGGACCTACTGGCGCGCCTTTCTCACGGTTGCCCGGGCTGGGCGTTCACCGCCGCAGAAGATGAGGGCCTGCTGGCGTCCCGCAACGAGGAAATGGAACGCCTCCTGGAGATCATCCGGGGCGACACCGTGGCCCGTTTTACCTGGGTGGCCCAGGTGGCTGCCCGTTTCTCCCAGAACCGCAAGGCTGTCTACAGCTTATTGGATACGTGGCGAGACTACTGGCGTGACCTGATGTTGGTAAAACTCGGCTGTCATGCTATGATAACAAATATCGACCGGAAGGAAGAGATCGATCACCTGGCCGCCGGTTATGATCTTGAAGCGATCCGGCGGTTCATCTCCGGGATCGAGGCGACCGCCGGCCAGTTGCGGCGCAATGTCAATCCCCGGCTGGCGCTGGAAGTGTTGATGATCGATATACCTCCGGCAAAGGAGGCTGCGGACGCCTGCCTGAAAAACGGGCGCCCTTGATATATGGTTAGAAAAGTTGGTATACGGTTTAAACCGGCTGGTAAAATTTATCATTTCGACGCCGGCACCCTGGAACTCGTCCCCGGTGAATGCGCCGTTGTTAAAACGAGCCGCGGCCTGGAACTCGGACAGATAGAAACTGTCCCGGAAGAGATGGGGCCGAATACACATACCGAGGAACTGAGTCCGGTGCTGCGTGTAGCTACCGAGGAAGACATCGCTAAAGCCGCGGAGGATGATGCCCGTTCCGCGGAAGCCCTGGCCGAGTGTGAAAAACTCGTGGCGGAACTCGGTCTCCCCATGAAGCTCCTTTCCGCGGAATACAACCTGGATAATACTCGCCTGACATTCCTCTTCTCCGCTGAAGAACGCGTGGACTTCCGGGAACTGGTGCGCCGCCTGACGTCCCGGTTCAAGATAAGAGTGGAACTAAGACAGGTTGGCAGCCGCGACGAGGCCAAGCTGCTCGGCGGCTACGGCCGCTGCGGTCGGCAGCTCTGCTGCGCCAGCTTCCTCACGGAATTCACGCCCGTTTCCATCAAGATGGCCAAAGAGCAGGACCTGCCCCTCAACCCCATGAAGATATCCGGCGCCTGCGGGCGTCTCATGTGCTGCCTGGCTTTTGAAGGCGAACAATACCGCGCCATGAAGGCCCGTATGCCCAAGATCGGTCAGCGCGTCGACACCCGCCTCGGGGAAGCCACCGTTGTCGGACACAATATGCTCAAGGAAACGGTGATGGTGGAACTCGATTCGGAAGCCAGGGTAGAACTGGGCCTGGATGAGATCAACCGCTAGCTTTGGTAGTAGGCCAGGTACTTGTCCCATTCGTCGCGTTTGCCGGCATACCGGTACGGTACGGTGAAACGAGTATCGTTCTGAGGCGGTCCGGGTTTGGTCCGGAGTTTCATGTGGGCCTCTTCCGGCGTCCTCCCGGCTTTATGCCTGTTACAGGCCGCGCAGCAACTCACCACGTTCTCCCAGGTATGCTGACCGCCGCGGAACCTCGGCATGACATGGTCCAGCGTTAGATGGCGGCTCTGTTCCCCGCAGTACTGGCAGGTGTAGTTGTCCCGGTGGAAGATCTCGTAGCGGTTCATCTTCCGCTGACGGCGGGGGCGCCTGACCATCCGGGCCAGGCGGATGACGGAGGGCAGTGGGATCGTCTCATCGATGGAGTGTATGTGACCGCGCCCGTCTTCCAGCATTTCCGCTTTGCCCTGGAATAACAAGACGATAGCTCGGCGGGCGTGGCATACGGCAAGCGGCTCGAAGCTCTGGTTCAAGACCAATACGGGGTAGTTGATCATTCCGGACTACCTTTGCCTGAAGCTACCCTCATTCTACCTCTATTAAGACGGCACGTGCAACCTGTATCCCCGCCCCAGCCATTCTCTGCTATTCCCGTAACGGTCACCGTACAACCGGGGCCTTCACGGGCGGGCCGGGAAAACCGGTAAATACCTGAACATGGTTATGCACTCCGCAGGCCCGTCACCGTACCCGCTCATATTGTCAGCGCTAAAAACGGTGGCTGATAATGGACTTCATGAGAAACATTACTATCGACGAAATACAGGACTACCTGGACAAGATCCGTTATCCGGCCTCCAGGATGTCTGTCATAAACGCCGCGCGCCAGAAGAACGCCCCGTCAGACGTTATGGCTATGCTCAAGGAACTGCCGGACACGACCTACGATGATTATTCGGAAGTAAGCCGCCGCCTGAACGAGATCATTCTGGAACAGCGCCGCATCGGACCCCGTTAGCTGACAGGTTCGCCGGTTCAGTGGGTAACCATCTCGAAACCGGTGTGCTTGCGGATGATGGCAATCTTCGGAGCGCCGCCGGTACTCGGGACCTGGTTGCTGAACTGTTGCGTCTTGATCATGACATTGATGAGGAACTCGGCACAGTCCAGCGCGGTCTGCTCGGAATAATTGGCGGTGTTCATCTGGAGGCTCTCCAGGTGCCATTCGTGAAAGAGCTTCAGTTCGCTGCCGAAATCCTCCGGCAGCTTCAGGTCTATATCAATGCCCTGCGCCCGGAGCTGTTCCGTAAGGAGTTCGTGGTACCGCCCCAACAGGCTCCGGTTGCGCTGCATCAGCTTGATCTTGCCTTCCGCGTCGATGCCGAACAGCAGCCGCTGCAATTCACGCGTTATCCCCCCAAAGAAGATGCAGAAATCATAGTCCGGTTCGGTCAGGCTCCCCGCGTGCACGTGGATGCGGGAAACGCCGGCGGTATAACGATCGTTGTCATAGCCGCACAGCATCAGGTCCAGGTCCGGGCCCTCCTCGGGATATTCTTCCAGGTAACGCTGCCGGAAAAACGCCAGCAGTTGTTCCGAGGTCTCCCTGAGGGTGTAGTCACCCAGGCTGAGTTCCGTGAAAACGGCCGTCGTCATGAACTCACCGAGCAGGCTCTTGATAGAGCGATCTCCGATGGCTGATATCCCGCTGGACATGATGCCCATGTTCAGCGGTTTGAGAGAGTGCATCTTGTCAACCAGGGTATAGCTCTTGTAGGGTATGTGTCTGGTCTTGCAGGCGATTTTGGCCCAATCATTCAGGACAGGCTCCCCGTCCGGGCCTACCTTCAGCCGCTGGCCGTTATCACGTTCGAAGAACCCTGAAAGGTCCTGCGGTGAAATAAACGGCCGGGTCACCGTTCCCTGGCTGTCCGCCCCCATGATGAGAGCGTCTCTCGTATTGATAGCAATAAGTATGGTCATCCTACTATTATTATACCTACGTAGGATTTTCGAATTCAAAATCGTAATTACCTAATTACCGGAAGACGAGACGATAAATAGGGGTTTTCACCGGTGGGAAACAGCCACCATCGGATAGGTGCAAACACAGATTGTGCCTGTTTGAGTCTAAAAATAGACTTGATATAGTACTGCCCCAGAGGCGGTGAAAAAGACAGGTAAGGAGGTGGAATTATGGCGAAGATCAGTGCTGCAATGCTGGCCCAGTTCATGAAGGGAATCGATTTTCCCGCTGACAGGAATACTGTGATCAGCACCGCAAAGTCCAACGGCGCCCCGGAAGAAGTAATGGAATATCTCAACCGGCTGCCTGAGCGACAGTATGACTATCCAACGGATGTCGAACAGGAATTCGGCAAGATGAAATAGCCGGACTGAACCATATGTATCGAGGAGAAGACCATGCCAGGTGAAGCCCCGGCCGAGAGAGGTAGACGGAACGGTGGAGAGGCTTGGAACCACAATTCGGGCATAAACGCCGCTCAGTCTGCCCGGTACCTCAAAGGCGTCAGCTTTCCGGCCAATAATACTAAGATCTCCAGCACTGCCAGATCTAACGGTGCGCCGGAAAAAGTCATTAAGTTGTTCGATCGGCTTCCCGAACGGAAATATACCCGGGCCAATGAGGTGCAGTACGAATTCTGCAAGCTCAAATAGTACGAAACAGTTAGATTGGAGAGGAGTGGCAGTATGCTGTATGCTGCCACTCTACTTATAAGGAGGAAGCGATGCCCCCCGCGGATAAAGCCTTTCCGGCCCAGCACCAGGAGCGGCAGCCGGCCCTGCAGAAAGATATGGAACCTTCCCCGCAGGAAGAACGCCGGCGTACACCCTCCGGAAAATTGAATGGTAAAAAGGCGCTGATCACCGGGGCGGACAGCGGCATCGGGCAGGCGGTAGCGATTCTCTTTGCTGATGAAGGCGCGGATATCGCCGCCGTCTATTATGATGAACATGAAGACGCCCGGAAGACGGAAGAAAAGGTCAGGGAAAAAGGCCGGGAATGCCGCCTCTACGCCGGGGATATCCGTGAGGAGGCGTTCTGCCGGGACATTATTGCCCGGGTTGTACGGGGATTCGGGAAGCTGGACATCCTGGTCAACAATGCCGGCGTGCAGTTCCCGCAGCCATCGCTGCTGGATATCACCTCCGAACAGTGGGAACACACGTTCCGTACCAACATATTCGGTATGTTCTATTTGACCAGGGCCGCCCTGGAGCATATGGAAGTCGGCGGCGTTATTATCAATACAACCTCAGTAACAGCCTACCAGGGCCATCCCACGCTCATAGATTATGCCAGCACCAAGGGAGCGATCGTGGCGTTTACCCGGTCTCTGGCCGTGTCCCTGGCCGGTAAGGGTATCCGCGTCAACGCGGTCGCGCCGGGGCCGGTCTGGACGCCCCTGGTGACGAGCTTTCCGGAAGAGAAGCTGGAATCATTCGGAGAAAACACGCCCATGGGCCGCGCCGGCCAGCCCGCCGAGATCGCGCCCTGCTACCTTTTCCTGGCCTCGGAAGATTCATCTTACATGACCGGCCAGGTACTACACCCCAACGGGGGAAGAATAATCAACGGATAGTATTGGAGGTTACAATGGCAAAACTACTGGACACCCTGCACTCGGAACATGAAATGGTGAAATCGGTCTTTCAACAGATCCAATCCTCGAGTTCCGGTCCGGAAAAAGACCGGCTTTTCAGCAAGCTCAGGCATGAGCTGATGCCTCACATGAGAGGCGAAGAGAAGTACTTCTATCCCGTCCTTCAACAAGATCGTGAAGCAAAGGAAGACGCGCTCGAAGCCGTGGAGGAGCACCACGCCGCCAAGGTCTTCCTCAATGAACTGGAGGACATGTCCGCCGGTGATGAACACTGGGACGCCAAGATTAGCGTGCTCAAGGAAATGATCGAGCACCATATCGAAGAAGAAGAAGGCAAGATATTCTCAAAAGCCCGCAAGCTCATTCCGGAGGACCGCATGGCGAAGATCGCCGAACAGTTCGAGAGCGAGAAAGCCAGAGTCTAAACCGGCCGCCGGAGACCGGCCCGGTCTCCGGCGTCTGTAAAAGGAGGCGCTAATGCCGGAGAAGGAGAGAACGCCGGAAAACCTGCCGGACATGGTAAAGGAAAAGCTGCCGGAGCACGCGCAACACATTTACCAGGAAGCCCATGACAGCGCCATCGACCGGTACCGCGACCCGTCCCAACGCCGCGGCGATGCTTCCCTGGAAGAAACAGCCCACAAGGTGGCCTGGGCAGCGGTTGAACAAAAGTATGAAAAGAACGACCGTGGCGAATGGGTTGAGAAAAAAGAATAGCCGATCAAATAAGCGAACAACACAACCAATCCGATGAACGGAACCCGGAGGAAGGGAGGAAGATAATGGCAATTAATCCGTTCAGAGAAAAAGGCAGGCCCGTTGAAAAACAGATACGCAACTGGTCTGAGATCAATATCAAACCCTACAACAAGAATGAAGTCCATCCTTATACGAGGACGAGGGTCATCCTCATGAACGGCATCGAAGCGGAAGCCGTCTGGTTCGGGCACCAGTTCGCCCGCCATACGGACGACCTCGCCCTCAAGCAGCAACTCGCACTCTCCCGGCGCATCGAGCAGCAGCAACAGAAGATGATCAACTGGCTGCCGCCGGCGGACGAATCAACCCTGGAAATCACCATCGGTTACGAGCAGGTGGCCGTGGACCTGACCGCCTACCTGGCCCGGACCGAGCCGGACCCCAACGTCCGCGCGGCGCTGGACTTTGCCCTGCTGGAAGACTTCGACCATCTCTACCGCTACGCCAACCTGCTGGAAATGACCGAGGGCAAGCGAGCGGAAACCATATGCGGCGGTCTCACCGAGATAACCGTGGGCAGGCCGACGCAATTGGAACACCGCTATCCCCTGGACGAAATACGAAAGCCTTACCGCGATTCAGAAGCTGACATCCTTACCAAACTGCACGTCATGACCATCGTGGCCGGAGAACAACAGACCATGAACTTTTACATGAACGTGGGAGGCCGTCCGGATTCTATGCTCGGGAGGGGCCTCTACGCCGAGATCGCCCAGATCGAAGAGCAGCATGTCTCCCATTACGAGTCCCTGGCAGACCCGACGGTATCCTGGTTCGATATGTGGGTGCTCCATGAATACAACGAATGCTACCTGTACTACTCCTGCATGGAAACGGAACAGGACAGGCGCATTAAGGAAATGTGGCAAAGCCACCTGGAAGATGAACTGGAACACCTGAGAATAGCCTGTGACATGACGAAAAAATACGAGAACAAGGACCCGGAAGAAATGTACCCGGACCAGTTGCCGGAACTGACCATTTTCCAGCCGAATAAAGACTATGTCCGGCATGTCCTGGAGACCCAGGTAAACCTGACAGCCAAGGATACGGAATATATCCCTGTAGACCGGCTGCCGTCAGGTTCACGCTACGAGATGTATCAGAACACCGTGAACGCGGGCGGCACGCCCAGCCATCAGGTGATCGAAGAGAACATCAAGAAGAACGGACGCGATTACCGGTTCGAGAGCGAGGGAGAGCATCCGGTTGAAAAATACCGCTCCCGTGAAGCTGCCGTGGCCTAGCTTTGGTATCCGAGGCATTCTCGGTGAAAGGAGGAGGGTTTGATAGGTCTGATAGTACTGTTTCTCGTTGTCGCCATCGTGGCCGCCATATTCGGCTTCGGTGGGATCGTAGATGCCGCTACGGATATCGCCTTTATCCTGTTCTGGATATTCCTGGCGCTGCTCATCATCAGCCTGGTATATAACTTCGTTATCAGAAGACGGTAAAAAAGCCCAAGCCGGATAGGGGCCTCACCCGGCTCTTATCCGGCAAGGCTGAACAGGGCCATCCCGCAGAACGTTCCGGCGGCGCCGAGTACGACAAGCCTGAAGTACGCGGCCAGAAAATCAGCCATGATAAGCTTCCATCGGACGGGGTAACGCTGTCTCATTCCCGCCACATGCAGCCACTCGAAATAGCGGAACGCCGTTTCACCGGTCATGAAAAAACGTTCTGTCTCCGCCTTCAATTCCGCCGTGGCGAAAACGAACGTTTTGAAGAACCAGGCAAGCATCTGCCTGGCAGAACGCTCAAGCTGCGCTAATAGCGATGGATACATGTCATTTATCATTATAGTGGGGCGGGTACGTAGCCGTACATACGTAAATACTAGATTTTACGTATCGTTTTCTCCCGGATAGCACCTTAGTATGGTGGTACCAGCTCGGACCGGAGATAATTCGATTGAACGGCGCCAGGCATATTGTATGGAGGCACGGCGGCATCATCGTTCTTACGATAGTGTTGGTCCTGACATTCCTGCTGTTGTGGTGGCTGCGCAATATCGCCCTCCCGTTCTTCATCGGCCTGGTACTGGCCTACCTCCTCCTTCCGGTCACTACCTGGATCGAGCGGAAACTGCCCAAACCGGGAAAATGGTCAACCGCCAAGCGCATCGCTGTTATTATACTGGTTTTCATTCTCATCCTCGGTATCATCGGTTCCATCGGTTTCTACGCGGTTACCGCCGCCATAAACGCTTTTGCCGATATCGTGGATAACGCCCCGGAATACTTCACTACCGCTTTCGAGACCATTCAGCAATGGTTGAGCAACCTGCGATCATGGCTTCCGGACATCGCGGAAAACGGGCTCGACATAGACCAAAACCTCGGAAATTTCCTGGGAGAGGCCGTCCAAAACCTGTTCACCGGGATTATTAACTGGATACCGAGTTCATTCACCTATATTTCCGGATTCGCCACCTTACCCATTTTCCTCTTTTATCTCCTCAAGGACCATGAACTGCTCAGTAAAGGTTTCCTCAACTGGCTCCCGGGGAAAGCGGGGAACCACCTGAGGAACACCAGCCATATCATTACCGACGTCCTTGGCGGCTACCTGCGCGCCCAACTCGTAACCGGCCTGTTCGTCGGCACCCTGGCGTTTATCGGCCTCGTCATTATTATAGATTTACCTATCGCCGTCGGTCTGGGCGTCGTAGCAGGCATGACAGAACTCGTTCCCGTTCTCGGACCGTGGATTGGCGGAGTCATCGCCGGCCTCATCGTCCTGGCTATCGACCCTGGAAAAGTTATCTGGGTCGCCGTCATCTTTTTCGCCGTTCAGCTCATTGAGAACAACCTTCTCGTGCCGAGAATACAGGGACAGTTCATGCATATCCACCCGGCCGTGGCTGTAGTGCTCATCATTGTCGGCGCCGCAGTGGCTGGATTCTGGGGACTCGTCCTGGCGGTGCCGCTGGCATCCACCATCGTCCAGCTTTACCGCTACGTCCTGCGTGTTTCCGCAGAGGAAGAAGAGGAACAAATACTCATCAAGCCATGATACGGTCCAGAAGACCATACCAAAGGGAAGGGAGCCTAGATGATAACCAGACTTTTCGGTCTCTGGTATACCCTCCGGTCAAGCCTGTGGTTTACCCCCGGCTTGATGGTGGCGGTAGCCATCGGCCTATCGTACCTCATGACGTGGGTCGATACCTTCCTGGGCAAAGAAGGGATCACCCTCTGGTGGGTTTCTTTCGGCGGCGTGGAAAGCGCCCGTTCGATCCTTTCCACCATTGCCAGTTCCACCATCACCGTTGCCGGCGTCGTGTTCTCCATAACGATTGTCGTGCTGTCCCAGTCAGCCAGCCAGTTCGGGCCGCAACTGGTAAAAAATTTCATGCAGGACAGGAGCACACAGCTGACGCTCGGGGTCTTTTCCGGCACGTTCATTTACAGCTTGTTCACGTTGTCCAGCCTGCGCGGCGCTACGGGAGAAACGCTGCCGCAGACCGGTATTACCTTGGCCTTGCTGCTGGCTGCCTCCAGCATTATCTTTCTGATCAACTTTATTCACGTGATGGCAAAATCCATCCAGTCAAACCGGACGATCTCCGCCGTGATCCGGGAGCTTGACCATTCCATCCAGCGCGCGTTGCCCGAACCTTCTGAAGAAAATGACTCCGGGCACGCCCAGGTTGTCCTGCCGGCTGACTTCGAAACCCAGGCCTTACCGATAATCACCGTGAACCCGGGTTTTCTTCAGACCCATGACATTGCCAAGCTCATCAGCACAGCCGAGAAAAATGACCTTATCATTTCTCTGGCCCATATCCCGGGTGATTTCGTTCCCTACCGGGGAGAACTCGGGCTGGCCTGGCCGCGTGAACACCTGGATGATAGTGTGCTGCGCGATTTAAGGGGAGCTTTCAATCTCGGCAATGAACGCACCACCGAACAGGATATCCGGCTCTCCATAGAACGCCTGGCAATGATAGCCACTCGTGCGCTCTCTCCCAGCATCAACGATCCCTACACTGCCGGTATCTGCGTAGACTGGCTCGGTTCCAGCCTCTGCCGCCTGGCGGAGCGGACCGCACCGGAAACCGCACATTACGATGGTTCAGGCCGGCTCAGGGTTGTGACCCGGCCGCTTCGTCTCAAGGATATGCTCGATATTGCCTACATTCAGATACGGCATTCCGCGGGCAGCCCGCTTGTCTTCGGCACAATACTCAACAGCCTCGCCCATATCTCAGTATGTATTACCAGACTGGAAGACCGTAACGCCCTGATGCGTAACATCCGGCTCACCAAGCTAGCCATGGAACAAAAGATACCTCCGCATGACCTGCCGCCGCTCCGCCGGGCTTATATTGCTGCGGTAGCCGCCGTGAACCAGGCTGCCGGAACAAACAGCGATCAGAACCATTCATGACACAGTTACGGAAACGGTATCAAAACATGCACTCTGCCTGCCGTTTTCCCATGCCAGGAATTTGGTGTGTACCCTTACCCCCGTCAGGGCGTGCTTTATTGTCGCGGAACTTCCTATCCCCTACATTAGTACTATGCAAACAGGTAGCACCACGAAGAGAATGCCGGGCCATATCAAGCTCCGTGCCGTTTTCCAGCCTATTGTCTCGGTAGCGCATGAGGCCGTTTGCGGCTATGAAGGTCTTATCCGGGGCGTGAACAGCGACGGCGACATCATCACGCCATACATCCTCTTCGAACAAGCCATACGCGGCGGGTACCTGGCCGACCTGGACCGCCGGTGCCGCGAGGCCGTCATCCGGGCTTTCGCCTCCTGTTTCTCTCATGAAGACGATATCCGCCTCTTCCTCAACGTGCATCCGGATGTGATCTCGGACCCCTCCGTTCCCCGGCATCTGTACGAGACCGCTACTGGCTGCGATATCCTGCCCGGCAACATCATCGTGGAAGTGGACGAGTGCCGGGTAGACAAGGGGGAAGAACTGGAAAACTTCGCCGGCGCCTGCCGCAAGTATGGGTTCAAGCTGGCCCTGGACGACTTCGGGACCTTCCCCTGCGATCCGGTCCGTATCTCCTTCATCCAGCCGGAAGTTTTGAAGATAGACATCTCACTGGTGCGCGAGATGACGGAAAACGAGCACGCCAGCCTGGCCGTCAAGACGCTCGTGCAGCTCGCCGCACGGACAGGTTCGCTGGTCATCGCGGAAGGAGTGGAAACGGAACAGGAAGCCCTCCGCGTCCTGGAGGCCGGCTGCCGTATCATCCAGGGGTTCTATTTTTCACGCCCGGTGGATATAACTTCCCTGCCCTCCGCCGCTGTCGCTGAAAGGCTCCACAACCTCCATGACCATGTGGGAACGGACAAATACGCTCCGCAATTCCAACCACACCGCCTCACCGGTCTTTCCGGCATGGATGACGCTGCTTTTCCCGATTATGTTATACTGCAACCATGAAGCATAGTCTCTTGGACATTCTGGCCTGCCCCGTCTGCCACGGCAGCCTGGAACTGACCATCACGGAAGAAAAGAACGGAGAGATAGTTTCCGGGAACCTGCATTGCTCCGTCTGCCCCGCCGATTACCCCATCGAAGATACCATCCCCAACCTGCTGCCGCCGCAGAAATAGCCCCGAAACCTGGTTACTAGACACCAAACCCCTTTATGCCCTTATGTTTGGGTAGGTATCATCATTGTTACGGGCCGGACAGGCGTCCCTGCCTGTCCGCGGGCAACATGCCCGCGCTGCCCATTGGGTTTGTACCAGGGATGGCGGCTGCCGCAAAGCAGGAGCCGACCTACGAGAACTCCCTCTACGCCGGCCGGTAAATAACTCCCTGGAAAGGCGTCTCCCAGGCTTCCACCGCCGTCAGCCTGGCAGGTTCCGCCGCCAGTTTTTCCGCCATCTCGGTAAAAATCGTCGAGGCGATGTTCTCTGCTGAAGGATTAATCTCGTTGAACGGCGCAATATCGTTGAGGCAGGTGTGGTCGAACCGGTCCAGGACAGCGTTCAAATATTTCTTCACCACGGTGAAGTCCAGCGCCAGCCCGACGTCGTTGGTCTGATCGGCCTCAATGTGCACCACCACGCGGTAACGGTGGCCGTGCATGGCCTCACACTTGCCCTGGTAGCCCCGCAGGTAATGCGCCGCCTCGAAGTGGTTTTCCACCACAATCTCGTACATACCGCCTCCTCGTAGTGCGGTCATCGCCGCCGGTAAGGTCGATGGGACCGGTCGGTCGTCCGTCAGGGTAATGTAGGAAATATGGTCGCGGAAATGGGTCTCGCCGTTCCACCGGGCATATTTTTCGATGTCCCCGCCCCACCGCGATTCCGGCACGCTCTCCAGCATCCGTTCCCGCTCCATCAGGGCGCAGCCGGCCCACTGCCGGGTTTCATCCAGGCTCATATCGCTGTCCTCCCGGCGCCAGCGCTCATTGATTTCGTCGTCGGTCTCAGTTCGTTCCGGAACGGTACCGCCCGCTAATAACGTCTTGATGGCCTGGGTCCCGTATTCCATCCATCGGGCGAGGTGGGCATAGGCGTCCCGGCTGGTCCAGAGCGGCGATCCCGCTTCGTGGAGGCTGCGGTCTGGATTGGCGTCGAGTATCGCGGTCAATTCTTCCCAGGCCTCGCGGTCCCGGCGCATCATATCGTCGATTATTTCCCGGTTCATCAGCCCTCCCACGGCAAAACGCCCTGCTTTTCCTTGATAGCTTCCCGCAGTTGCTTGATGGTTTTCCAAGATACCGGATGGACCACGTCCGGGGCTATTTCCGCCAGCGGCACCAGCACGAACTCCCGCTCAGCCATGCGGGGATGCGGTATTACCAGGTCCGGCAGGTTCACCGCTAGTTCCCCGTAGAGCAGGATATCGATATCGATAATCCTTGAATCCCCGCTGCTGCCCTTGCGGCCCATTTTGATTTCGATGCCTTTGGCCAGCTTCAGCAGATTTTCCGGGGAGAGCCGGGTATTGACCTCGCAGACGAGGTTCAGGACGCGAGGCTGCCCGGCCTTGCCGATGAAGTCCGTCTCGTATATTTTGGATACCTTGATAACGCGCAACCGCTCCTGCAGGTACGCCAGCGCCCGGTCCAGGTTCTTCTGGCGATCGCCGAGGTTTGAGCCGAGCCCGAGGAACACGCGTGCCAGGTCAGTCATCAACGGACCCTCTCCTTACGATGGCGTCGCTCATCCGGCACACGAGAACGGTCTCTTTCACGTCATGCACCCGCACAATGTCCGCCCCATTGGCGATGCCGATGGCGGTTATCGCCAGGTTGCCTTCCAGGCGGTCTTCCGGCGGCAGGTCCAGCACGTTGCCGATCATGGACTTGCGGGACGTCCCAAGTAAAATGGGCTTATTGAATCGTTTCAATTCGCCCAGCCGGTTGACGAGTTCCAGGTTCTGTTCCAGCGTCTTCCCGAAGCCGCAGCCGGGATCGACGATGATGTTTTCCGGCGGTATGCCGGCGGCCTCGGCGGTGCGGATGCCGTATTCCAGGTCCGCCATCACCTTAGCCAGGATACCGGCTTTCGGCGGTGCGTCCCGCTCGTTGGCCATGAGAATGATGGGCGCTCCGGCATCCGCCGCTACGTTGGCGAGCCTGGGGTCGTACTTGAGTCCCCATATATCGTTGACGATGCTCGCCCCGGCTTTCAGGGCTTCCATAGCGACGCCGGACTTGTAGGAATCGATACTGACCGGCACGGAGACCGCCGCCGAGATGGCCCGGATGGCCGGCAGAACGAGGTCCAGTTCCTGCTGGATGTCATCGCTCGGCTTGGTACCGGGACGGGTGGATTCGCCGCCCACGTCAATGATGTCCGCCCCTTCCGCCACCATACGTACGGCTTGCGCCACTGCGGCGTCTACGTCCGGCCCGATGCCGTCACCGGAAAAAGAGTCCGGGCTGAGATTGCAGATGCCCATGACATAAGTCTTCTCGCCCCAGCGGATTTCATGTTTCCCGAAACAGGTAGCAGGCATGGTCTGCTTCATGATGTACTCCCGATGAATCGATTCATCTTATTCTAACACGCTGCAAGTGGTTGGCAAACCGTGAAACAGCTCTTAAGGCACTATCAATATAGAACATGTGTACTCATAATGTCAAGGGGATTTTGTCACACGGAAGGGGACCTAGCGAAGTTTGTGCCCCGTGACTACCGTGAACCATCCCAGGTAACGGAAAGGTCCCAGGCTGCGGAAGGGTTTTTCCACCCGGGATATAAACCTGGAAACCCATAATGGCAGCCGGTTCCAGGTATACGATGCCGCCGCGCAATGTACCGGCTCCAGACCAGCTTTACTGAATACTCTCTTCAAGTGAAACGGCAGCAAGGCCCGTTCGTGCGGGACAAGGCCGGTGATGCCGGGACTGATGCTGTTGGCGATGTTCATCAGCAGGCCGGAGAGGTGCAGTATGTTCGGTTCCAGCGCTATGACGTACCCGCCCGGGCGGAGGACCCGGACGAACTCCCTCAAATACTTTTCCAGCCCGCCCTGCCCGACCAGGTGGTGCAACACCGCCGGGCAGACAACGTAGTCAAAGGCGCCGTCCGGGAACGGCAGTTTCCCGGCATCGGCCAGAACAGGAGCGTACCCCCTGGCGCAGAAGGCGGCCAGGGCATCCGCCGCTACGTCAACGCCGGTTACGTTCCGGGTGAGCCGGCTGAAATGGTCGGCGTCCGTCCCGGAACCGCACCCAATGTCCAGCACCGAATCGCCTGCTTTACAGCCTGCTGCTTCCAACGCCTCCGTCAGCGCCTGATGGATAAGCCGGTGCGGGAAAAGGTGTCGTTCAGCAGTGATTTGCCGTCGCCGGGCATGACCGGGCTGATGTCGCCACTCTTGTTCCGCCTGGACCGGATCGTACGTCATTTACGCCGATTATAGCATGGATTCTTTACAAACATAATCTCCGGTTTTTCCGACAACATCTCTTCCCGGTTCGAATTCTATCATCCGTCAATAGAATATAGGACTGCTGCAAGTGATTTCTCAGGCCTCTTCGGTCAATCACGGCAGGAGCGGTACTACTCCCATCGGCTCGGCCTGTGCAGCCCAGCCTGAGCGGGCTTGCATACCCGGCAGGATTCTTTGTGGTATAATTACAGTAAGTTCCAGTTTAGGTTATGACGTTTTTCTACATCTCACCTCACGTATCGGATGGCCCGAACTCTAACTAGAGTTTTCAGGAATGGGGTCATCCAGTCTGTTTTTATTTTTCGACCATACATCATCTCTCCTTCCTGCTTGAGCCGGCGGCTCTTCCCGCCGTACGGAAATGAGCTTTTTTTTTCATCACGTGGACTGCGGAAATTAACCCCGTCCCACCCTGTTAAACGAATAATAACCATTCGGAGAGTGCAGTATGTTCGATATACACATGCCCCATCTGCGCATTGGTAATCTGGAACCCCGAATCCCCATCGTCCAGGGCGGCATGGGTGTTGGTATTTCCCTGTCCGGCCTGGCCTCGGCCGTTGCCGCCGAGGGAGGTATCGGCGTTATCTCCGCCACAGGTATCGGCATGCTCGAGGCTGACTTTAATACCAGTTTCCAGGAAGCCAATAAACGTGCGCTGCGCCGGGAAATCCAGAGGGCCAGGAAACTGACGGACGGCATCATCGGCGTGAATATCCTGGTGGCCCTGAGCGACTATTACGAACTCCTCGAAGTAGCCGTCGAGGAAGGTGTTGACCTGGTATTTCTCGGGGCGGGGCTGCCGCTCCATGTCCCCGACTCCTTATTACCACACGGCAATCAACAACCGGACGTAAAAGTCGTCCCGATCGTCTCGTCTGCACGAGCAGCCCGCTTGATATTCCAATACTGGAAGAAGCACTACAATCATGTACCGGACGCCGTGGTGGTCGAAGGTCCGCTGGCCGGCGGACATCTGGGTTTCAGAAAAGAACAGATTATTGACCCTGATTATACTCTGGAAAAGATTCTGCCGGGTGTGATCGCCGAACTGCGGCCGTTTGAAGGGGAATTCGGGAAAAATATACCCGTTATTGCCGCGGGCGGCGTGTACTCGGGCGCTGATATCTATCGTCTGCTGCAATCAGGGGCGCAGGGCGTACAGATGGCGACAAGGTTCGTGGCTACCGATGAATGTGACGCGTCAATTGAATTCAAAGCCGCCTACGTAGCCTGCAAGAAGGAAGATCTCATCATTATCGACAGCCCGGTCGGGCTGCCGGGCCGGGCCATCAGGAACAGTTTCCTTGAGAAGGTTACAGCAGGGCTTAAAAAACCGATCAAGTGTCCCTGGAAATGCTTGAAGACCTGCGACGTGGACAATTCACCCTACTGCATCAGCGCCGCCCTCACCAACGCCAAGAAAGGCATTCTGGAAAAAGGTTTTGCTTTTGCCGGTGCCAATGCTTTCCGGTTGGAATCCATTACCACCGTCAAAGAACTGATCCATTCTCTGTTACTGGAATATAGAAGAGAAGCTGCCGCCGGTGTGCCTGTGATGGCCTAGGCGCGCAAGTATGGCATCAGGCAGCCCGGTTTAGTGACCGGTCCTGCTACCTGGAATCCTGTATCAGACTCAATACTGCCACGGATTTCTGGTAGTTCAAACTGGTATCGAGGCAGACGCTGTCATCAGCGTGCTGCGTGACCCGGGGAAAACAGCTCATGTCCGATTGGTTCTCACCGGCTTGCACCATGGCTTTGGCCTGTTCCACCCAGTCCTTCCGGGTTGAGACCCAGAAGTGGTCTTTATTGTGCTTGTGGACCCAGGCAAACACACCCGCTCCGGATTGAACATCCGGTTCGGATTTACTGAGGTTGTAGGTCCGGGCATTGGCTTTGGAATATCGGCATCCGATGTCTCCCGCCAGTTGCCTGACAAATTCCTCATCCTGTTCATCGAATGCGATGGTAAATTTTAATTGATTGACGGTCATGAATGAATCCTTCTCCGGCAAAAAGGGGAATCAGCGGGCTGGAATTACCCAGCCCGCATTTTTTTTGAGGTTATCTGCCTGATCTTTTTCGGTAGCAATCGCTGCAATAGACCGGGCGGTCCTGGCGGGGTTGGAACGGGACCGTTGTGGCTTTACCACAGGTGGCGCAGACGGCCGGAAACATTTCCCGTGAAGTCGAAAAGCCGAAGCTCCTCTCCCCATTGCTGGAACTGTAATTGTTTCCGCTGGAACTGTAGCGTTCCGCTTTCCTTGCCTGACGGCAATCCGGGCAGCGTTTGGGTTCATTGGTATACCCGCGCGCGTGAAACTGTTCCTGCTCATCAGTGCTGAACGTAAAAGGGTTTTTACAATCGGAACAGGTAAGGGTTTTGTCCTGAAAACTCATTGGATGCCCTCCTCTCTTTAAGAATTAGCTGGAGTTCGGGTCATCCAATACTTGATGTAAATCTGGCAGGATTTCAAGAAGTGATACGTCACCAAAACCGGCTATACTCTTATGATATATCATCTCCTGAGAATTTGCAATTTTATGTGAAGTTGATCGGAGAACCGGTCAGCCCGTTGGGTCCGCTGTTGCGTAAATATTACCACTCGTGCTTACAGGATTCGCATTTCCACCAGATGCCGGGTACCGCTTTCAAGCTTGAACCTCCCGGACAATGCGTAATATTAGTGCCGCCGCATTTCGGACACTTTTCCGGCTTTTTCGATTCTACACTGTCTTTGACGTACTGTCGTTGTTCCTTGTTTTCAGTCATATCCTTCTCCTGTACCCCCTCGTTTCCTCGTGAAAGATGCTTTGTATTCTAAGGAGGATAGTCCTATTTAGGGTGGTTGTCAAGAACCATCTCGCACCTAAGGATGGCAATATTTTGTTTTTCGTGATTGCCGGCAAGCCGTTGGACTTAGAGAAGGTCCCGTCAGCGGAAGATCAGCCACCCGATAAGGAAGGAGGCGCCGTTCGGGGCGGCGGACAACCATAGACCTTTCCATTTGCCGAGTCCCAGGACATACACGAGTGCCAGCCATTCGGCGATGACAACGGCCATCTCCAGACCAAGAACAAGCGCCCATTCCGTCTGGATGAGATCGAAATATCGATTGACCGCCAGCAGGTAGTTGACGAGCGGATTTGTGGCGACATTAATGAGGGCCACCGTGGTCAGCGCTCTTTTACTTCGCAGGCCGAGCAGCCAGGCCAGACCCGTCTCGATGACGACGGTCAGCGCCAAAGCTGCTATGAACAGGCCGATAGTCTCAAGCATTGTTGACGCGGTCGCGCCGCCGCTTGATGAGCAGCCTCACCGCAAAACCGATCGCCACCAGCACCGCGATACCTACCACAATGATGGCTCCGAGACCGACAAGTATCGGCCAGAAAACAGCATCCGCTAATAACAGAAAACCCATATACTACTCTCTTTCCGGAGAAACGTTTCCGTTTCTCTCGTTTTTTCGACCAGCGCTTTCACAATGAATATTGGTCAGGGTCACCACTATCCCTCCCGCTGCGAGGATGGCAACGAACCCGCCCGGCAGGATCGGCAATCCGGCAGCGTCGAAATCTATGTCCGTGCCTCCGGGCAGCATGTCCCGGAATGCCGTCAATATCATGAGCACGTTCATGGTTCACTCACCTCTCTCAATCCATCGGCGCTTTCCGGCCCTGTTACCGGGTAAAGGCCGATCTCATGCCGGTACCTCGTCAGGCTGTAGTACAGCACCGCCGCCGATACTGCAACCACGAGAACGATGAACACCGGGTTGTCCAGGCTCGTTTTGAACTCGGTAAACCCCGGCAGCGCCCCGGCGATGAGCGCCAGGCAGGTCAGCCCGAAAGCCGTCCCCGGCTTTCCCGGCATCAGATTGGAGACCATGACGAGCGTTACAGGCATGGTGATGTTGAAGAGAAAAACGCCGGTCATCCCCACCGCAGGCGCCTTCCCGCCCATTGCCAGGAACGGTATCGACCATACCAGTGCAACAACAATAAGCATCCACCCCAGCCTGTCCGCCAGCAGGCCGCCAAGGCCTTTACCCAGCGCCACCGCCACGGTCAACATGACGAGCAAGTCCGTCTCCGTTTTCCACGGGAAGACGAGCGCCGTGCCCACCAGGGAACGGATGGCGATGGAGAACAGCACGAGCACGATGATGACCTCGAATGCGTAGGAGCGTTCCCTCGGGACCGGCTTCTGCGGGCGGTATATCTCCGGCTTCGGGATGACGAATACCAGGACCGCCAGGACGAGCATCACGATGAGCACGGTTAACGCGGAGAATTCGCCGCTCTTGCCGAGCAGTGTCCCCGCCAGCAGCCCCAGCGCCCCCGGCGCCACGAAGATGCCCGGCGCGGTCGCCTTCCGCGGCGTCAGGCTAAGGCTGATGACCCCTCCCCCAACATGAAAAGCGGCATTACCCAGTCCCAGCAGGATGACCGCCGCTACCGGCTGCCGCAGGTAGATGAACGCCGCCAGTACCGTGAAGGCCATTCCCAGCACGGCGAAGAGCCTCGGAGCTTTAAGCCTGTCCACCAGCACCCCTACCACCGCCTGAAGTCCGAACGCGATCACGTTGTAAGCCAGGAACAGATACCCGATTGTTACCAGGCTGAATACTTCCGCCCGGAGCATGCTGAATAGGACAGCGGCACAGACACCGTCCACCGCGGCGTGGGCCAGGCCGTAGACCGCCAGGTTGTTTATTGCGGTACGTAGCTTCACGGTTGTACCTCTGAGGAAACTCTACATGAACATATACGAAGTAGCAAGGCGGGTATTACATGTTTACTACCCAGGTTTTTTCACCTGAATATATTGACAGTACTGGTGAAAGTGATTATTATATTGCAATTGTAGTGTCCCCTTTACGGGAGAAGAAAAATGGCCGCTCAAAAATTCGAATACATAATCATTGGTTCCGGGACCGGTGGCGCGACGCTTGCCCGTGAATTGACGAAAAGAGGTAAACAACCCCTCGTCATTGAAACCGGAAAGCCGGAGACATCGATCGGCACATTCCTTGATTCTACCCGTATCTATGACTTGCAGGGATTGCTCCTGAAAATGCCGAAGCTGTCCCGAGAAGGTGTCATCCTCTGGCGTACGCTGATGGCCGGCGGGGCTTCCATCGTGTCATGCGGCAATGGAGTGAGATGCCTGGAAAAAGAATTGGCATTGTTGGGCGTGGACATTATCAATGAACTCGGCGAAGCGGAAAAAGAACTGAGGGTCGCACCCCTCGCCGAGCGGCTTCTTTCCGACGGATCAAGGGAAATAAGGAAGGCAGCAGCGGAACTCGGTTATTCTATGGAATTTATGCCCAAGTTCATCGACGCCAAAGCCTGCCGCAAGTGCGGGCAATGTACCCTGGGCTGTGTTCATCAGGCTAAATGGACGTCGCTTGAATACCTGAAGGAGGCGACTGCCGGCGGCGCTCAGGTATGGTATGGGACCCGCTGTCTGTCCGTCAATTCTTCCGGGGGACGTGTGACCGGCGTTACCGTGAAAGGTACTCAGGGGCTCCGTACTTTGGAAGCGGGCACCGTTATCGTTGCCGCCGGGGGCCTGGGAACGCCGGTAATCCTGTTGAATTCCGGTATCAAAAATGCAGGGACGGGGCTGTTTGTCGACCTCCTGGTGAACACCTATGGGACCACCGCAGGCCTTAACCAGGTGCACGAACCCTCCATGGCCCTGGTAAATCACGATTTCTATGAGGAGCATGGATTCATCCTTTCTCCATACGTCAATCATCCGGCCTATGTAAGGTTCAGGGAGCTGGGCGCCCAAGGATTGCGTCTAATGAGAGATAAGCGGACCATCGGCATAATGACCAAGATACGGGACGAGAACTCAGGGCAGGTCTTCGCGGACGGCTCGGTATCTAAAACCGTGACACCGAAAGATAGAGAAAAGCTAAATGCCGGTTCCAGGATTTCCAGTGAAATACTGAAAAAGGCCGGGGCGTCTGGAACAGCCGTTTCGCGCGTCCAGGGCGCACACCCCGGCGGAACATCGGCCATCGGCAGGGTTGTCGATAAAGATTTACAGACGGAAATAGAAAACCTTTACGTTTGTGACGCCAGTGTCTTACCGGTCGCTCCGGGACTGCCGCCCATCCTCACCATCGTTGCGCTGGCCAAGCGGCTGGCAGTTACGATAGCACCGTGACTTTATGAAAATTATTGATTGGCTTAATTGGTGTGGACCGAGGAGGCTCTGGCGCCTGCCCGGCAAACTGCTTTTATGGATTTTCAGAATAACCCCTTTTCATTTGGCGGTCAGGATGGCCGGACGCCGTATGGTCGCAGCTTTTGCAGCAGCGCCTGCCGCCCTGCAGACGGGATCTACGATCAGAGAAACCTTGCATGATTCACAAGCCCACTACAAGGCCGCGGTGTATACCCTGCAAACGATGCAACTCGATACGGCTTGCCTGTTTGCCGATATGAGCCTGGAGGCGGAAGCGTGCGGCTGCGGCGTTCAGTTCACAGATGACAAACTCCCGTCGATTACTACTCATCCGGTCAGTACCATCGATTCACTGAAAACACTGGCCGTCCCTGATCCAAAAAGGAGCGGACGCATGCCGGTGTTCCTGGAAACCATGCGTCTGCTGGGCAGGAACCTGATCGTAATAAAGATAGCCGAGGTAAGCGGACCGTTTACCCTGGCTGCGACCCTCGGAGGTACGGGGATTTATGGAGACGTAAGAAAAGACCCCGGAAAGGTAGAAACCCTTCTCCGATATTGTGAAAAAGTTATTATCGGGTATGCGCGCTCTCTCGTTAATGCCGGCGCCGATATGATTCTTGTGGCGGAACCATCTGGCTCCCAACTGTCGGCACCGGCCTACGAGCGGTTTTCTCTACCCTTTACCCGCAACATAATTCGATCCGTGAAAGTACAGTGTATCCTGCATATTTGCGGTAAAGCGGGACATCTTATTGAAAAAATGTGCACGTCAGGCGCTGCCGCTCTCAGCATTGATGATGTCAATCTCCCTGAAATACTGGATATCGTCCCAAGAAATATTGTTATCATCGGCAATATCAGCCCGGCCAGGTTTTACACTGATTCGCCAGCGGAGATAGAGGCCCGGACACTCAATCTTCTTGAGGCTGTAAAAAAGCGCCGGGAATTCCTGGCAGCTCCCGGCTGCGACCTCGCCCCTCTTACTCCTCCGCAAAATATTCAAGCCTTTGCCCGGACTGTTAAAACATATCACCGGGCATAAATTTTCCAACTTGCCACACGGTGATTCACATCTCACGCTTCCCGCGCACATCGCTCGTGGGAATAGTCTTAACTGAACATGACATAGTTGATAGCGGTGGGAACAAGTTCGCTCAGGGCCGGGTGGATGTGAATGCCCTCGTTGATCTCGTCGCCTTCACCGCCGGACGTCATGGCGTTCACCACTTCCTGGATGAGATCAGGAGCTTCCGGTCCGACGATGTGGAAACCCAGTAACTTGCCTGTCTCTTCTTCCAGAACGACCTTGGCAAAACCGTCTTCCTCCATCATGGCCTCGCCTTTGGCTGTTTCCAGGTATGGGACAACAGCCGAACGTACCTTGTACTTCTCCCGGGCGTCCTTCTCCAGCAGCCCCACCGAGGCTATCTGCGGGTACGTGTAAACGGCATGGGGAACGACCCGGTAGTCCACCGTCATGTCTGTATCATGAAGAAGGTTATTGCCGACGATGGCCGCTTCCCGGTTGGCCATGTGGGTGAACATGGCCTGCCCGTTGGCATCACCCACCGCGTAGATGCCTTTCCGGTTGGTTTCCATGTACTCGTTCACCTTGATAAAGCCGCGCTTGTCCGTCTCGATACCGGCCCGGTCCACCTGCAGCAGGTCCGCATTGGACTGCCTTCCCACCGCCACGAGCAGCTTCTCCGCGGTGTAGCGGTGCTCCTTGCCGGTCTTGACATGCTTCGTCAGAACGGTGACGCCTTTGCCCCCGTTGGTAACCTCCTGTGCCTGGTGGCTGGTATAGACGGACATCCGTGTTTTCAACTTTGTCTTGAGCAGGTCCGCAATTTCCGGCTCCTCGGAAAGCACGAGCCGGTCCATCATCTCCAGCACGGTCACCCTCGTGCCCACGGCTTCGAAGAAGTGTGCGAACTCCACGGCTATGTACCCGCCCCCGATGATGATCATGCTGGCCGGCTTCTCCTCCAGATCGAACAGCGTCTCGTTGGTGAGGTAATCAGCCTCCTCCAGTCCTTTTATCGGCGGGATGAACGGCCGTGCGCCCGTGGCAATAATGATCTTGTCCGCCCGGAGGTCCTGACCGTTGACCTCCAGCGTG
Organism: uncultured Dehalococcoidaceae bacterium; assembly: GCA_964589285.1. Classification (GTDB taxonomy): domain Bacteria; phylum Chloroflexota; class Dehalococcoidia; order Dehalococcoidales; family RBG-16-60-22; genus DAOUEG01. The sequence goes on along the minus strand of CAZPSP010000008.1, from coordinate 944 downwards.
TACTCCCCCGTAAAATGGGCCCGGCCGTAATAGAAGTCCCCCTCGGTCATCGAATCATACGACTCCCGGAGGTGCTGCTGGCTGTGCGCCCGTGATTCCCTCATGCGACCCATGATGGCGCTGAAATCGATGTCCTTGATATCGGTGGTGATGCCGAGCCGCTCCGCTTCCCGAATCCCCATGATACTGTCAGCGCAGGTGATAAGCTGCTTGGAAGGAATGCAGCCCCAGTTGAGGCAGGTTCCCCCGATGAGCGGGCCTTTATCGATGATGGCGACCTTCAGTTCATGGGCGATAGCTTCTTCTGCGATGATCGCACCGCACCCGGTGCCGATGACGATGAGATCGTACTGTTTCATGCCTGCCTCCGTGTTACCGGTGTTAGTGAAAATGGTATCGCGGGTTGCCGCTTTCCGCAATGGATGCGGTGGTCGCAGGCAGGAAAGGTATCTTATAGGTTACCAGAAGAATGCTTGACAGCCTGGCGTTGCTGGCTGAGTGAGGTTGCAATGATACTAGAACTTCCCCTTCAGCGCCTTGTATGTATCCGCCAGCGCCTGCGGGATGACCCGCACGTCGGACAATACGGGCACGAAGTTCGTGTCACCCTGCCAGCGGGGCACGATGTGGCTGTGAAAATGGTCGTCGATGCCGGCCCCGGCCACCTTGCCCAGGTTCGAGCCCGTGTTGAAGCCCGCCGGATTCAGTTCCTCGCGCAGCACGGTCACGGCATGGCTGATGATCTCGAAGTGCTCGGCGCGTTCCTCCGGGGTGAGGAGCGTCATGTCAGCGGCGTGGCGGTACGGCGCAATGAGGAGATGGGCCGGATTATAGGGATAGGCGTTCAGCATGATGAAGTTGTGCTCGCCCCGGTAGAGGATATAGTTGGCTTCGTCATTGTTCTCCGCCGGTTTGCTGCAGAGAATGCAGCCCTTCGGCTTTTC